>JAKPNM010000005.1 GCA_029548395.1 Bacillota bacterium
GATCCTTTTAGTTGTTTGGTAACCTCAATTCTTGTCGCCATTGATACTTTCCCTTTCATTCAATCAGCATACTCTTTTCGCGCTCATTCTTATTTGAGGCAACACTGTCTCTTCGCGCTCATTTTATATAAGGTACGCCGCGCTGGTGACAAAAGGCGTATGCGTGTGTTATACTGCCCATTGAAAGGGGAGATTATGCCTTATGGATCCTGTGGAACCTGACCCTACAGCCTTATCAGTCATTATCCAACTGGCGTTTTTCCTGTTATATGCGCTGCTTTCGGCTGCTGAATCAGCCGCACAGCAGATCAACCTCAGCCATCGCCGCGCTGCCGATGAAGAAGGAGACAAGGCCGACAAGGCAGAGGTCAGGGCGCGCGCCCTGACAGCCTCTCCCTCGGGCATACGCGTGTGCATGATGCTGCTGGCCATGCTGAATGCCGGTATCCTGATGTGGCACTTGCGCGCCGGGCAGTCAGGCACGGATTTTAGCGTCTATTTCCTGTGGATGCTGTTGGGGTGCCTGGTGCTTGTTTTTTTGATGCAGTTGATCGCTGTCGTGCTGCCCCGGCGCTTTGCCGCGCACAAGCCGCGCTCCACGGCGCGCTTCCTCTTCCCGCTTGCCTATGTGATCGATCGCCTGTTCAGGCCCTTTGCTTTTATGCTGGACAGGCTGTCCTTTTGCATTTTGCGTGTGTTCGGCATGGATGTCATGCTGCCTACGCAGGAGATCACCGAGGATGAGATCCGCATGCTGGTGGATGTGGGCGAGGAAAAGGGCGCCATAGAGGAAGCCGAGCGCGAGATGATCAAGAACGTTTTTGAGTTCAACAACATGACCGCTGCGGAGTGCATGACCCACCGGACCGATGTCTACGCTGTCTGGGTGGATGACAGCAATGAGGAAATCATCGCC
The DNA here is from genome assembly GCA_029548395.1 of Bacillota bacterium. Lineage (GTDB taxonomy): Bacteria > Bacillota > Clostridia > Christensenellales > Aristaeellaceae > UBA6115. The sequence goes on from JAKPNM010000005.1 coordinate 917, forward strand.
CTGATTGGCCAGACCGGTCTGTCTCGTTTTCCGGTGTATGAGGAGGATTTGGACCATATCATCGGCACCTTGTTCACGCGCGAGTTTCTCCTGAACCTGCAAAGCGAATCGCCCTTGCCGCTGAGCGAGATCATCCGAGAGGCGCATTTTGTGCCGGAGACCGTACGCACCGATTTGCTCTTCCGGGACATGCAGCGCAACAAGTTCCATATGGCGGTGGTGGTGGACGAGTATGGCGGCACCAGCGGCCTGATCACCATGGAGGACTTGCTGGAGGAGATTGTCGGCAACATCTATGATGAGTATGATCCTCAGGATCAGCAGGAGTTTGAGCAGCTTGGCGAGAACCGCTGGCGTGTGGCCGGCACGCTGGATGTGGAGTCCTTCAACGAGCTTAGCGGACAGTCGCTGCCCGTCAATGATGAGTATGATACCGTCGGCGGGCTGATCTTAAGCCAGATGAACAGCATCCCTGAGGATGGCAGCCAGCCGGAGGTGACGATAGAGGGCCTGGATTTCAAGGTGAAGAGCGTTTCAGGCCGCAGAATCGAATGGGTGGAGGTGAGCAAACCTGATGGAGTATGATGTCATTATCGTAGGCGGCGGGGTCGCTGGCTGCTCAGCTGCGATTACGGCGCGGCAGCGCAACCTGAATACCCTGGTCATCTACAATGGTGACGGCGCGCTGGGCAAGACCGGGCAGATCGACAACTACCCCGGTTTTCCGGGCATCAAGGGTCCGGCGCTGCTCAGGCACCTGCGGGAGCATGCCCGGGGGATGCGCGCCGAGTTTGTCCGCGCGCTGGTGCGCCGCGTCATGCCCATGGACGGCAGCTTTTTAGTGCTGGCCGGCAACGACATATATACAGGCAAGTCGGTCATCCTCGCCATGGGAACCGCGCGGGTCGCGCCCCTTCCCGGGGAGGAGGATTTGGTCGGCCGGGGCGTCAGCTATTGCGCTACCTGTGACGGCATGTTTTACAAGGATGGCACGGTGCTGGTCATCGCCTCGGATGAGGAAGCGGTGGAGGAAGCCGTCTTTCTGTCCACCCTGGCCAAGGTGCTGTATGTCAAGGAGCGGCCGCACAACACAGCCGGTCTGCCGCCCCAGGTAAGGCAGCTGCCCGGCAAACCGCTGAAGCTTTTGGCCAAGGGTGAGCAGCTTGTCCTTGAGACCGATCAGGGTGAGGTGACGGCTGACGGCGCCTTTATCCTGCGCCCGGCGGTTGCCATGACCCAGCTGATTCCCGAGGTGCAAACCGAAAACGGCAGGCTTGTGCTGGACAATGATTTGATGACATCCGTTCCGGGCGTGTTCGCCGCGGGCGACATCACAGGCGCACCGTTGCAGGCGGCCAAGGCTGCTGGAGAGGGCAACATCGCGGTGCTGGCGGTCGCCAGGCACCTCGCCCGGCGCAACAACTCCGCAGGAGAGAATCGATGAAGAGATTAACCCTTGTTCTGGCCTTGGCGCTGCTGATGATCCTGTCAGCGCAGGCGGCTCCCACACGCAGCCTGACCCCGGCCGCGCTGGAGCACGCGGAGCTGATCGCGCAGATCCAGCCGCTGGCGGATGCCGTAGCCGCAGTTGCCATACGTCAGGGCATTGTCCACTTCCAGGATGGCACCCCGCCCGGCAGCCCGCTGATGGAGGGGCTGCTCTGCCAGGCGCTCAGCAGCCACCTGCTGGTGGTTGAGGCCTCCGACACTGCCGTGCGTCTTTCCCGGCAGAAGGCGCAGGAGGCCGCCAGGCGTTTGTTTTTTGTACAGGACCTGCCGGAGTTCGCGGTCCCCGTTTATCCCGGTGTCAGCCTGGAAGAGGATGTGCTGCGCTTTGACACAGCCCGCCAGGAGGATTTTATCGGCGCCCATATCCATGACATCGCCCTCACTGAGGAAGAGATGATTCTCAAGGCTGACGTTTTCCGCCTCAATGGCATTGTTGCGGGCGCTGTGGAGGCGCCGGAGGAAAGCCTGACCTGGTTGGGGCATCTTGACCTGTGGCTGCGCCCCCAGGCGGATGCCCTGCTGGGCTTTTCCCTGTCGGGCTTTTCCCTGCCTGAGCGCTATGCGCCTGCGGGCTTTATGCTGCACATACAAAAAAAACGTTTTGAAGTGCAGTATCCGGATTTTTTGACGCAGGAACTCAAGCAGGAGGGAACCTTCCTCAGCCTGTCAAGCGAGGATGGCGCGGTGACGCTGAATGTCCGGGATGTGCCCGGCACACTGGAAGCGCTGAAGGCTGACTGGCTTCAGCAGAACGGCGACGATGAGCGTTGCGGCGCGAATCTGGAAAACAGCCGTTTGCTTCTCTTCGCTCCGGGCCTTGTGCGGCTGGCGTATTTTGACCCGCAAAACGGAATGGATACTTGCCTGGTGCTGGAGATGCGCTTCCCGCCCGAGAAAGAGCAGGAGTTCTCTCTCTGGCAGACTTTTCTGGAAAATTCCTTTGTTGTCTACAGCCACTCGGTAGGCTGATGACAGCTTCTCCGCAGCAGCGGGATGAACTTCATGAAGACAAGGAGGGTGTTATCATGCTGATGGATGCTCTGGTGAAACAGGCCGCGCAGCCCGGTCTGACGCTGACCCGGGTGCCCCGTCCGGAACCCGGCCCGGACGAGGTGCTGATCAAGATTCATAAAACAGCCATTTGCGGTACGGACCTGCACATCTACAACTGGGATTCCTGGAGCCAAGCCCACATCAAGCCGCCCATCACCATCGGGCATGAGTATGTGGGCGAGATCGCCCAAATCGGCAGCATGGTCAAGCATTTTGAGGTTGGCCAGACAGTTTCCGGTGAGGGGCATCTGGTTTGCGGCCAGTGCCGCAACTGCCGGGCCGGACGCGGCCAGTGGTGTAAATTTACCCAGGGCGTGGGCGTGAACCGCGACGGCGCCTTTGCCGAGTACCTGTGCATTCCCGCCAGCAACTGCATCCCCATCAGCCCGGACCTGGATGAGGAGGTCGTCTCCTTTTTTGACGCCTTCGGCAACGCCACCCACACCGCCCTGATGTTTGACGTGGTGGGGGAGGATGTGCTGATTACCGGCGCCGGCCCCATCGGCGTGATGGCGGCCGCCATTTGCCGGCACAACGGCGCGCGCAATGTGGTCATTACCGATCTGAAGGACTACCGTTTGGAACTGGCCCGCAAACTGGGCGCCACGCGCACGGTCAACGTGGCGCGGGAAGACCTGGCGCAGGTCATGGGTGAGCTGAACATGGTGGAGGGCTTTGATGTGGGGCTGGAAATGTCAGGTGCGGAATCGGCCTTGAAGCAGATGCTGGACCTGATGCGAAACGGCGGTCAAATCGCGCTGCTGGGCCTGTTTGGCAGGCAGCCGGCCATCGACCTGGACAAGTTCATCTTCAAGGGCTTGACCTTGCAGGGCATCTATGGCCGCAAGATGTATGAAACCTGGTACAAGATGGCGGCCATGATACAGTCCGGACTGGATTTGCGGCCGCTGATCACCCATCGTTTTCCCTACCAGCGCTTTGATGAGGCCTTTGCCATCATGAACACAGGGGAGAGCGGCAAGATTATCCTGGAATGGCAGTAAGCAGGACACAGTATTTACTATGATGAAGGAGGCTCCCGTGGCAAAGAAGAAAGCTCTTGACGTGTACTTACAGCAGCTTGAGGACATCCGCAAGGCCGGCACCTGGCGTGAGGAACGCGTCATCACCACCCCGCAAATGAGCCGCATTGACACCACCCAAAACCAGGATGTTCTCAACCTGTGCGCCAACAACTACCTGGGCCTGTCCAATGACAGCCGTGTGATCAAGGCGGCGCGCGACGCGTATGATACCTGGGGCTTTGGCTTGTCCAGCGTGCGCTTCATCTGCGGCACCCAGCTCATCCACAAGCGATTGGAGCAGCGCCTGGCTGCCTTCCTGCAAATGGACGATGTGATTTTGTATTCCTCCTGCTTTGACGCCAATGGCGGCCTGTTTGAAACCCTGCTGGGCGAGAACGATGCGGTCATTTCCGATGAGCTCAACCATGCCTCCATCATTGACGGCATCCGCCTGTGCAAGGCGCGGCGGCTTCGTTACAAAAACAGCGACATGGCGCAACTGGAGCAGCACCTCAGGGATACCCAGGATTGCCGTATCCGCCTGATTGCCACTGACGGCGTTTTCTCAATGGATGGCTACCTGGCCAGGCTCAAGGACATCTGCGACCTGGCTGAACGCTATGACGCCCTGGTCATGGTGGATGACAGCCATGCCACCGGCTTCATGGGCCAGGCCGGCCGGGGCACGCATGAGGCCTGTGGCGTCATGGGCCGGGTGGACATCATCACCAGCACCTTCGGTAAAGCCCTGGGCGGAGCTTCCGGCGGCTTCACCGCTGCCCGGCAGCCCATTGTGGATCTGCTGCGCCAGCGCTCAAGGCCCTACCTGTTCTCCAACTCCCTTGCGCCCACCATTTGCGCCGCCACGCTCAAGGCGCTGGATTTGCTGGAGTCCTCTACCGAACTGCGTGACCGGGTGCATGAGAACGCCGGCTATTTCCGCAGTAAAATGGACGAATTGGGCTTTGAGCTGCTCCCGGGCGAACACCCGATCGTGCCGGTCATGCTGTATGACGCGCATGTTGCGCAGGAGATGGCCACGCGCATGCTGGCGCATGGCGTGTATGTCATCGCCTTCAGCTATCCCGTGGTTCCCCAGGGAAAGGCCCGCATCCGTACCCAGATTTCCGCCGCCCACAGCTATGAGGACCTTGACCGCGCGGTCGGGGCCTTCAAGGCGGTCAAACAGGAAATGAAACTGTAAAGCAAGCGAGGACGTTATGAGCGAACCTACCAGACGGCCGGTTCTGTTTTCCGGCATCCAGCCATCCGGCAGCATCCACCTGGGCAACTACATGAGCGCCATGCGCAGTTTCCTGCGCCTGGAGAGCGATTATGACTGCCTGTTTTCCATTGTCGACCTGCACGCGCTCACCGTGCGCCAGGAACCCGCGACCCTGCGCCGCAACAGCCTGGAGCTGGCTGCGCTGTATATCGCCGCCGGGCTCAACCCTGAGCGCAGCATCATCTATTGCCAGAGCCATGTGCCCCAGCACGCCGAGCTGGCCTGGATTCTCAACTGCTTCACCTACATGGGCGAGCTGTCCCGCATGACCCAGTTCAAGGACAAGGCAAGGCAGCACAAGGACAATATCAACGCCGGGCTGTTCACCTACCCGGTGCTGATGGCGGCGGACATCCTGCTGTATCAGACGGATGTCGTGCCCGTGGGCGCCGACCAGAAGCAGCATCTGGAGATCGCCCGCGACATCGCGCTGCGCTTCAATGCCATTCATCCAGGCACCTTCAAGGTGCCGGAGCCGGACATTCAGGAGGAAACCGCCAAGATCCAAAGCCTGAGCGACCCCATGAAAAAGATGTCCAAGTCCGACCAGGAGGACAGCTTTGTCGCGGTGCTGGACAGCCCGGATGTCATCGCGCGCAAGTTCCGCCGCGCAGTGACCGATTCAGAGACCGAGATCCGCTACGATCCGGAAAACAAGCCCGGCGTGTCCAACCTGCTTACCATCCTGTCCGTCCTGGGCGGGGAAGATATGGAATCCCTGGTCAGCCGTCTGGCCGGCCACGGCTACGGCGAACTGAAACAGGAGGCCGCCGAGGTAACCATCGAGACGTTCAAACCCATTCAGCAGCGCTTCCGCGAGCTGATCAGCGATAAGGACTATATGGCAAAAACCCTGCAAAACAACGCCGAGCGCGCCCGGACGCTGGCCGGCCGCACGCTGCGCAGGGTGTACAAGAAGCTGGGGCTCTACCAGCCCTGAGGGGCGTCTTATGCAAACCATTCCCTTCCCCGGCCATACTCCTTATCCGCGCAGCGTCAGCCTCTGGCAGCCTGCAGGCGCGCCGCGTGCGCTTGTGCTGCTGTCCCACGGCATGGCTGAGCACATCGCGCGCTATGATCATGTAGGAGCATCGCTTGCCGGGCGCGGCTACCTGGTGGCCGGCTACAACCATTTGGGCCATGGGGCCGAGGCGCCCCGCCTGGGCTGGTTCGCCAAGCGGGATGGCTGGAGCCGCCTGGTCGAGGACCTCAAAACCGTGATGGACAGCCTGGCTGCCCCGGGGCTGCCGCGCGTCCTGCTTGGCCACAGCATGGGCAGCTTTCTGGCGCGGGAATATGCCCTGCGTTATCCGGATGGCCTGGAAGCCCTGGTGATCTCCGGTACCGGCTGGCATCCAAAACCGCTGTGCATAGCCGGTTTGCTGCCTGCCAAAGCGCTGTGTCTGTTAGGGCGGGGGCACAAGCCCTCGGCCCTGCTGGACCGGCTGGCTTTTTCCGCCAACAACAGGCCTTTTGCCAGCGCCGGCGGCACAGCCTGTGATTGGCTGAGCCGGGACGCGCAACAGGTGCAGGCTTACCTTTCCGATCCCTTGTGCGGCTTTGTGTTTACCGCTTCCGGCTTTGCGGATTTGTTTGACGGGCTGTTGAATTTAAGCAGGACAGCGCGCTTGAATAATCTGCCGGGCGGTTTGCCTGTGCTGCTGCTCTCCGGCAGCCGCGACCCGGTGGGCGGCATGGGAAAAGGGGTGCGTGCGGTGGCCGGTCAGTACCGTGATGCAGGATTGGGCAAGGTAATGATCAGGCTGTATGAAGGCGCCCGACACGAGGTTTTCAACGAAACGAACAGGCAGGAGGTTCTGGAGGATTTGGCGGCCTGGCTGAATCAGCAGGGCTCCATGAAAGGAGTGGAATGATGCAGGCATTTCCCGGAGATATCACCAAGGTACATGGCATTCGGGTAGGACAGGCGCAAAACGAGACCGCGCGCACAGGCGTCACGGTTGTTGTAGGGCCGCGTGAGGGCGCGATGGCCGGGGTCAGCGTGCGCGGCGCGGCGCCCGGCACACGGGAAACCGATGTGCTCAAGCCTGGAAACCTGGTAGAAGTTGCCCATGCGGTCGTGCTGTCCGGCGGCAGCGCCTTTGGCCTGGCGGCGGCGGATGGCGTCATGCGCTTTTTGGCGCAGTCAGGCGTTGGTGTTGACATGGGCATTGCCCGCATCCCCATCGTGCCCGCCGCTGTATTGTTTGACCTGGGCGTGGGCGAATCGGGCATTTACCCGGACGCGGCCATGGGCCGCGCGGCGGTCACCGCTGCCGGCAAAGGCGTCCAGCAGGGGCCCTATGGCGCGGGCTGCGGCTGCACGATCGGCAAACTGGTGCAAAACACCGTTCCATACCAGGGCGGTACAGGTACCGCCTCCCTGACCTTGCCTGAGGGCGTTACGGTGGGCGCGCTGGTCGCGCTCAACGCGGTGGGGGATGTGTATCATCCGTATACAGGCCAGTGCCTGGCCAGCGCGCACCTGAGCGACGGCAGCCCGGTGTATGCCGATGGCCTGCTGTTTGGCAGCGCGCCCATGCGCATGCAAATGCGCATCCCGGCTCCGGGCACCAACACCACCATCGGCGTGGTGGCGGTGGACTGCAAGCTGACCAAGTCCGAGGCTGCCCGCCTGGCCGATGTGGCGCATGATGGCCTGGCGCGCACCATCCGTCCCTGCCATACGCAAATGGATGGCGATACCCTTTTCTCCATGGCGACCGGCCGTGTGCTGCGCGATGTCAATTTTGTCAAGCTGTGCGCCGCGGTGCAGGAGGTTACCGCGCGCGCGGTGGCCAACGCCGTCATCAACACCCCGCAGTGATCATCGGCATTGGCACCGATTTGTGCCAGGTGCAGCGCATGTCGCAGCTGCTTGATGATGGCAGCTTTCTGCGGCGATATTTTGAGCAGGCAGAGCAGGCTTATATCCTGGCCCGCGGCGCCTGCGCCGCGCAGTCGATGGCCGGGCATTTTGCCGCCAAAGAAGCCTTTGTCAAGGCGCTGGGCGCAGGCTTTGATGGCATCCGCCCGGAGGACATTGTCATCGCGCACAAGCCCGGCGGCGCCCCATACTATGACCTGCGCTCAAGCGCGCTTGACGCGGCGCGGAAGGCCGGCGCGCACCGCGCGCATCTGAGCATCACGCATGATGGCGGCCTAGCCAGCGCTTTTTGTGTTTTGGAGGGTGAATGCACATCATTGTAAACCCGCAGCAAATGCGCGCATTGGAAGCGCGCGCTTTTTCACTTGGCGTGCCCAGCCTGCTGCTGATGGAGAATGCTGCCCGCGCCGCGCAGCAGGTCGTCGCGCAGGAACTTCACGGCGTGAAGGGCAAGGATATCCTGTATCTGGCAGGCAAGGGCAACAATGGCGGAGACGGCCTTGCCATGGCGCGCCTGTGCCTGAAAAACGGCGGCAAGCCGCGCGTGCTGCTGCTGGGCGCGCCCGAAACAGCGGATGCGCAGACCAACCTGTCCTATATAAAGGCTTTGGACATCCCTGTGATCCTGTGGGATGAGCCGGCCGCGCGGGAAGGCCTGCTGCGCGCGCCGGATGCTGTGGTGGACGCCATGTTTGGCATTGGTTTTCACGGCTGCCTGCCCGAGGCGCTTGAACGGCTTTCGGCAGTCATCGCCTCCTGGCGGGTGCCGGTCTTTGCGGTGGACATCCCCAGCGGCATGGATGGCCGGACCGGACGGATTGCCGGCGGGGTCATCGCCGCAAGCCACACCCTGGCAATCGGCCACCTCAAGACCGGTCACTGCCTGAGCCCTCACCTGGACACAATGGGGAAGGTGCACATGCTGCCCATTGGCATTCCTGAGGCGGCGTATCAGGCGCTGGAAGGGCAATGTATTCTTACTGCGCTGGAAGCCGGGGACTTGCCCGGGCGCTTGCCGGCGCGCTCGCGCAACGCGCACAAGGGGGATGCCGGGCGCGTGCTGCTGTACATGGGCTCCGCCGGTATGACCGGCGCCGCGGGCATGGCCGCGCTAGCCTGTCTGCGCGCGGGGGCTGGACTTGTCACGCTGGCATGCGATCCGGACATCATGCCCATCCTGCAAACCCTGGTGCCAAATGCCATGTGCCTTCCCATTGACCGGGCGCTTACAAAGACGCCCCGCCATGAGGTGCTGGCCCTCGGCAGCGGCCTGGGGCAGTCTGAGGATCTATGGGAGAATATCCTGGGCTTATGGAATCCGGACAGACGCAGCGTATGGGACGCGGACGCGCTCAACCTGCTGGCCTCAAAGCCCATGAAGCTGGGTGAGAAGGCTGTCATCACGCCCCACCCGGGCGAGGCCGCGCGCTTGCTGGATGTCCCGCTGTCACAGATCCTCAATGACCCGCTGGGCTCAGCGCAGGCGCTCCAGGAACGCTATGACTGCACAGTGGTGCTCAAAAGCGCCTGCAGCGTGATCTGCGACGGGCAGCGCGCTGCGCTGAACATCCTTGGTTCACCGGCGCTGTCCAAGGGCGGCAGCGGGGATGCGCTGACCGGCATTCTGGCCGGTCTGACGGCCCAGCAGCCGGATGCCCCGGGCTTTGAAACCGCCCGCACCGCCTGCCTGTGGCTGGGTTTGGCCGGCAGGCTGGCGGAACAAATCCACGGCGTCCATGGCGCGCTGACCAGCGAGGTCATCGCGTGTATGCACCCGGCCGCAAAGCCATAAGGGGCAGGCTGACCGCAAGCATTCCGGCTTGTCCTGCGCTGAGAGCTCCCTGCGTTTCTCCCTTATGCCAGCAGTACGCGCCGCCTTTGGCGCGATCAGGCGCCGGATGCAGGTTGTTGACAAACATCACGGGCTTCGTCAGGATTCCGGAGCGTTCCCTGTACTCGTCCCGGATTCCGTTTTCCCAGTCGGCCAGCGGATAATCGCAGTGGACCGGCCACAGCATTGCGTCCGCCATGCGCTCAAGCGCATGGATGCTGCCCATCAGGGCTTCAGTCCAGAAATCACCGCATACCATCAGGCCGATTTTGATGCCCCTGATCTCAAAATGAGTCAGGGTTTTTCCCTCCTGATAGCAAGCCGGACTGTCCGGATAACGCCAGCCGGAGGACAGCCTGCGGTAATGGCACAGTGTGTCGCCGAATCGGTCAAGCACCAGATAGCTCGCGTAGAATAATTCATGCGCCAGCTCATAAAAGCCGAATCCGACGGCAAGCCGGTGGTTTCGCGCCATCTTTCGGATGCCTTCAATCGGCTGGCTGCTGATGCCCAGCGCGATCTCCCTGTCATGCTCAGGCTGAAAGCGCAGGCTGTCAAACCCCTGCAAATAGGCCTCGCCCAGGAAGATCGCGTCCAGGCCCTGCCTGCGCGCTGCGCCTGCCATGTCTTCCATGCGCGCCATATTCGCTGTGATGTTTGATGTCTCGCTCAACTGCGCGCACAAACCCACCCGCAGCATGTCTGCCTCCTGTGCCTGTATAAAAACAAAGGGACTTGCTCAGCCCCGGAAACCCTTGTTTAGCTGTTCATACTGTAGTAATTGGGCGCTTCCTTGGTAATGAAGATGTCATGCGGGTGGCTCTCGGTCAATCCTGCGTTGGTGATGCGCACAAACTCGGCGTCCCTGCGCAATTCATCGATCGTGGCTGTGCCGCAGTAGCCCATCGCTGAGCGCAGCCCGCCCACCATCTGGTAGACGGTGTCCGCCAGCGGGCCCTTGTAGGGGACGCGCCCCTCCACACCTTCGGGCACCAGCTTTTTGGCGTCTTCCTGGAAGTAGCGGTCAGCTGATCCATAGGCCTGTTCCATCGCGCCTAGGGAGCCCATGCCGCGGTAGACTTTAAAGGAGCGTCCCTGATAGATCTCGGTGGCGCCCGGGCTTTCCTCGGTGCCGGCAAACAGGCTGCCCAGCATGACGGCGCTGGCGCCGGCGGCCAGGGCCTTGGCGATGTCGCCGGAATACTTGATGCCGCCGTCAGCGATGACGCGCACGCCGTGCTTGTCCGCCTCCTGGGCGCAATCCGCAATGGCGGTAATCTGCGGCACGCCGGTACCGGCCACCACGCGCGTGGTACAAATGGAGCCCGGGCCAATGCCCACCTTGATGATGTCCGCACCCGCGAGAATCAGGTCTCTGGTGGCAGCTGCCGTGGCAACATTGCCTGCAATCAGCGTGATGTCCGGATAGGCTTCGCGCAGGGCTTCCACCATTTTCAGCACGCCCAGGCTGTGACCGTGCGCGGTATCCAGTGAAAGCACATCCACCTTTTGCTCGACCAATACCCGCGCGCGCTCCAGCGTCTCCTTGTTGACGCCCAGCGCTGCCGCGCACAGCAAACGCCCGTTGGAATCCTTGGCGGAATTGGGGTATTTGATGTTCTTCTCAATGTCTTTGATCGTGATCAGGCCTTTGAGATGATAGCCCTCATCCACGAGAGGCAGTTTTTCTATCCGGTGGGCGGCCAGCAGCTTCTTGGCGTCCTCCAGTGTCGTGCCCACGGGCGCTGTCACCAGGTTCTTGCTGGTCATGGCTTCTGAAATCCGCTTGCTGTCATCCTCCTCGAAGCGCAGGTCGCGGTTGGTCAAAATACCCACCAGCACGCCCTTCTCATCAGTGATGGGAACGCCGGAGATGCGATAGCGCGCCATCAGTGCCTTGGCGTCCGAGATCAGGTGATGGGGGGAAAGAAAAAACGGGTCGGTGATGACACCGTGCTCGGAACGCTTGACCTTGTCCACCTGACCGGCCTGCGCTTGCATGCTCATGTTTTTGTGGATCACGCCCAGCCCGCCTTCGCGTGCCATCGCGATGCCCATGCGCGCGTCGGTCACCGTATCCATGGCGGCGGACAGCAGCGGGATATTCAAACGAATCTTGTCCGTCAGGCGCACGGACAGGTCAACATCCCTGGGCAGCACGGCGCTCCTGCGGGGTACCAGCAGTACGTCGTCAAAGGTCAGCCCTTCTCTGAGCGGTTGTTGCAGCATCCTTTCTACCTCCTGCAGTCCTGGTCATCCTGGCCGCTTTGGGCCTGAAACAGTTTGACGCCGTTTTGTTTGGCGTAGTACACCAATGATATCACCGCCAGCGAGACGCCCGCCCACAGCAGGTACAGGTGGACCGGCGGTACCGGGGACACGAAGTGTTCATGAAAAAAGCATGCGATCAAGGCTACCACCGTCACAAGCTGGGCGATCTTGCCGATGGGCATCGCATAGACCACGATATTCCGTCTGTACAGCAACAGCCCGCCCAGGAGCATCAGCGCCTCCTTGGCCAGCAAAATGCAAATGGCAGCCCAGGGCGCGATGCCCTTGATGGCCAGCATCAGCATGACGCTGAGCACCATCAGCTTGTCCGCCAGCGGGTCAAACAGCTTGCCAAAGTCAGTGATCAGGTTGTACCTGCGCGCGATCCATCCGTCGGCGATGTCCGTCAGGCTGGCGGCTACAAACACTGCCAGCGCAGTCATCATCCTGTTCTTGTCCATCAGATAAATGAAAACAGGGATCAGTAAAAGGCGCAGCGTGGTCAGGGCGTTGGGCAGGTTGAGGTTGCTTGGCTTTTGTGTCTGCATACGTGTCTCCTTGAACCTCCTTGAATGTCTGGTATTGTACCATGCTGGGCGCCTTGCCACAATGAGCGGGGAGGAAAAGAATTGCTCGTATTGCAGGAGTATCTTCGCTTTTGAACATTGTCTGTACAAGCAACGGTTTGACGTGCCTGACTTGAGGTGCTATCCTCAGCCACAAGGCAGCGCCGGACCCCTGCTTGCCTGATTGTTGTATCAGCGGAGGCCCATATGAATTTTGTGTTTATTTCCCCTCATTTTCCTGAACATTACTGGCGTTTTTGCGCTGCGCTCAGGGAGAACGGCATTCAGGTGCTGGGCATTGCCGATACCCCTTACGAGCATTTGCTGCCCCAGCTGCGCGACAGCCTGAGCGATTATTATCAGGTGCCCAGCCTGGAGGACGGCGAGGCCGTGCTTAGGGCCATTGGCTGGTTTATCAGCCGTCACGGCCGCATAGATTGGATTGAATCCAACAACGAGTATTGGCTGGCCCAGGATGCCTGGCTGCGCACCATGTTCAATGTCCGCACCGGGCCGAACCTGGACAGGATGGACATCTACAAGCATAAATCGAGCATGAAGGCAGTGTATCAGCAGGCCGGTATTCCCACCGCGCCCAGCATGCTGGCGGACACGCTTGAAAATGCCCTGGCTTTCACGCGCAAGCATGGCTATCCGCTGGTAGCCAAGCCCGATGTCGGCGTAGGTGCCAATGACACCTTCCGTTTGAAGGACGAGCGGGATCTTCGGGATTTCTTTTCCAGATTGCCGCTGCAGCCCTACCTTTTGGAGCGCTATGTGGTGGGCGAGGTCTGCTCCTATGACGCCTTGATTGACGCCCAGGGACAGCCCCTGTATGAAACCGGCAACATCACTCCGTCCAACATCATGGATGTTGTCAATGAGAAAAATGAATCGGTATACATGATTGTGCCGGAGATCGCCCCTGACCTGCGCGATGCCGGGCGCAGGGCGGTATCCGCCTTCGGTGCTTTCAGCCGGCTGATCCACTTTGAGTTTTTCCGTCTCACGCAGGATCAGGCCGGACTGGGCCGCGCCGGGGACCTGCTGGGCCTTGAGGTCAATATGCGCCCCTCCGGCGGCTTCACGCCGGACATGATCAATTATGCCGGCAGCGTGGACATCCACCGCCTGTGGGCTGACATGGTGCGCTTTGACCGTATCCATCTGGATCAGAACCGCAGGAAGTACTTTTGCGTCTTTGTCGGCCGGCAGGACACCCATGTATACCGCTACGGGCATGATGAGCTGATGCGGGACTGGCATCACCGTATTGTCCATCATGCGCGCATACCCGAGGCGCTCTCCGGCGCGATGGGCAACGCAATGTATCTGGCGCAATGCATGAACCGGGATGAAGTGGACGCCTTTGTCCGCTATGCGTGTGAGCGCCTGCCATGATGATGCGTCAGAGCGATTTTTACAGCCATATCCTCAACCGGCGCCTTGGCATGCACATGTATGGGCACGATGGGCTGCCCTGCCTGGTGTATCCCTCGCAAAACGGCAAAAGCGGTGATTTTGCGGGGTTTGGCATGGTGGATGTCTGCCGCCCCTGGATCGACCGGGGCAGGCTGAGGCTTTACTGTGTGGACAGCCTGGATGAGCAGACCTGGTCGGCGACAGACCGCGCGCCCCGGGAGCGCATGGAGCTGCACGAGGCATGGTTCAGCCATATCACACAGGAGTTTGTGCCCTTTATCCACCGCGACAGCGCCTGGGAGGGCAGGCTGATGACCCTGGGATGCAGCCTGGGGGCTACCCATGCCGCCAACACGCTGTTTCGCCGGCCGGATTTGTTCTCCTGCGTCATCGCTCTGTCCGGCGCCTATGACATGCGCTGGATGTTGGCGGGCTACTCGGATGAGTTGGTTTATCTTAATTCGCCCTTGGACAGCATACGGGGCATGCCTGCGGATCATCCCTGGGTCAAGCTGCTCAACAGCTGCAACATTGTGCTGTGCTGTGGACAGGGCGCCTGGGAGGAGGAGATGCTGCGCTCCCTGCGGCTGCTGGAAGCGGCCTGTCATGAAAAGGGGATCTATCCTTGGGTGGACATCTGGGGCGGGGACGTCCACCATGACTGGGAATGGTGGCGCAGGCAGCTGCCGTATTTCCTTGGGAAACTGCTGGACTGAGGTACCGGGGCGGAGGAGGGCGGCATACTCGATGCATTCCTGATGCCGGTGTTAGAGCTTCCGCATAAGGGGGGCTGCCGTTTGGCAGCCCTCGCGTTGAATTTATGTATTTTCTGCTGTGGGTTACACGACGGTGCCGACAAATTCCGCCGGCTTTGTGATTTCCACCTTGAAGTTTCCCTGTTCCGCGGCTTGCACCCGCAGGGTGTCGCCGTGGGCGGCCTTGCCCTCAATCAGGGTACGGGCAATCAGCGTTTCAATCTGGCTTTGGATCAGGCGCTTCATCGGCCGCGCGCCGTACACCGGGTCATAGCCCATCTCCATCAGGCGGTTGATCGCCTGCGGGTCAAGCTCCAGCTGCAGCTGGCGATCCTTGAGGCGCGCGCGCAGGCGGTTGAGCTGCAGGTCAACAATCTCCCGGATTTGCTCACGGTTTAAGGGCGTGAAGAGGACGGTTTCATCAATCCGGTTAAGAAACTCCGGACGGAAATGTCCCCGAAGCAGGCCGCGGATGCTCTCGCGCGTGCCCTCGTCCAGTATGCCGTCATCGGAAATGTTCTCCAAAATCATGGAGGAGCCCAGGTTGGAGGTCATGATCAGGATGGTGTTCTTAAAATCCACGGTGCGTCCCTGGCTGTCGGTCACGCGTCCGTCGTCCAGGATCTGCAGCAGCACGTTGAACACGTCCGGGTGCGCTTTTTCCAGCTCGTCAAACAGGATGACCGAATAGGGCTTGCGGCGGACGGCTTCTGTGAGCTGACCGCCCTCCTCATAGCCTACATAGCCCGGCGGTGCGCCAATCAGCCTGGAGACCGAGAATTTCTCCATGTATTCGGACATATCGATGCGGATCAGCATCTTCTCGTCATCAAACAGGTTCTCTGCCAGCGCCTTGGCCAATTCGGTCTTGCCCACACCGGTGGGCCCCAGAAAGAGGAAGGAGCCGATGGGCCGCGCCTCATCCGAGATGCCCGCGCGCGAGCGCAGGATGGCATCGGATACCAGCTGGATGGCCTCATCCTGGCCGACAACGCGCCGGTGCAGGGTTTCAGGAAGCGCCAACAGCTTTTCACGGTCGCTCTCCAGCAGCTTGCTGACAGGGATGCCGGTCCAGCGGCCCACAATGCGCGCGATCTCATCATCGGTTACGCGGTCGCGAAGGTAGATGGCCTTGCCTTTTTCACCCTCAGCCGCTTCCTGTTGCGCCAGCTCCTGCTGCAAGCGCGGCAAATCTCCGTACTTGAGCTGCGCGGCGGCATTCAGGTCATAGTTGCGTTCCGCCTGGGCGATGCGGGCGTTGACCTGTTCGATCTGCTCGCGCAGTTTTTGCGTCTTGCCGATTTCCTGTTTCTCGTTTTCCCACTTGGCGGTCATCTGCGCATACTGGTCTCTCAGCTCGGCCAGCTCCAGGCGCAGATCCTCCAAACGCCCCTTGGACAGGCGGTCGCTCTCCTTCTCCAGGGCGGCCTCCTCGATTTCAAGCTGCATGATCCTCCGGCGCACCTCGTCCAGCTCAGAAGGCATGGAATCCATCTCTGTACGGATCATTGCGCAGGCCTCATCCACAAGGTCAATGGCTTTATCCGGAAGGAAGCGGTCGGTGATATAGCGGTTGGACAGGGTGGCTGCCGCGATGAGCGCGCCATCCTGAATTTTGACGCCATGGAATACCTCATAACGCTCCTGAAGCCCGCGAAGGATGGAGATGGTATCCTCCACTGTGGGTTCCTCAACCAGAACCGGCTGGAAGCGCCGCTCAAGCGCCGCGTCCTTTTCGATATGCTGCCTGTATTCATTCAGCGTTGTCGCGCCGATACAGTGCAGCTCACCCCGCGCCAGCATGGGCTTTAACAGGTTGCCGGCGTCCATCGCGCCATCGGCCTTGCCGGCGCCCACGATGGTGTGAAGCTCGTCAATGAACAGCAGAACCTGTCCCCTGGCATTCTTGACCTCGGCCAGCACCGCCTTGAGACGCTCTTCAAACTCCCCGCGGAATTTGGCTCCTGCAATCAAGGCACCCATGTCAAGGGAAATGATAGCGCGATCCTTTAAGTTTTCCGGCACGTCGCCGCGCACGATGCGTTGAGCCAGGCCTTCCGCGATGGCGGTCTTGCCCACGCCGGGCTCGCCGATCAGCACCGGGTTATTCTTGGTTTTCCGGCTGAGGATGCGGATGACATCGCGTATTTCGCTGTCGCGGCCAATCACCGGATCCAGTTTCTGGTTTTTGGCCAGCGCGGTCAGATCGGTACCGTACTTGGCCAAGGCGTCATAGCTGTCCTCAGGGGTATCGCTGGTCACCCGTGTGGTGCCGCGCACTTCGCTTAAAGCCTTGAGGAAGCCGTCTTCCCGCACCTGAAACTGGGAAAACACGGCCTGAAGCGCCCGGTCGGCCGCACGCATCAGCCCCAAAAACAGGTGCTCTACGGAGATGTACTCGTCCTTCATGCGCTCGGCCGCATCTGAGGCTTCTCGCAGGGCGCGGTCCATCTCCTGGGAGACATAGGTCTTGCCTTCTTCGCGCACGCTGCCGCGCACCCGGGGCAGCTTTTCAACTTCCTCCAGCGCCCGCGCTGACAGTGCGGCTGTCTGCTTGCCCAGGCGCGTGAGCAGCTGGGGGATCAGGTTGTTGTCGTCCTGCAGCAACGCGTACAACAAATGTGATTGTTCCAGCGTTTGATTCATGTATTCTCCCGCCAGACGCTGAGCGTCCTGAATGGCGTCAATGCTTTTTTGTGTGTATCTGATCTGGCTCATGCTGCCCTTCACCTCACTAATTTTAATGAAACCGGTCAAACCCTGACTATCTTTGACCTTATTGTAATTATATATGCCCAAATCTGTATGTCAAGTGTTTTTTGATTGATTTCCCGATTTCATGATGTTTTTGGTGTCGCTTCAGAAACTTCAGAAAAATTTTTACGTGAGGCCGCTTTTCGCTTGACAAGACGTTTGAGTGGTATAAAATTAAGATAAGACAAATAGGGGAAGTTCCCTGTTAAAACAAATACAGTGCGTTTATTGATTTGCACTGAACAAGGAGGGTTAAATATGAACAAACGGCCAGTCACGCTGTGTACTGCGCAATGGGCAGACATGCACTTTGAGGAGCTGTGCGCGCTCGCCAGCGACATGGGCTATGACGGATTGGAGATTGCCTGCTGGGGCAACAGTCTGGACTTGGACCGCGCGCTTGAGGAGCCGGACTATATTCCCTGGGTGAAGGACACGCTCAAAAAGCATCGCCTGGTCTGCAAGGCCATCGCTACCCACATCATCGGACAGTGTGTGGGTGACGCGCCCGATCCGCGGCTGAACAATTTTGCCCCTGCCCGGCTCAAGGACAATCCGCAGGGCATCCGCGAGTGGGGCATAGAGCAAATGAAAAAGTCGGCCCAGGTCGCGCGCATGCTGGATGTGGATGTGGTGACCGGCTTTACAGGCAGTCCCATCTGGAAGTATCTGTACTCCTTCCCGCAGACCACCGAGGAGATGATCGAGGCGGGCTTCCAGGAGATCTACGATCTGTGGACACCCATCCTGGCGGAATTCCGCAAGCATGGTGTGCGCTTTGCGCTGGAGGTTCACCCGGGCGAAATCGCCTTCGACTACTACTCCACCAAACGCCTGCTTGAAAAATTCAAGGACTGGCCGGAGTTTGGCCTCAACTTTGACCCCAGCCACCTGCTATGGCAGGGCGTGACCCCGCATCTGTTCCTCAGCGATTTTATCGATCGTGTCTATCATGTTCACATGAAGGACGCGGCTGTCACCCTGGACGGCCGCAGCGGGCTGCTGGGATCCCATATTGATTTTGGCGACCTGCGCCGCGGGTGGAACTTCCGCTCCCTGGGCCATGGCGGTGTCAACTTTGAGGAGATCATCCGCGTGCTCAATGCCCACGGCTATGACGGTCCCCTGTCAGTGGAGTGGGAGGACAGCGGCATGGACCGGATCGATGGCGCTACCGAGGCCTGCGCCTTTGTCAAGAAGATCAATTTCAAGCCCTCTCTCGTCAAGTTTGACGAGGCGATCGCCAATTAGGGAGGAAGACATGAGACCGCATGTGAATTATGGCATGGTGGGTGGGGACATCCACGCTTTCATCGGTGTGGTGCACCGCAGGGCCATTCGCTTTGATACGCGCGCCCGCCTGGTAGCCGGCTGCTTTTCAGCTTCCTCACAGGAAAAGAACCGCGAAAGCGGCGAGGTACTGGGGCTGGATCCGCAGCGCGTATACGCCAGCTACCGTGAAATGGCCCAAAAGGAAGCGGCCAGGCCTGATGGCATCGAATTTGTTTCCATCGTCACCCCCAATGTCACGCATTATGAGATCGCCAAGGCTTTTCTGGAGAACGGGATCCATGTGATGTGCGAGAAGCCCCTGTGCTTCACCGTGGCCCAGGCGGAGGAGCTGCGCGACCTGGCCAAACGCAACCGCCTGCTCTTTGGCGTCAACTATTCCTACACCGGCTACGCGCTTGCCAAGGTGATGCGCGAGATGGTGCAGGAGGGCAAAATTGGCAAGGTGATCAATGTCAACGCGGAGTATCCGCAGGAATGGCTGCTTGACGACCTGCACCCGGTTCCCGGGCAGGAGCTCAAGCTGTCCGTTTGGCGCAAGGATCCGGCTGTTGCCGGCATCTCCAACTGCGTGGGCGACATCGGCAGCCACATCGAAAACTTTGTCCACTACGTCACGGGGCTGAGGATCAAGCGCCTGCTGGCGGTGACCAATCATTTCGGCCAGCCGCTGGACCTCAACGCCAATATCCTGGTCGAATATGAAAACGGCGCCAACGGCGCCTACTGGTGCTCCCAGGTAGCCGCAGGCACCCTCAACGCGCTGGCTGTGCGTATCTATGGGGATGAGGGCTCCCTGGAATGGAAGCAGGAGGATCCGGACAATGTGCGCTACACCCCCCGGGGCGAGGCGCCGCGCATCCTGTCCCGCGGCAACGGTTATCTCAAGGAGAAGGCTGCGGCTAACAGCCAGCTGCCCACCGGGCACCCGGAGGGCCTGCATGTCGCTTTTGCCAACCTGTACAAAAACTTCATCACCGCCGTGCTGATGCACCGCGATGGCCAGGATACCGATGACATTGACTTCCCGCGGGTAGAGGACGGCCTCAACGGCGTGAGATTTATCCACGCGGTCGTTGAGAGCGCCAAGAACGATGCCAAGTGGGTGGAATTAATGTAGACTTTATTGGCAATGCCAATAGAATAAGAATATCAAACGGAGGAAAAATCATGAGAAAACTGGTAACCCTGTTGCTGGCAGCCATCATGCTGCTATCTGTGACCAGCGCCCTGGCCGCCAATGAGGACATTGTGATCCTCGTGCCCAACGCGGACCATGGCTGGACTGGCGCCGTGCTCAGCTATGCTGAGGAAAAGGCCAAGGAAATCAACGATGCGGGCGTGTATACCGCGCGCGTCATCGCCTCTTCCGATCCCGCCAACCAGATCACCCAGGTTGAGGACATCATTGACAACAAGTCCGCCAAGACTGTTGTGATTCTGCCCTATGACAATACCCTGGAAGCCACCATGCGCAAGCTGGTCGACAGCGGCATCCCCTTTGTGATGTTCGACCGCGTCATTGATGCCGTGGCCGAGAACGCGGTTTCTGTTGTCAAGGGTGACAATGAGGGCATCGGCCTTGAGACTGCCAAACGCTTTGTGGCTGTCGGCCTGCTTCCGGGCGAGCCTGTCCTGATCATCCCCGGCGACAACTCTTCCGTGCCCGAGATGCGCAACAACGGCTTCTTCAAGGGCCTGCTTGAAGCCGGCTGGACGCAGGAACAGGTGGACGGAATCAAATCCACCGCCTACACCGGCTGGAGCCGTTCTGAAGGCCGCCGCCTGTTCACCGAGTGGCTGGACAGCAATACCATCGATGAGATCAAGGCCAACCGTTACATCTTTACCCATGACGACGAGATCGCGATGGGCATGCTCGAAGCGCTCAAGAGCTCTGACATTGATCCTGCCAAGAAGGAAGCCTTCCTGGGCGCCAAGGTCATCCTGGGATCATCTTCAGGCCTGAATGAGATCTACTCCGTGCTCAAGGGCATCCATCAAAAGGACTACACGGCTGAAGTTGCCCAGCTGGGCGATTTGTTCACCGTCACCTATGACCCGGGCATGATCAAGATTGCTGTTCAGGACATGGTAGACTATCTGGACGGCAAGGAAGTTGCCAAGGACCACGTTGTGCCGGTCAGCGTTGTTGACGCGACCAATGTCAGCGAGTTCCAGGGCTTTGGCGACGCGTTTGCCAAGTAATCATATGACCCTGCCCTCCGCAGGCAAGCCTGCGGAGGGCTTTTGACAAGCAAGGAGACCGGGCGCGACATGCTGGAAATGAAGGGCATCTCCAAATCTTTTTTTGGTGTCAGGGTGCTCGATAAAGTCGATCTGACCGTGGGCCACGGCGAGGTTCACGCACTGCTTGGTGAGAACGGGGCGGGCAAGTCCACCCTGATGAACATTCTGGGCGGCGTGTACACGCGCGACGCCGGCCAGGTTATTTTTTTGGGCAAGCCGCTGGAGAACACCACGGTGCGTCTGGCGGAGAATGCCGGCATCGCTTTTGTTCACCAGGAACTCAACCTTTTCAACGATCTGCGTGTGTATGAAAACATCTTTCTGCGCAAGGAGATTGTGCATTCCTTTGGGGTCCTGGCCAAAAAGGAGATGATCGCCCGCACGCAGGAATTAATGGCGCAGCTGGGCGTGGACATCCCCGCCACCGCCATGGTATCGGAGCTGGAGACCAGCAAAAAGCAAATGCTGGAGATTGCCAAGGCCTTGTACGCCAAGGCTGAGCTGTTTATCCTGGATGAGCCCACTACCTCCCTGAACACCGCGGAGATCGAGATGCTTTTTGACCTGATCCGCCGCCTGAGGGAACACGGAAAATCCTTTATCTTTATTTCCCACAAGCTCCAGGAGGTCTTTGAGATTGCTGACCGCTACACCGTGCTGCGCAACGGGCAGATGGTACAAACCGGGGACATCGCCCAGGTCACCGCCACCGATATCGCGCGCATGATGGTAGGTCAGCAGTATACGGATCAAAGCGTCTATCAGCCACGTGAACTGGGCGAGGTGGTGCTGAAGGCGGAGAAGCTGTCCGGCCAGGGTTTCCGTCAGGTCTCCTTTTCCGTGCGCCGCGGCGAGATTGTAGGATTCACAGGGCTCAAGGGCGCGGGCATTTCGGAGATGTTCTCCACCATCTTTGGTGCGCTGCCCATCTACGGCGGCAAGCTCACCTTGTTTGGCGAGGAGATTACCAGCAACACCGTGCGCGGCGCCATGCGCAGGCGGCTGGCCATGATACCTTCCAACCGCAAGGAAAACTCCGTCATTCCGGATTTTTCGCTGCTGGAAAACTTCTATATTTCTGAACACCGCCTCTCTGAGAATGAGCCGATCATCAACAAAAACACGGAACTGAAGCGCTATGGAACGCACCGGGATGCGCTGTCCATCAAGGCCAACACACCCTATGATATGATTACCTCGCTGTCAGGCGGCAACCAGCAAAAGGTGATCCTGGCGCGCTGGCTGAATACCCGGTCAGACATCCTGCTGCTGGACAATCCCACCCAGGGCATCGATGTGGGCTCCAAGGCGGAGATATACAGCCTGATCCAGCAACTGGCCCTTGAAGGCAAGACCATCCTGGTCAACACCCTGGAAATCCCCGAGATCATGAAAGTCGCTGACCGCTGCGTGGTATTTTTTCACGGGCGCGTCCACACCATTCTCGACCGCGAGCAGATTACCGAGGAACGGGTCATGATCGCGGCGACCAACGCAGCACAAACGGAGGTAAACGCGTAAGATGTCGACGATCACTACCCAGGACAAGCCAAAACAATCCATCACCAAAGTGCTGGGCAACTACAGCTTCATCCTGATTTTTTTCGCCATTTTGCTCGTCTACCTGATCATTAATGCGGGCGCTACCACCTGGTCAGGTGTGATGAACATCCTTCGCCACTCGACAGTGGTCGGTATCATCGCCTTTGGCATGGGCTTGACCATCATCACCGGAGGCATCGACCTGTCGGTTGGCAGCATGCTCTCCCTGATTGGCGGCATCTCCGTGGTAGTCTTCAACGCCACCAACAGCCCGATTTTGACTTTGCTGTTCGCGCTGACCGGCGGTTTTGTGCTGGGCAGCATCAATGGGCTGCTGATTGGCAAGGTGAAGATGCCTCCCTTTATTGTCACCTTGGCTACCATGATGATTTACCGTTCGATCGCCCAGTATTACCTGCGCGCGGTGGAGCGCAAGTCCATCTACAATATGGACGGCACGCTCAGCGCCTACCAAGGCTTTTATGATTTTGGCCAAAGCAAGCTCTTTGACCTGATTCCCACCGTGGGCATCATCCTGATCCTGGTAACTGTGGTCATGGTCTTCCTGTCCACCTCCACCAAGTACGGCCGCACCATCTACGCGGTGGGCAGCAATGAACGCGCGGCGATGCTGGCGGGCATCTCGGTGGAATGGGTGCGTGTGAGCGTGTATGTGCTCACCGGCGTGCTGTGCGGCCTGGCCGCTTTCATCTGGCTGGCCATGAACGGCTCGGTTGACCCGGCCACTTTGGGGCGCAGCAATGAGATGTATGCCATTGCTGCCGTAGTGATTGGCGGGGTCAGCATGTCCGGGGGAAAGGGCAACCTGCTGGGCATCCTTTTCGGCGCGATGAGCTACAATATAATCGACAAAATCATTGCCGCCATGCGTTTTGACGCGCTCATCAACGACACCATCAAGGGCGCCATCCTGCTGGTGGCTGTGCTGATTCAAATCATGATCCCGGTGCTGCGCGGCAAGTTCCGCAAGAAGGAAGCCTGAGCCTTTCATGGCAGACCAACCGGCATCCGCCGGTTTTTTGTTGATACCTATAAAACAGAAAAACAAGCGCTTTGCTTGTCAGTTGCCTGGCTGCTTGCTATACTGCCTTTAGTGCGTCATCCTGAACAGACGGGTGAACGCACAGACAGGCAGAAGGTTTTTGATGGTTCCGCTCAACTGGAGGATTGCGCCTGGCGGAGCGATGCGGTGGCGCAAGCAAACCATTTCAACAAAAAGTGTGATTGAGCATGGTTTCAAAAGGAGGAGGTCTTATGTGGCAGGACAGAAAGCGCTGGCTGCCCCTGGCCATCGGACTGATGCTTCTGGCCTTCGCACTGTACCGTTTTGATGCCATCATCACCCTGTTTAAAACGCTGTTGTCCATTTTGACCCCGTTTATCATGGGGCTGTTCATGGCATTGTTGATCAACCTGCCGCTGCGCCTGCTGGAGCGGGTCATCATCCTGCCGGTTACCCGCCCCGCGCTTCAGAAGATGCGCCGCGCCATTACGCTTTCCTTGTCTGTCCTGATTGTTGGAGTGGTCATCGCGCTGCTGCTGATTGTGATCATTCCCGAGGTCAGCGGCGCGGTTGAGCGCCTGATCCGCGTGATCCCCGGCCTGCTCAAGGACCTTGAGCTGTGGCTGACAGAGCGCAATGCCAACGTGCGCCAGACCCTGGGGCTGGCAGAGACCAACGAGGGGGAGGTGCGCGACATCTTCCAGCGGGCTTATCAGTTTCTTGTGGGCGGGCTTTCCTATTCCTCAGGCGTGGTCATCTCAGCTGCCGGTTTTCTGGTCAACCTTGTTGTCGGGCTGGTGTTTGCCATTTATCTGCTGTTTAGCAAGGAGGTCATTCAGAACCAGTTCTCCCGCTTGCTGCGCAGCCTGCTGCCGCTCCGGGTCAGCCGACGCGCACTGGAAATTTCTCGGATGCTGATTCGCGCCTATACCAACTTTCTGGGCGGTCAGCTGCTGCAGGCTTTTATCTCCTCAGTGCTGACCACGCTGGTGCTGATAATATTCGGATTCCCCTATGCGGTGCTCATCGGGCTGATTACCTTTGTTTCAGCGCTGATCCCGGTCTTTGGCCCCTTCATTTCGGGCGTCCTGGGCATGTTGCTGGTGCTGACGGTGAGCCCGTCCCAGACCCTGTGGTTTTTATTGGCCTTCTTCATTGTCCAGCAGCTCAGCGGCTCGGTCATCTACCCGCGCATCATGTCCAATGCCATTGATATTCCCTCCATTTGGGTGCTGGTGGCAGTGACCCTGGGCGGCGGCATCATGGGCATTCCAGGCATGCTGCTGTTTATCCCGCTGACCGCTGTTGCCTTTCATTTAGTCAGCGAGTACGTCAGCAAAAAGGAACAGGCAGCCAGGGGCACGGAGCAGCACATTGATACATTGTGACAATCTGACCCGCGCCTTTGAAGGGGACGGGGTTTTTGACATCAGCCTGCAGGTGCAGGCAGGGCAGACCCTGGGTTTGCTGGGACCCACCGGCGCCGGCAAGTCGGTATTGCTGCGTGTGCTGGCTGGACACCTGCGCGCGCAGGCCGGAACCGCTTCTGTTTTTGGGCTGGATTGCTGGCGCGACCGCCGTCGGATCTTTCGCCGGGCTGTCTATGCGCCCATGGTGCCCGCGCTTGAAATGCGCATGACCGGGGAAGAGTACCTGAACTTTTCCGCGCGATACCATGGTGGCTTCAATCCGCAAAAAGCACGCCGGTTGACCGAGCAGATGGATATCCCCCTGACCGGGCAGTGCCGCCGGATGGGGCAGGAGGAAAGAAAAAAGCTGGGTTTGCTGGCTGCCCTGGCGCTGGACGCGGAAGTCTTCCTGTTGGATGAACCCTTTGGCAGCCTGTCCGCTTTTGCCCGGGGCGCGCTGGCCGATGCGCTGCAGGCGCTGCGCCAATCCGGCGCCGCCGTGCTGATGACCTCCCATGTGCTGGAAGAGGTGCGCCGTGCCTGCAGCCACATCGCCATCATCCGCCAGGGGCGTCTGGTTGTCACGCAGCCGGTGGAAGCTTTGAGCCTGACCCGGCAGAAGGTGTATCACATCACCTTTAACAGCCCTCAGCAAGCCGCTTCTTTTGCCGCTGAATGGGAAGCCGGGGTTGAGCTCATCGGCACCCGGGCCCTGGTGGCCATTCCGGCCAGTCCGCAGGCCCTGCTGCGCACCCTGGCGCGCTATGAGGTGGTGGATTTGATTGGCGGGCGCGAGGATGCCGAAGAAGGCTTCCTGCGTTATTACGGGGATGATATCGTATGATCAGCGCTTTGTTTTTTGCCAGATTCCGCCCCAAGAGCCTGCTGATATGGCTGCTTGCCGCCCTTGTGCTGGGCGCGGGCGCGGTTGCGGCTTACCTGCCTTCCCCGCTGGAACAGCTTCGTTTTCTGCGTGGCGAGATGCCCGAATTATTTACCGTTCTGGGTTTCGTGGGCGACAGCAACCTGCCTGCCTTTGTGCTCAGCGCTCTGTATGGCCTGCTGCTGCCGATCCTGGCCAATATGCAGGCGGTGTCCTTGGGAAGGCACCTGCTTGCCCGGCCGCTGGCGGACGGACGCCTTGCGCAGCTGCTGGCTGCGCCCCATGCCAGGGCGTCTGTCCTGCTGCTTCACTTTCTGGCCTTGGCAGTTTGGGTCGTGCTCACGCAGGCTGCCTGCCTGGCTGGTCAGATGCTTTCAGCCGTGTTGCTTTTCCCGGTGGCGGATCTGGCCGCGCTGTCACAACTGACTATTGGCTTTATCCCGACAGCGCTGCTGCTGTCTGCTTTTTGCTGCCTGCTGGCGCTGGTGTCGCCGTCTGAAGCGCGTTATGCCCGCCGCGCACGCTTGCTGCTTGCCCTGATGCTGATCCTGGCCATGGCCGGCCGCCTGTCCGGCTGGACGCGTTTGCGTTTATTCAGCGTCTGGAGCCTGTTTGATGGCCGCAGCCTGGCTTTCGGCGCGGGCGGCTGGGGCCTGGCCGGCCTGGCAGGTGGACTGACCCTGGTATGTTTGGCAGCCGCGCTGCTTTATTTCCAACAGCGAGAGCTGTAAAGGAAGGTGATGTCGATGTCCGGCTTTGTGGTGCATCCCTGGAAGGTCATTCAGTCCAGCTTCGATCCGGAGGCGCAGCGCTTTGCCGAAAGCCTGATGTCCCTGGGCAACGGCGCGATGGGACTGAGGGGCAACTTTGAAGAGGCGTATTCCGGTGACAGCCTGCAGGGCACCTACATCGGCGGCGTCTGGTTTCCGGACAAGACGCGCGTGGGCTGGTGGAAGAACGGCTACCCGCAATACTTTGGCAAGGTCATCAACGCCATGAACCTCATCGGCCTGAAGGTGGAGGTGGACGGGGTATGCCTGGATGCTGCGCGGCTGGATGTGGTGCGCTTTTACCGTGAGCTGGATATGTATACCGGTATTCTTCGCCGTCAGATGGCGCTGCGCACGCCTCAGGGCATGGTCAGCATCACGGCGGAGCGTTTTGTGTCCATGGCGGACGCTACCTGCCTGGCATTGCGCTATGAGGTTACGGCAGATTATCACGCCACGGTGGATATCATCGCCTTCCTGGATGGTGAGGTGCGCAACGAGGACAGCAATTATGATGAGGTATTCTGGGAACAGACAGATGCCGGCGTCGTTGAGCACGCCCAGGGCGCCTACCTTGTCAGCCGTACCCGTGGCAACCCCTTTCATACGCCGCGGTTTACGGTAGCGGGCGCCTTCCGGGTACAAACCGATATGGAATACATCACCGATGAGGCCAGGCTGGGCTATGCCGGTCTGACCTTCCATAAAACCATCGCGCCAGGCGAGAAGGCCGCGCTGGACAAGATCATCTGTGTAGCGACCGACCGGGATTACGCGGCTGACGACCTGGCTGACACTGCGAAGCGCTTTGTGCGCGGCTCCGCCAAATTGGGCTATGAGGGGCTCAAGGCGCTGCACACCGCTGCCTGGGCCGCCAAATGGGAGCGCGCGGACGTCACCATAGAGGGGGACGAGGCAGCCCAGCAGGGCATCCGCTTTAACCTTTTCCACCTGCTGTCCACCTACACGGGGGAGGATGCCCGGCTCAACATCGGACCCAAGGGGTTTACCGGGGAAAAGTATGGCGGCGCCACCTACTGGGATACCGAAGCGTACTGCTTTCCGGTTTACATGGCAGTTGCCGGGCAGGAGGTGGCCAGGCAGCTGTTGCGCTATCGCCATGAGCAACTGCCCGGCGCCTACCACAACGCCGCCCGGCAGGGGCTGCCCGGCGCGCTGTATCCTATGGTCACCTTCAATGGCATAGAATGCCATAACGAGTGGGAGATCACCTTCATGGAGATCCACCGCAACGGCGCCATTGCGCACGCGATTTACGAATACACCACCTACACCGGGGACAGATCCTACCTGCTGGATGAGGGCCTGGACGTGTTGCTGGGCATCGCACGTTTCTGGCTGGGCCGCGTGCACTTCAATGAGCGCACCGGGCGTTACATGATTCATGGCGTCACCGGCCCCAATGAGTACGAGAACAACGTCAACAACAACTGGTACACCAACCGCATCGCTGCCTGGTGCCTGGATTTTTTCCGCTATGCCTATCTGGATGCCCCTGCGCAAAAGCAGGCGCAGCTTGGCGTATCCCGGGATGAGCTTGCGCGCATGGAACAGGTGGCGCAAAAGATGTACTACCCTGTGGATGAGCAATTGGGCATCTTTGTCCAGCACGATACCTTCCTTGACAAGCACATCATGCCGGCGGACCGGTTGCCGCCTGAGGACAGGCCGCTGAATCAGCACTGGAGCTGGGACCGCATCCTGCGCTCCTGCTTTATCAAGCAGGCTGATGTGCTTCAGGGACTGTACTTCCTGGGCCACCTCTATGACCGGGACACCAAGAAGCGCAATTTTGATTTCTATGAGCCTCTGACCGTGCACGAGTCCTCGCTCTCGCCTTGCGTGCACGCCATTCTGGCTGCTGAGATCGGCTATGAACAAAAGGCGGTGGAACTGTATCACCGCACTGCGCGGCTGGATTTGGACAACATCAACAACGACACCGAGGACGGCCTTCATATCACCAGCATGTCCGGTTCCTGGCTGGTGATCGCCCGCGGCTTTGCCGGCATGCGTACCGACAACGGGCTGTCCCTGTGGCCCTTCCTGCCCAGCGGCTGGACAGCCTACTCCTTCCGATTTGATTACCGTGGTCGCGTGATCAACCTGGCGATGGACGGTGCGGGCGTCAAGCTGACGCTGGTGTCCGGGCCTGCTATTTCGCTGCGTGTGTGGGACGAGACCATCCGCTTGGAACAAGAATGGACGAAACAGGGGGACGGACAATGAAAAAGCTATTTATTTCTGCGGACATTGAGGGCACCTGCGGCATCGCTGCCTGGGACGAGACACACAAAGGCCATCCGGATTATGAGCGATATGCCCTGCGCATGAGCCGCGAGGTGGCCGCCGCCTGCGAAGGCGCGCTGGAGGGCGGCATGGACCTGGTCATGGTGCGAGATGCTCATGGTTCGGCGCGCAACCTGGACTGGTCCTGCCTGCCCAGGCAGGTGCAGCTGATCCGCGGCTGGGGCCAGGATCCGCTGTGCATGATGTCCGGTCTGGATGAATCCTTCTACGGCGCGGTGTTCACCGGCTACCACGATCTGGCAGGTTCCGGGGAAAACCCGCTGTCACACACCATGTCCACCAGTCTTGTGTGGTTGACGCTCAATGGCGAGCCTTTGGGCGAAGCGCACATCAATGCTTACACCGCGGCCCTTTATCGGGTGCCGCTGCTGGCGCTTAGCGGGGACAGCGGCATCTGCGCCAAGGCCAAGGCCCTGGTGCCCGCATGCAGGACGGTGGCGGTCAACCGCGGCGCCGGCAACCTGGTGCACAGCATTCACCCGGAGGTGGCCCTTGTCAAAATCCGCGAAGCCGTGCGCCAGGCCTGCCAGGAGAGACGAGAGTCTTTCGCCCTGAATTTGCCGGATACCTTCCGTCTGGACGTGCGCTTTTCACAGCACGCCAAGGCGTACTCCGCCGGCTTTTATCCGGGTGTCAAGCGCCTGGACAGCCACACGCTGCGCTATGAGGCGGATGACTGGTACGAGGTGCTGCGCATGATGCATTTTTGCCTATGAAAATCAAGGCCAGGAGCCTTATCGGTCTGCTGATCGGCCTGCTGCTGATGGCGCTGCCGCTTTTCCTGCCGCTTATGGGAGGCCTGAACCGCGAGGCGATGCGGGTGCTGGGCGTTTTCCTGGGGGCTGTGGTCCTCTGGCTGTTTGTGGATATCACCTGGCCCAGCGTGCTGGCGCTTTTGGCGCTGGCCCTGGTGCCGGGGATCACCACCAACGCGGTGATCGCAGCTTCCTTTGGCAATGCCACCATCTGGTTTTTGGTGTTTTCCTTCCTGCTTACCTACGCGATGAGCCGAACCGGCTTCCTGCGCCGCCTGGCTTTGGCTTTTCTCAACAGCCGCCTGGCCCGCCGGGGAACCTGGGCCTTCGTGTGCATGTTTCTGCTGGCGGTGCTGGCGCTGGGCAGCTTTATCGCGCCCACGGTCACCTTCCTGATGTATTTTGCCCTGCACCGGGAGGTAGCCGAGGCCTTGGGCCTCAAGCCTGGCAGCGCACTGGCCCGGGCGTTGATGATCGGCACAGCTTGTGTAACCTCCATCTCCTGCGCGATGACGCCCATAGCGCACACCTTTCCGCTGATGGCGATGGGTTTTTATGAATCAGCGACAGGGCAGGCCATCACGTATCTGTCCTATCTGAAGATTGGCCTGCCTGCGGGCATTGTATTGTTTTTGCTGACCCTGCTGCTGCTGTACTTAGGCTTCCAAAAAGCGTTTCGAGCAGAAAAGGTGGACATCGCAGCGCTGCGTCTTTCCGCAAGCGGTGATTTTACAGCGCGCGAATTGGCTTCTGCTCTTGTTTTTTTCCTGGTCATCCTGGCCTGGCTGCTCTCCGGCATCCTGCCCGGAGCCTTTCAGCCTCTGGTTGAGTTGGGCACGGTCTGGCCGGCGATGCTGGGGGTTGCGCTGCTTAGCGCCGTGCCGGTCGGCGGGTCGCCGGTACTGGACATCAAGCAGGGCATGGCGCAGGGCGTGTCCTGGGCCAGCATCCTCTTGTGCGCGGCGGCGCTCGCGCTGGGGAAATTTGTCAGTGATGAGCAGTACGGTATCACCGCATTGGTGGGGGAGAGCCTCCAGCCGCTGATGACTTCTCTGGGCAGTGTCGGGGCGCTGCTGGTTTTGATCGCCGCCACCGTTGTGATGACCAATTTCATGTCAAACATTGTGACGACCACCCTGATGTATAATGTGTCAGCGGCTGTCCTGCCGCTGATGGCGCTGGCGGGCAACGCGCTGGACGCGCAGACTGTGGCCATCCTGGTGGGTATGTGTGCTTCACTGGCCTTTGCTACGCCGCCTGCCATCGCCCATATCGCGCTGGCTGCTGGTTCCGACTGGGCTGGTCCCGGAGATATGCTGCGCTATGGCGGAGCGCTTGCGGTCATTTCCATCCCGGTTGTCCTGATATTCACATTGCTATAAAAAAGGAGGTAACATCATGAAAACTTTTCCTATCGGTGTCATGCTTGAATCCTTTCGCCTGCCCATTGCGGAGGCGCTTGAAAAGGCCGCCGCCCTCGGCGTTCAGGGGATCCAGGTCTATGCTACCAGAGGAGAACTGGCGCCGGAGAACCTCAACCCGGGTCAGCGCAGGGATTTTCTCAAGCGTGTGAAGGACGCCGGGCTGGTGATTTCCGCCGTGTGCGGTGATCTGGGGCATGGCTTCGGCGACGCGGACAAAAACCCTGATCTGGTCGAAAAATCCAAGCGTATCCTTGATCTGTCAAAGGAATGGGAGTGCGGTATCGTCACCACCCACATCGGTGTAGTGCCCGCCGATCCCTCCCACACGCGCTATGGTATCATGCAGCAGGCCTGCGGTACCCTGGCGCGCTATGCGGACAGCGTGGATGCGAAATTCGCCGTGGAGACCGGGCCTGAGACAGCCGCTACACTCAAGGCTTTCCTGGATTCTCTGCACTCGCGCGGCGTATCGGTCAACTTTGATCCGGCCAACCTGGTCATGGTCACCGGGGATGATCCGGTGCAGGCGGTGTACACCCTGAAGGAATATATCGTTCATACCCACGCGAAGGACGGCAGGCGGCTGTACTACCGGGATCCGGAGAAGGTCTACGGCATCGTGTTTGACGAGTCTTTGTCCAGCCCTTCTTTTGAGGAATTGCCGCTTGGCGAAGGCGGTGTGGATTTCCCGCGCTATCTGGATGCCTTGCGTGACATTGGCTACAAAGGGTTTTTGACGATCGAGCGCGAGGTGGGTGAGGATCCGGCCGGCGATATCGGCAAGGCGGTTGCCTTCCTGCGTGAATTATTTGTCTGAAATTATACTGGTTTTGAGAAGTACAAAGCAGATTCAATAGAACCTGCATAATTTCTTGACGCCCGGGTTTTGGACGGTTAAGATAGCCCAAGAGATAGCCGGGAGGTATTCATGAATTCGACACGCCGGATTCTGGGCCTGCTGAAGCCTTATCGCGGCAAAGTCTTGCTGGGTTTTCTGTTCCAGACCGTTGTGATCGTCACCCGATTGATCCAGCCCCTGATCACCAGGCAAGTGGTCAACGATGTGATTATCGCGGGCAGGCATCAGCTTCTGGTGCAATTGTGCCTGACTTTGCTTGGCCTGTCCCTGACCCGGGCGGTCAGTTCCTATGTGCGCGTCCAAATGATGGAACGCGCTTCCCAGAACGTAGCCTATGACTTGCGCACGGGCTTGTTCCGGCATCTGCAAACGATGTCTTTTTCGTTTTATGATCGAAACCGCGTGGGCGAAATCATGTCGCGCATGACCGGCGACCTGGAGGGTGTGCGCGACTATCTGGCCGGCGGCATCATCACCATGTTCGAGCAGGGCATTACCTTCTTTGGCGCGCTGGTGTTTATGTTCACGCTGTCCTGGCAGGCTACGCTGACCATCCTGGCCATGCTGCCGCTGATCGCATGGATTGCTTTCCGGTTTCGCAGCCGCATCCGTCCGGCCTTCCGTGAAGCGCGCGAACAGACGGCCACGCTCAATACCCGCGTACAGGAGAATCTTGCCGGCATCCATGTTGTCAAGGCTTTTGTGCG
Organism: Bacillota bacterium; assembly: GCA_029548395.1. Taxonomy (GTDB): domain Bacteria; phylum Bacillota; class Clostridia; order Christensenellales; family Aristaeellaceae; genus UBA6115. Next base: position 33,519 of record JAKPNM010000005.1, read on the forward strand.
TGAGCAGTATGAGCGCGAGCTGTTTGAACAGGAGAACCGCAAGCTCTTGGGCGTCAACCTCAAGATCACAGACATCTGGCGCACCTATGTGCCCATCATGCACGGCCTGTCGGAGATTTGCACGCCCCTGGTGCTGGCGACAGGCTCGGTGCTCATTGCGACGGGTCATATGGACATCGGCACCCTTGTGGGTGTGACCGGCTATATCTGGATGCTGACCCAGCCCATGCGCATGCTCTCCCAGATTATCAACAGCATGACCCGGGCGTCTACCAGCGCGGAAAAGATTTTCTATTATCTGGATCTGGGTCCCAGCATCCGCGATGACGACAATCCGCAGACTGTAAATGAGCGCAAGGGGCGCGTGGAGTTTGACAGGGTCACCTTTTCCTACGACCAGCAGCCGGTGCTTCAGGATATCAGCTTTGTTGCCGAGCCCGGCCAGACCATAGCCATCATGGGCGCGACAGGCGCGGGAAAAACCAGCCTGGTACGCCTGCTTTCACGCAGCTACGATGTGATCTCCGGGCGCGTGTTGGTGGATGGCGTGGATGTGCGCAGGCAAAGGTTGAAAGAACTGCGTTGCGGCATCGGCTACGTGCCGCAGGAAACCTTCCTGTTTTCGGAGTCCTTGTTTGAAAACATCCGTTTCGGCCGGCCGGACGCGTCCCTTGATGCGGTGGTAGCGGCTGCCCGCGCTGCGCAGGCGGAAGAATTTATTGAGGAGATGCCGCTAAAGTATGAAACCGTGGTGGGTGAGCGCGGCGTAGGATTGTCCGGAGGCCAAAAGCAGCGCACAGCCATTGCGCGGGCTTTGCTGATTGATCCCAGCATCCTTGTTCTGGATGACGCCACTTCAGCGGTGGATATGCAAACGGAATACCTTATCCAGCAGCATCTGGAGCGTTCCATTCAGGGGCGCACCACGTTCATCATCGCTCATCGAATGTCTTCGGTCAAAAACGCGGATTTGATCCTGGTGCTCAACCAGGGTCGGATCGCCGAGCGGGGCAGCCACCAGGAGCTGATGGCGCTCAAGGGTGAATACTGGCAAATGTGGCAGGATCAATTGACCTCCATCTCCGGTGAGGGAGGTGGCGTCTGATGGCCCGTCCGCTGCGCCAGCTGGATGACGAGGTTCTCCAGCGCCCATTCAACAAATCCCAGTTCATCCGTCTGATGGCATATTTAAAGCCTTACCGCCGCGATGTGCTGCTGGCCTTGCTGGTGATGATTGCCGCCACTGTCGCCTCCCTGGGTTCCCCTTACCTGATGAGCCGTGCCGTGGGCATGCTGACAGACGGCCGGTTTGACGGCATCTGGCTGATTTTGCTGGGCATGGCAGCCTTGTCATTGCTGGGCGCGGCATTCACCCGTGTGCGCGTGCGCCTGATGGACTACGCGGGGCGCAAGGCGCTGGCCACCCTGCGTGAGGATCTGTTTGCCCATGTCCAGTCGTTGTCCTTCAGCTTTTTCGATACACATTCCGCCGGCAAGATCCTGGTGCGCGTGATGAATGACGTGGACGCCCTCAACGATCTGTTTACCAACGGCATTGTGGATGTGCTGATCAACTCCTTAACCGTGGTGTTGCTGCTGGTGATCATGCTGGCGGTCAATTGGCGGCTGACGCTGATCGGGCTTTGCATCCTGCCTGTTTTGCTGTTCCTGATGTTCCGTTTCAAGCGCGTGATGTCACGCAACTGGCAGTTTGTGCGGGCCAAGCGCTCCAACATGAACGGCTACCTGCATGAAGCGCTCTCCGGCATGCGCGTTACGCAGTTGTTCGTGCGCGAGGAGGAGAACGCCCAGACCTTCGAGGGCGCCAATGATGAAATCCGCACCGGCTGGATGCGTGCCATCCGCTACAACGCGGGCTTCTGGTCGGCGTTGGATGTGACCGGCATGCTCGGCACGGTGCTGGTTTACTATTTCGGCGTGCGATCCATGGGCCAGGGGCTGCAGCTGGAGGATTTGCTGCTGGTGATCTGGTACCTCAACCGCATTTGGATGCCGCTGAACATGCTGAGCAATTTTTACAACAGCCTGCTGACCGCTTCAGCCTCAATGGAGCGCATCTTTGACATCATGGATGAGCAGCCCAAGGTGCGCGATACGCAGGGCGCCAGGCGGATGCCGCAAATTTCCGGCCAGGTCACCTTTGAGGATGTCACCTTTGCCTATCACAAGGACAAAGTCGTGCTGCGCAACATCAACCTGGACATCAAGCCCGGGCAGACTGTGGCCCTGGTCGGGGAGACTGGCGCCGGGAAGACCACCATCGTCAACCTGATCAGCCGTTTTTATGATGTAACCGGCGGCGCAGTGCGCATTGACGGGCATGATATCCGGGAAGTCACCCTGGACAGCCTCAGAAGCCAGATGAGCGTGATGCAGCAGGACAGCTTCACCTTCTCGGGCACCATTCTGGACAACATCCGCTATGGCCGTCTGGACGCTACGACGGAAGAAGTCATCGCGGCTGCGCGCGCGGTAGGCGCCGACGAGTTTATTTCACAGATGCCCAAGGGCTATGATACTGTGGTTTCGGAGCGCGGAAGCTCGCTGTCCACCGGACAAAAGCAGCTGGTATCCCTTGCCCGCGCGCTGTTGAATGACCCCCGGATTTTAATCCTGGATGAGGCTACTTCATCCGTTGACACCCACACAGAGATGCTCATCCAGAAGGCGCTGGCCGTGCTGCTGCGCGGGCGCACCAGCTTTGTCATCGCCCACCGCCTGTCCACCATCCGCAATGCCGATGTGATCCTGGTTATGGAGGACGGCCGCATCGTTGAACAGGGCAATCATGAGCAGCTGATCAATCTGCCCGGCGGACGCTACCGCGCCTTGTGTGAAGCCCAGGTACGCTTCATGCAGTCCTGAGGTATCAGCCTGACCGGACGGTCATTGCCGCTTTTACTTGCCAATCGCAGCTGTTTTCTGTATACTTATCGCGTGTAGGGAGAAGCTGATTTGGCTTCCCCGCTCGCGCGCTGACGGCTGCCGGACAGGCAGCCGATGCGTCATTATTTGTATTGTAACAGTCAATACAATGTCGGGAGTAGAGTATGAGCAATCTGCATGAGCACAGCAACCGGACGGTTGTCTCTCTGGAAGGCATGAAGAAACTGGAGGAAAAACTTCAGTATCTGTCCACGATCCGCCGGGCAGAAGTCGCCGAGCAAATCGCCGTGGCGCGCGGTTTTGGCGATTTGAATGAAAACGCGGAATATGATGAGGCCAAAAACGAGCAGTCCCGCCTGGAGGCCGAGATCATCGACCTGGAAAACACCATCCGCACAGCGCTGGTGATTGATGATTCCGAGGTATCCACCGACCGCGTCAATATCGGCACCACGGTGCGCGTCTATGATGAGGAGTACGGTGAAGAGATTGAGTACACCATCGTGGGCGCCCGGGAATCCGATCCGCTCAACAACCGCATTTCCAACGAGAGCCCTGTGGGCGCGGCTTTGCTGGGCAAGAAAAGGGGGCAGACCGTCAAGATTGATGCGCCTGGCGGCACCATTATCCTCAAGATCCGCGATATTCAACACAAGAAGTAAGGAGTCCCCATGTCAGAACCGATTGACCGCAACCGGGAGTTTTCCGAGCAGGAAGCCATCCGCCGAGCCAAGCTGCAGCAGCTTGTGGACCGTGGAGAGAGCCCATATCTGCAAACCCGTTTTGACCAGACGCATTACAGCCAGGACATCAAGGAAGCGATCGCGCGGCTGGAAGGCCAGACTGTCCACATTGCCGGGCGCATGATGACTAGGCGCATCATGGGCAAGGCATCCTTTGCCCATCTGCTGGATGGTCAGGGCAGGATTCAAGTCTATGTCAAACGTGATGACATAGGGGAAGAAGCCTACGCGGCCTTTAAGGATTATGACCTGGGCGACATCCTGGGCGTCAAGGGCTATGCCTTTGTGACCCGCACGGGCGAGGTCAGCGTGCATGCGCGCAGCATTGTGTTGCTCAGCAAGTGCCTCAAGCCCCTGCCGGACAAATGGCATGGTCTGCAGGACGTTGATTTGCGTTACCGTCAGCGCTACCTGGACATGATTGTCAGCCCCGAGGTGCGAGATACCTTTGTCCGGCGCACAGCGATCATCAACGCGATCCGCCGCTTCGCGGACAGCCGCGGCTTTCTGGAGGTGGATACCCCCATCCTCCACACACTTGAGATCGGCGCCGCGGCAAGGCCGTTTAAAACCCACCACAACACCCTGGACATTGACATGTTTTTGAGGGTGGAAACTGAGCTGTATCTCAAGCGCCTGGTGGTGGGCGGCTTCGAGCGCGTGTACGAAATCGGCCGCATCTTCCGTAACGAAGGCATGAGCCCCAAACACAACCCGGAATTTACCTCGATCGAGATGTACCAGGCTTATGCCGATTATGAGGACATCATGAACCTGTGCGAGGATCTGATCCGTGAGACCGCGCGCGAGGCGGCCGGCGGTGAGCGCATCACCTTCCAGGGACAGCAGGTGGATTTCAGCTCGCCCTGGCCGCGCATCCCGATGGCAGAGGCCGTGAAGCGCGAATCCGGCATTGATTATTTCGCGTGGAACAGCGATGAGGAGGCGAGGCAATGCCTCCAGGACCATGGCGTACACGCCGAGCCTTATTTTACCAGGGGTGATTGTCTGGCTGAGCTGTTTGACGCCTATGTGGAAGCCAAGCTGATTCAACCGACCTTTATTACCGATTATCCTGTGGAAATTTCACCCCTTGCCAAACGCAAGCCCTCCGATCCGCGTTTGACCGAGCGCTTTGAATTGTTCATTGTCGGGGCGGAGTTTGCCAACGGCTTCTCCGAGCTCAATGACCCGATCGACCAGCGCGAGCGCTTTGTCCGCCAGGTGGAGGAGCGCAGGAAGCTCGGGGGTGTCAACGCCTTAGTGGATGAGGACTATCTCAACGCCCTGGAGTACGGCCTGCCGCCCACCGGCGGCATTGGCATCGGTGTGGACAGGCTGGTCATGCTGCTGACGGACAACGCTTCCATCCGCGATGTGCTGCTCTTTCCCACCATGAAACCGCAGGGTTGAGTCATGAAGCTGCGCACCAAATTAAGCTGGCATGAGGTCCGAAACCATCTGCGGTATCAGGGATGGCTGTACCTCTTGTTTTGCGTACTGGCGTTCGGGCTGACCAGCCTGGTGTATACACAAACAGCCTATCGTCCGCCCCAGGACAGGCGGATCGACCTGTATATCCGGTCTTCTTCCGCTGAACAGGAACAGGTCAATGCCTTCCTGGAGCCGGTCTGGCGCCAGGCTGTGCCGGAGATGGAGCTGGTGAATGCGGTCTTGCTGATGTCTGCCGGCGGCGCGAATGATTATTATGCGGACATGCAGCTGGTCACCTACATCGCTGCGGCCGAGGGCGATATCTATATGCTCCCCTCCAGTGAATTCAAGCGTTTTGCTTCCCAGGGCGCTTTCGTGGCGCTGGATGATGCCATCCGGGACGGCCGCGTGGACGCCAGCAACCTCAGCCTAGCTGCCGGCCGGGTCAAGCTGGTGGAGACTGGTTCGGACGGCACGACCACCGTGGTCGGGGAGGCCCGCCAATACGGCATCCCGACAAAGGAACTGTACAATTTCGCGACCGAGCTGCTCATTGACAACCGCGACATGGTGCTGGCTGTTGCTGTCAACAGCGGCAACGAGCAGGCGGCCCTGACCTTTCTGGATGCGCTGATCCAGCGCGCCCGCGGCGAGAAGCCCGATTTTTTCAAGTAGCCATGATCAAGTACCAGGCAGTCGTTTTTGATTTGGACGGTACGCTGACCGATTCCGCGCCGGGCATCCTTGCCGGCGCGCGCTCTGCCTTGGAAACCATGGGCCGGCCTGTTCCTGAAGAAGCTGTGCTACGGCGCTTCCTGGGCCCGCCGCTGATGGACAGTTTCACCCGGCTGTGCGGTATGAGCCACGAGGACGCGGCCCGCGCGCAGGATATCTACCGGGAATACTACAATCATACCGGCGCGCTGCAAAACGCGGTGTATCCCGGCGTTCGCGCGCTGCTGGCCGGGCTCAGGCAGGCCGGTGTTCACCTGGGCGTTGCCACGCATAAACCGCTGGCGCCCACCATGAAAATTTTAAAGGCTTTTGACCTGCTGCGCTATTTTGATCTGGTGGCCGGGCCGGAACTTTGGGAAAACCCCGGTCCCACCAAGGGCGAGTTGATTTTGCGCGCCCTGCCCCAAGGTCTGCGCGCCGTGATGATCGGGGACCGCGCCACCGACTTGGAAGGGGCCCGGCAGGTCGGCGTTGACAGCATCGCGGCGCTGTATGGCTACGGCCATCCGGAGGAGTTCGCGCCTTTCCGGTCGGCCGGCCTGGCTCACAGCGTGCGGGATTTATATGGCTTGCTGGGGCTGTCGGAGCAGGCGCCGCGTCCTTGTTTTATCAGCTTTGAGGGCAATGACGGCGCGGGCAAGTCGACCCAGGCGCGGCTGCTGGCGCAGAGATTAAGGCAAAACGGCCATGATGTGCTGCTTACGCGCGAGCCGGGCGGCACTGCGGTGGGGGAGAAGATCCGCGATATTCTGCTTGACCGCGCCAACAACGATATGGACGATCTGACCGAGGCCCTGCTGTACGCGGCGGCGCGCGCGCAGCATGTGCGGCAGGTCATTCTGCCGGCGCTAAAGGCTGGCAGGATGGTCATCTCCGACCGCTATGTGGATTCCAGCCTGGCCTATCAGGGGGGTGGCCGCGGCCTGGGCATCCCACGCGTGCGCCAGATCAACGCCCCGGCGGTAGAGGGCTGTATGCCGGACCTGACTGTGTTCCTGTCCCTGCCGCCCGGCGAGGGCATCCGCCGGGCGGTGCGCTCCCGCGAGGCCGACCGCCTGGAGGCTGCGGGGGACGCCTTCCATGACAGGGTGGCCGGCGCTTTCCGGGATTTGACAGCGGAAGATTCCCGCTTTATCGTGGTCAGCTCTGAGGGAAGCAAACAGGAGACTGCTGAGCTGGTGTTTGCGCGCGTACAGGAGCGTTTGACCGCGCTGGGGCTGCCATGAGCCGTGTGGTGGTGGGCATGTCCGGCGGGGTGGATTCCGCCGTGAGCGCCCTGCTGCTTAAACAGCAGGGATTTGATGTCATCGGCGTGTTCATGAACAATTGGGAAGAAAAGGATGAGCACGGGGTCTGCACTTCACAGGCTGACTGGCAGGATGTCCAGGAAAGCTGTGAGATCATCGGCATCCCTTATTATTCGGTCAATTTTGCCCGTGAGTACGAGGAGCGTGTCTTCTCCCACTTCCTGGCCGAATACCGCGCCGGGCGCACGCCCAACCCGGATGTGCTGTGCAACCGCGAAATCAAGTTCAGAGCCTTTCTGGATTATGCGCTGAAGATCGGCGCGCAGCACATGGCGACCGGTCATTTTGTCAGGACGGACGCCCGGGGCCGCTTGCTGCGCGGAAGCGACCCGGACAAGGAGCAAAGCTATTTCCTGTACATGCTCAAGCGGCATCAGCTGAAAAGGAGCCTCTTCCCTGTGGGCGCGCTGCGCAAGGCTGAGGTGCGCGCCATTGCGGCGCAAGCCGGCCTGCCGGTGTCCGGGAAGAAGGATTCCACCGGCATCTGCTTTATCGGCGAGCGGCGTTTCAAAACCTTTCTGCAAAATTATCTGCCTGCCCAAACAGGTGATATTGTCTCGGATGCCGGAGAGGTGCTGGGACGGCACGACGGGCTGATGTACTATACCATCGGCCAGCGCAGGGGCCTGGGCATCGGCGGGCATGGCGACGGGCGCAGCTGGTTTGTTTCCGGCAAAGACCTGGACAACAACCGTCTGCTGGTGGTGCAGGGGGAAGATCATCCGGCGCTTTTCCGCCGCAGCGCGGCGCTGGAGCAGATCACCTGGGTGGGGGAGCCGGCAGGACCGGCCGGCGCATCCATCCCGCTGACGGTAAAGCTGCGCTACCGTCAGGCTGATCAGCCCGCTTGTTTACGTTATGATGGCGAGCAGGGCGAACTGCGGTTCGACAGCCCTCAGCGCGCTGTCACCCCGGGTCAAAGCGCTGTCTTTTATCAGGGTGAAGTCTGCCTGGGCGGCGGGATCGTGGTGGAATGATAAATGCATCAATGACTTTGATCCGGTCAGGCCAAGAATTATAAGGCCAGCAGGTCGGCCTGAGCCCTGGTGACATAATCGACAAACCGGCCGTTCACGCGCACCGCGTAGTGCAGCGCGTCATAGGGGAAGAGGGCAAGCTCCCAGGCCAGGCGCTCACCGGTATAAAGCAGGTAGCGGCGCACCGGGGTCTTTTCAGCTGCTTGAAAACCCTCGCGCACCCGCCCGGCGCGGCGCAGGTTCATCAGCTGAAGATAGCCGCGCAAAAAGGTATCCCGGTCGTATTCCTGCGCGTTTTTGGTGATATAGGGCTCAAACAGGATGTTGCCCTGTGCGTCCCGGCCAATCTGATTGTTCGGAAGGACCTGCTCCACCATTTCGATCCGGTACTCCCGCGAGTCCCTGCCTTCCTCAACATGCAGGGCGCTCAAACGGTTGACCGGCAGGGTCACCGGGGCGTCCGACAACAGCTCTGACAGCGCGGCATCCCGCAAAAAGCCCATGGAGGCGTTGCTGGCCTGGTAGATCTTGCCTTCATACAGACAATACAGACCGATCTTATCGATGTCATTACCCAGCGCAATGCGCAGCTGCTGCGCGTCCACCTGCCGGGTCCGGGCAGGCAGGCCTTCCTCGTCATAGGCGGTGATCGTGCTGGGCGAAAGCAGCAGGGTCACCGTTCTTGCGGGTGGATCCAGGCCGGTATCCCTCAGCGCCTGCGGGGTGGCTTCGCTGTGGTAGAGGGCAAAACGCATCCTGGAAATATTGCTCAGCAGGCGGCTGACCTGCTCCGGCTGCGCGGGATAGGCAAAAGGCTCCACGATCTCCCACAGCCCCTCCTCCTGGCGCAGGCGCAGGGCGTCCCTGCCTTCAAAACGCACTTCGTCTACCAGCGCGCTGGTGATGTTGATCGCGGGCACCGGGTGCAGGGTGGCAAGCGTCCGGTCAAAATGCTCCCGGGTTTCAGGCGATACGGTATAGACCCGGTCGCTGCCCAGGAGCATCAGGTAATCCGAGGGGATTTCTGTCATCGCGCTGTCGCCCATGATCAGGGTGATCTGGCTGCCGTCAGCGTACTCGGCCGTCACGCGCGCAGCGCGCGCGCCCAGGCCCAGGGCGTCCAGCGCCTCATCCGTCATTTCCACCCGGCCGGCCTCCTCGTTGGCGTCCAGCACCGTCAAGTCGCGGACCATCAGCTGAAGCTGCGCCGGGTCCAGCGGGTAATCCGGCTGTCCCTCCACGGAGTAATGCCCCTCAGGGCCCTGTATCAGGGCAAACCTGTCCCCCTGCGAGGAGACCACCTCAAAGCGCGCCAGCTCGCTTTCTTCCCTGCGAATCAGGATGACGCGCTCCTCAGGCGCGGTTTCCGGGAGCGGTACGGGGCGGTTGAGCCGCGTCGCATACCAGGCCAATATGGACGCCAGAGCCATCAGCAGGACAATCACAGTTGTTTTTCCCCGCCCGGGCTGACGGGTCTTGCGCACAGGCTGCATCAGCGCCGCCGCCTTTTGATGAGCACAGGCAGAGCCAGCGCGATGCTTGCCAATGGCAGTGCGATCAGCACGGCGTTCACCACCCAGGGATGGGGGATGCTCAGCTGCTCGCGGACCAGCGCTTTGGGCGCGATATCCAGCCTGACGGGCTGCTGCGTGCTCAGGTGGTTGACCAGATGCAGCAGGAACTGCGCCCCATAGGTGACCTCATGCAGCCAGCTGTCCACCAAAATGGCCGAGTTCCCGATGATCATCGCGCGCGCCCGCGTGCCATCCGGAAAGGCGTAGTCGCTTAACAGGGACAGGTAAAACTGCCCCTCCTCCTCGCCCTGCTCATGCGCCAGGCTGACTTCGGCGCGCGCGACCGGCTTGAGATAGGCCAGGCCGCTGGTCAGCAGCGGGTCCACGATCGTGCTGTCCGTCTGCGCGGCGATGTCAAAAGCCCGCGCGCCGGGCAGGCGCAGGCGCACCTGCCCGGCGCCTATCAGGGCTGCCGTGGGTTCGGTCATGTTCATATAGGGGGTCAGGAACAGCGGGTTGTCAATGTAAGCGTTGACATCAGCGCCTTCGGCGACCACGATGCCGCTTTTGCGCTCAAAGCCCATCTGTCGGTAGAGCGCGTCAAAATTGGGCAGGCTGTCCGGGTCGTTGTAGTCGCTGGTAATCAGCGCATTTCCTCCCGCCGCGGTGAAGGCGTGGATGCTGGCCAGTTCGCTGTCGAGCAGATCCCGCTGCGGGGAAAGGATCATCAGCAGTTCATCAGGCTCCAGCGTCCCGCCTGCCAACAGGTTGACACGGCTGACCTCGAAATGATGGCTTTTTAAGAAGCTCTCCATATACGCGGTATCGTTCGCGGTCAACTCGCCATGGCCGTCCAGGATGCGGATGCGCGGCACGCTGTCCATCGTCAGGTAGAGCAGGGCTTCCACGATGCTCTTTTCGTAGGACAGTCCGGTCAATGCGAAGCTCTGGCTTTGGATATCAAACTCCTGGGAAAGGTAGTCATACGCGCTGAGAACGCGAGTGCGTCCGGTATGTTCGCATTGCAGCACCAGACAATCCGCACTGACCTGCTCATCCTCAAGTGAACTGGACAGGGTGTTTACCAGCAGCGGATCGCGGACCAGGCTGGTTTGCACATAAGAGAACTTGTCCGTCAGCGAAGCCAGTCGGTCCAGCAGGCCCAGCAGGGCCTGGTCCTCCATGCCGGGGGTAGCCAGCGAATAGGCCTTGACCGGGTAGGGCAGGGAACGCATCACCCGCGTGGTATGCTCGGACTGGGTGGTCACAGCGTTGAATGAAAAGTCCAGCCGCAGGGCATACCGGCGCTCCACCCGGTCGGCCAGTGAAACGGTCACAACGCTGATCATCAGGATGCACAGGCAAATGATCACTGGCAGCAGGCGACGTTTTGACGTGTCAAGCAGCCTGTTCATCGCTCCCGCGCCCTTTCAAGCTTTAACATCGTGATGGAAACGGCAAGCATGCTGATACAGAACATCAGGTAAAACAATATATTTGCCGGGCTGAGCTGTGCGGAGAGGAAAGGAATGAAGCGCTCATACAGGCTGAAAAAAGCGATGCCCCGGGTCAGGGCGGCCGGCATCGCGGCGCTGCTGGTCATCAGGCTCATCAGCCAGACAAACAGGTTGACGCCAAAGGCCAGCGCCGCAGCAGAAAAGGTGTTTCTGACCGTGCTGGTCACCATCAAGTCCAGGGCAATGAAGGCGCAGCCCTGCAGAAGAAAGCCCAGGATGCCGCTGAGCACCTCCATGGGATACACCCGCGCGCAGGCGGACATCAGCAGGGGATAGGCCAGGCTGAGCGTTACAGCTATCAGCATGACGGTACAGGCAGCCAGGTATTTGCCTGTCACCAGTGATGCAATGCTCAGGGGGGCGGACTGCAGCAGCTTGTCGGTCATGCCCCGGCGTTCCCCGGCCATCAGCCGCATCACCAGGATGGGGGTCAGCAGCATCCATACATAGCTCATCATGCTCAAAAAAGCTGAAAAATCGCTGCTGCGGGGCAGAATGTTGTTCAGATAGAACAGCAGTCCGGCCAGGCTTAAAAAAACCGTGATAAACAGCCAGCCGGTGGGCGTGTAGAAATAAGAGCGCAGCTCCTTGTGGTAGACAGCCCTCACTCTTTGCCCTCCTCTCCGCCGGTGGCCTGCAGGAAGAGGGTTTCCAGCGTATCCCTCAGCGGGGTAAGCTCCAAGACAGGCGCGCCCATCGCGCTGAGCAAATGGAACAGCTGCTTGGCAAAGGTTTCGTCCGGCTTGGTTTCCACCACCAGGCGTGTCCGCCCGGCTGTTGTGTTTTCCTGGCACACACGGCACACGCTGCTCAGCTGGCGGATGGGGGAGAGCAGCCGTTCCGGCTCGCCCTGAATCACCACGCGGTAGCGATTGCTCTGCGCCGCCTGGCGCAGGTCGTGGTCCACCAGCAGGCGCCCCCGATGGATGACCAGTACGCGGTCGCAGACCTCCTGCACCTCATGAAGCAGGTGAGAAGAAAACACAATGGTCTTACCCTTGGCAAGGGTGCGGATCAGCTTGCGGAAAGCCACGGCCTGGGCCGGATCAAAACCGGCGGTCGGCTCATCCAGCAAAAGGACCTCCGGATCGCCGCAAAGGGCCTGGGCCAGACCGGTCCGCTGGCGGAAGCCTTTGGACAGCTGTCCGATCAGGCGGTGCTGCATCGGCATCAGGCCGGTCAAACCGATGATCTCATCCAGATGGCGCTTTTCATCTGCCCGTACTACGCCCTTGATGCGGCAGCAAAACTGCAGGTATTCCCGCACCGTCAGTTCAGGATAGACCGGGGGTACCTCGCTGAGGTAGCCCAGGGCACGCCGTGCCGCAAAGGGTGAACGGACAAGATCATGACCTGCGATGAGCACCCGGCCTTCACTGGGCGCCAGGCAGCCGGCCATTACATTCATCAGCGTGGTCTTTCCGGCGCCATTTTGACCCAGCAGGCCAATGACCTCGCCGCTGCCCGCGGTAAAGCTGACGCCGCTCAGGGCTAAAAAGCGCCCATACTTCCTGCTGACTGCCTCCGCGCGAACCAAGAGAAACCTCCTTATAACCAATGAAACCAGTATAACATGAAGCGCGCGGGCGTCCGTGAACAATCTGTGAAAACACCTGTTCTTGTCCGGTCGGGCAAGGCATGGTAAAATAAACCATCCCACAAAGGAGAGGTGACATGAACAGCTACCGTTTCCGTCCCAGACCCAGTTTCCAGGCTTCCTATGGGACCAGGAGCCAGCAGCGACTGCTGCTGGCAGCGCTCGTCATTTTTCTGGTCGCCAGTCTGGTGTTGGGTTTTTTATACACCCGTACGGTCGTTTATCGCAACAAGGCTGAAGCCACCATGAACGCCCGCCTCAACAGCAACCTGGTGGACGCCATCAGCCAGGTCAGCCGCATGGCGGGGGGAGTGCAGTCCAATTCCGCCATTAAATTGGGTCAGATTCGTCAGCACATCTACGCCATGGATCAGGTCAACACCATCAGCATGTCCATCTCCGGTGAAGGCGGGCGCTTGATCCCCCAGGAGGCGATCAACGCGCTGTACAGCGTGCTGGAACGCTATGAGGTGGCGGTGCAGACAGCGACCGGCAACACGCTGGAGTTGCGCACGCTGCTGCTGACGCACCTGATGTCCCTGCAGGAGCTGCTGGTTAATCAGGATTGACAAATGAAACGGTGTCCGCCGAGTTCAGGATACCGCCAAATGAATAGCATCAAGATCATTAAACCGCTGCGGCTTCCTTGCCTGATGACAAGGGTCTGTCTGACTGATGAGCAGATAGCATTATCCAGCCAGGGTCCGGGTCAGCAGGCACACCGGCCAGCCTTGGCGCAGCGTTTCAGCGGCGTGCTGCGCGCTGCTCCAATCAGAAAACACACCGAACACCGCGCTGCCGCTGCCTGTCATCTGTGAGAAGGCCGCGCCGGCCGCGTACAGGGACGAGACTGCTTTTTCAATGTCAGGGCACAGCGCAGCAGCGCTTTTTTGAAGCTGGTTATGGCACACGGCTTTCAGCCGGGATGGGTCTCCTGTGCGCAAGGCGTGTTCCGCTCCGGGGAGGTCAGCCGTCCTGCTGTCCGGGGCAGCGTCATAGCGTGCAAAAACCTCCCGGGTAGCCAGGCCTGCCGCCGGCTGCAGCAACACCAGCTGATAGGCTTGCGCGCCTGAAAGGGGATGTATTTTTTCCCCGATACCGCCCACGCGCGCAAGGCCCGCGTGCAGGCACAGCGGTACGTCCGCGCCCAGCGCCATGCCGATGCGTGCCAGTTGTCCTGTGTCCAGTCCGGTGCCCCACATTGTATTGAGGCCCCGCAGGACGGCGGCGGCATCCGCGCTGCCGCCGCCCAGCCCTGCCCGGGAGGGGATATGCTTTGTGAGGACGATGTGCGCGCCATTCGGATAATCGGTGGCGGCTTTCAGCGCTGCCGCAGCCCGGAATGCCAGGTTGCTGCGATCCGCCGGCGCATCATGCGCCCCGTCAAGCGTCAGCGCCAGGTCCGCTTGCGGGATCAGTTCAATATCGTCTGCCAGTTCCAGGCGCTGCACGAGCATATCCAGCAGGTGGTATCCGTCCGCGCGTACGCCGGTGATGTGAAGCGCCCAGTTGATTTTAGCGTGGGCTTTCAACCGCATGCTGCCTCCCGCTGCCCTCCCGGGCGCTGTCCAGCGTAAAGCGGAAGGCGGCGCCTTCCTGTGTGGGCAGCAGCTGGATGCTCTGCCCGTGCCGCTCCAGGATGGCCTTGACGATGGCCAGGCCCAGGCCAACGCCCTCCCCGGGCGTATGGGATTGATCGGCCTTGTAAAAGCGGTCAAAAATCTTGCCCGCGTCCTCAGGCAGAATGCCCAGGCCGTTGTCTTTCACAGTGACAGCCAGGGTTTTTTTGTTTTGTTCCTGTACGCTGATAGAGATCCGTCCGCCTGCGGGCGTGAAGCGGATGGCATTGTCCAGCAGGTTGATCAGCACCTGCTCCACCTGATCGCGCGCTCCCAGGGCGTGCATGTCATCCCTGTCAAAAGCGGTCACTACCTGGATGTTTTTTTCCTCCAGCTGCTGGATGCGCGTGATCAGGACCAGGCGGATGAGCTCGCACAGATTAAAGGGCGCCAGAGCCAGCGGCTTTTCCTGCGCCTCCGCGCGCGAGAGCGTCAGCAGACCCGAGACCAGCTGACCCAAACGCTTGGTCTCATTGAGCACGATGCGAAGGATTTGTTTTTGATCCTCCGGTTTGACGGTATCATCCAGCAACCCCTGCACAAAGCCCTGGATGCTGGTCATGGGGGAGCGCAGCTCATGAGAGAGGTTGGCGATGAAGGCTTTGCGCGTTTCCTCAGTATCCTGGATTTGGCGCGACATCCGGTTAAAGGCGCTTGAAAGCTCATCCAATTCCAGGATGCCGCTGTCCTTCGCCGGCGGAGCGGGCAGGCCCCGGGCCATCAGCCCGGCGGAAGCCGCCATGCCCTTGAGCGGACGCACCAGGCGCCTGGTATAAAAGACAGCGATGGTTGCGCCCACCAAAAGGGTAAACAATGCAGCCAGTATGGCCTGCTGCCAGATCTGCGCGTAGGTGGCCTGGATATTTTGCGCGGCGGTCTGGATATAAACCGCGCCCACCACGCCGCCCAGTTGCTTCCAGGGAACCGCTACGGTAAACATCGGCCCGGTCGGCCCCTGGATTTGGGTGATGACCTCCTCGCCCTGCAGCACGCGCGCGAGCGTGCGCACCACCTCCTGGGAATCCCAGTGGCTGGCCAATTCCTGATGCTGGTTGATGACCTGTGAATAGTATCCGGTCACACGGCCGCTGCGGTCCACCACCAGGCAGTAGGCCGCGTAATCCTCATATATTGCGCGCAGCTTGCGCTCCATCATCTGCCGCGTTGTGCTGCGGCCGGGCGTCAGCAGCTCAGCAATAGACCCCTCATTGAGGGAGCTGGCCAGATAGGCGATGTCATAGGCCTGCACCTTCAGCTCGTTGATGCGGCTGTCGATTTGCGCCTGACGCGAGGAGATGGCAAACACCACCAGCATCAGCAATACGCTCAGCAAAATAACCACGGCGAACATCATCATCAGCCGCGGAAAAATGCCTGATCTGCGTTTATTTGATTTCAAATTTATACCCTACCGACCATACTGTGCGCAGCGCCCAGCCAAAGCGCTCGCTGTCAGGCAGCTTCTCGCGCAGGCGCTTGATGTGCACGTCCACCGTGCGGCTGTCGCCGAAATAATCAAAGCCCCATACCTTTTCCAGCAGCTGCTCGCGGGTAAACACCTGGTTTTGATGCAGTGCCAGGAAGTGCAGCAGCTCCAGCTCCTTGGGAGGCATTTGCACCGACCTGCCGTCATAGATCACTTCATAGCTGGTCAGGCTGACGGAAAGCCCGGGAAAACGCAGGGATTCATCCGCGCTGCCGGGCGCTGACGAGCGGCGCAGCACGGCTTTGATACGGGCGATCATCTCCCTGGGATCAAAGGGCTTGGTGATATAATCATCCGCGCCCAATTCCAGGCTTTTGACCTTGTCAAAGGTCTCCTCCTTGGCGCTGAGCATGATGATGGGCAGACGGCTTTCCTTGCGCACTTCCCGGCAGACCTCCCAGCCGTCTATGCCCGGCAGCATGATATCCAGCAGCATCAAGTCAGGCGCCTGCTGGCGAAAGGCGGCCAGCGCCTCGTCCCCGCGCAGGTATTGGCGCACCTCGTAACCCTCCTGCTCCAGATACATCCGGATAAGCTTGGAGATGTTGGCGTCATCATCCACTACGTAGATGAGCGTGTTCACCACCGGCACCGCCTTTCTGTTCTTGCTGCTGCCATCATAACAGAAAACAACGGGTTGGAACAATGGCCGACGGGATTGATCCGGAGGTATATCAACCGCCTGATATCCGGATTTCGGCGAGTCCGGCAACAGCTCCGGAGCGTTTATTCAAAGACCGGACCATGCCCGGATCTCAGGATGATCTTGAAGCTGTATGATCATGCTGCAGGGTTGTTTCCTGCTTGCGGATTTCATCACACAAGGCCTGGGCTTATTTCAGGGTTACAACTGTCACCCCGGTTTCACCCTCGCCATACTTCCCTGCTCGCTGTGAGGCAACCAGGTGGTGACGCTTGAGGTGCGTGCGCAGTCCGGCGCGCAACGTGCCGGTGCCCTTTCCATGGATGATAAAGACCTCGTGCAGCCCGGCCAGGGTGGCTGAATCAAGGTAGTTGTCCACTGCGGCCATGGCTTCATCCAGCGCCATGCCGCGCACGTCGCACTCCATCTTGACGCTGCGCTCACCCGCGCCTGTGTTGGCGCGGACGACAGTTTGCTTTTGCGCGCGCTGCTGGGAGGCGGGGCGCAGCTGGTTTACAGGCACGCGCATTTTGAGGATGCCCGCCTGCACCTGGACCTCGTCCTTGGCGTCCGGGAGGCTGAGCACGGTAGCCGGCGCGTTGTTGACCGCGAGCAGCACCTGCATGTTGACCTGGATGTCCTGCGCGCTGAGCTCATCCCCGGTGGCGCCGCTGTCCAGCCCGCCTGAAAACTCATCGCCCAGCGCGCGCATGCGCCGCCGCAGCTCGTTTATCGCGTTGGGGTCTGCAGCTTTGAGGTTTTTCAGCTCCTCAAGCACCGCTGCGCTCTCCCTGCGGGCCTTTTCGACAATGCGCTTTGCCTCGTCACGGGCCTTGGCGCGCGCGCCTTCGCGCAGCGCGGCCATCTCCCGGTGCAGCTCCTGCACCTCACGCTTGAGGCGCAGGGACTCCTGGTGGGCGGCTTCGGCCTGCTCGCGCTCGCGCTGGGCGGCCTGGCGCTGGTCCTGGGCGCTGGCAATCACATCCTCAAACAGCAGGGTTTCTTTGCTGAGCAGCTCTTGGGCGTCTGCGATCAGGCGGTCGGACAAGCCCAGGCGCCGGGAGATTTCGAAGGCATTGGACTTTCCGGGCACACCGATGGACAGGCGGTAGGTGGGGGAGAGGGTGGCCACGTCAAATTCCACGCTGGCGTTCTCGGCCCCCGGTGTGGCCAAGGCAAAGGCTTTCAGCTCGCTGTAGTGGGTGGTGGCCACGCAGCGGATGCCCAGCTTGAGCATCCTTTGCAAAATGGCCTGGGCCAGGGCGGCGCCTTCGGTCGGGTCGGTGCCCGCGCCCAATTCGTCAAACAGCACCAGGTCCTCTTTGCCGGCTTCCTCAAGGATGGACACGATGTTGGTCATGTGTGAGGAGAAGGTGGACAGCGATTGCTCAATGCTCTGCTCATCGCCAATGTCCGCGAAAACCCGCTCAAACATGGCCACCTGCGTGCCCAGCTGTCCGGGAACGTGCAAACCGGCCAGCGCCATGAGCGTGATCAGGCCCACGGTCTTGAGCGTTACGGTCTTGCCGCCGGTGTTGGGGCCTGTGATGACCAGCGTGGTAAAGCCCTCCCCCAGCCACAGGTCACAGGGGACGACGACCTCATCGGGAATCAGCGGGTGGCGCACCTTGACAAACTTCAAATAGCCCCTGCGGTTGATCTGCGGGCGGATGGCGCGCTGCCGCCGCGCCAGGGCGGCCTTGGCAAAGCGGAAGTCCATTTCCACCAGGATCTCCAGGTTTTCCGCCACCTCATCCGCCTGGTCGCCCACATTCGCTGACAGCTCGGCCAGAATGCGCTCAATCTCCACGCGTTCCTTGGCCTGCCATTCCTTCAGCTCGTTGCCGGCTTCAACCACGGCCATGGGCTCAATAAACAGGGTAGCGCCGGTTGCGGACTGGTCATGCACCAGACCGGGCACCTGGCTGCGGAACTCCTGGCGCACAGGCAGCACATAGCGGCCATTGCGCATGGTAATCAGGCTGTCCTGCAGATATTTGGAGGAGCTGCCATGGGCGATGGCCTGAAGGCGCTCGCGGATACGCTCGTTGCATTGCCGCATGTGCCGGCGGATGTCCGCCAGCTGCGCGCTAGCGGTGTCGGCCACCTCTTCTTCTGAGATGAGCGCGTCAGAAATGGCGCGCTCCAGCGGCCTGAGCGGAGCCAGGCGGGAGGCCAGGGCGGTCAGCTGCGGGGTGCGCTCCTCCTCGTCCCGGACCAGGGCGTTGCGGGATGCAGCCGCCGCACGCAGCAGCTCCGCCGTGTCAAGCAGCGCCCGCGGCGGCAGGGTGGAGCCCTTGCGCGCCAGGCTCAGCCAGCCGGAGATGTCCTTGAACGGGATCAGGGGATTGTCGCCGCGGCGCAGCAGCACCAGCAGCGCTTCCTCGGTCTCGTGCTGGGCGCGTTCCACCTGCTCAATGCGGCCATAGGGCACAAGGCCCGCGCAGCGCTGCTGTCCAGGCTCGGTCAGCGCATAGGTTTTCAGCTGCTCGATGATCTTGTTGAATTCCAGGGTGCGCAGGGCTTTCTGGTTCATACGTGCCTCCGGTTCATGCAGTGTACGCGCTTATTCTACGCCCAGCAGGAAACGAACCGGCTGGGGCTGAATGCTGTTTTCAGCAGTGCCGCCACGGATGAGCGCGGCATAGTGACGGGTGACGCGCAGGGCCTGTTTCTGCCCGTCCAGGCGCAGGTCCATCAGCCAGCTCATCCTTGGCGCCAGGGTGGACAGGTGAAGCGGCGTGTGGTGGTACAGCGCGATCAGGCAGCTGTCATCAAAATGCGTGGGGGCGAGCGGGTAGCGCGCGTCCAGGCGGTCCACAAGGCTTTGCCCGCGGATGCCCTGGCTGTGCTCACACAGCGTGCAGCCGGCCTTGTTCCTGTCCAGCCCGCGGATCTGGCGCTCCGGGCAGTGGTTGAGCTGCATCAGCGCGGCGCGCCCGTAAACCGGCAGGATCAGCTCCATCACATCCGTGGGCAGGCTGGAAATCTCCTCGCGCGACAGCTCTCTGGACAACACGCAGGCGGTGACGCCAAAAGCCCTCAGCAAGCGGAGGCTGCGCTCATTCCAGGCCGGGATGCCTTCACCGCTCATGGTCGCGCCGGCGGTCAACTGCCCGATGTTGTCCGCCATCAGGCGCAGCCCTGCCTCCCGGGCCAGGCTGACTGCCCTGTCCAGATCGGCCCCGGACAGCTGCCGGGGCAGCAGCAGCGTGTCCCCGGGCACGGCGTTCCCCAGCGTCTGTTCTAATGCGCCCCTGCGATAGGTGTCGAGATAGGTGATGATATGATCCGCTCCGGCGTCCAGAAAGGCGGCGCGGTTCGCGCCCGCCGGCAGGATGGCCATCAGCCGCGGCGCGGATACGCTGTCGTTGAAGCCGGAAAACGGAGCCAGGGTGGCTTTGCCGGGCTCAGGCAGCTGATGGGCGGCAATCAGCTTTTCCTCCAGCTGGGCCAGCGCGTCCCGGCGCAGCGCGTTGAGCGCGCTCGTGCTTAAAAAGGCGGGTGCTGAGCTGTTCACAGACAGCTTGTCCAATATAAAGGGGGTGCCGCCTGTCTTGTCCAGCTGTTTGCGGGCGGAGGATGGGTCCAGCGGCCTGTTCTGCGCCGCCTGTGCGGTCTCCCCCCAAACCTGCGCGCTCACTGCGCCGCGACGTACAGTCAGCTGCGAAGCCTGCCCGGGCGTCAAGGTCAGTTCCGCGTCAAAGGCCAGGGACGGCAGCGCCTCCGCCGCCCGCCGGGCGCGCAGCAGCTGCGCTTCATCCTGCAGCTTCCAGACGGTATCCCGCGCAGAAGGCGCCTGGCGCAGCCGCAGGGTCGCCTCCCCGCCGGCGTCCACAGGCGGTCCGGAATAGATGCACTCCTGCTCCTCCCGGCCGCGCAGCTGCAAACCATCGCCGTTGCCCAGGGGCCTGTCCAGCTTGACCCTGGTCAGGACAAAGCCTGCCCGCGGCTGCACTGCCGTCACACGCCCCAGGCAGACCCCCAGGTGGGAGACATGCTGTTCCCCGATCAGGGCCGCGTCCTGCTGTCCCAGGGCGTGGCCCGAGGTAAAGCCGCGGCTGAATATCTGCTCAAGCGCCCTCTGATCCGCCCGCAGGTCGCCCATGGGCAGCTTGTTTGCCGCGCGATCCAGCGCCCGGCGGTAGATATCCGTCACGATGTAGACATACTCAGCGCGTTTCAAGCGGCCCTCAATCTTGAAACTGCCGGCGCCTGCGGACAGCAGCTGCGGCAAGGCCTCCAGGGTGTTCAGGTCGCGCATGGACAGCAGCCCGCCGGCATGGTCCTTGTAGCGGTACTTTAGCCGGCAGGGCTGGGCACATCTGCCGCGGTTGCCGCTGCGCCCGCCGATCTGCGAGGAGAAAAGGCACTGCCCGCTGACGGAAACGCACATGGCGCCGTGGACAAAGACCTCCGTCTGTATGCCGGTTCCGGCGACCTCACGCATGGCGTCCAGGCTGCATTCCCGGGCCAGCACCACGCGGGAGATGCCCAATTGCTGCAACACGCGTGCGCCGGGGGCATTGTGCACGCTCATCTGGGTGCTGGCATGGACGCACATCTGCGGATAGGCTGATTTGATAAGCCCCGCCAGGCCCAGGTCCTGCACGATCAGCGCGTCCGCGCGCAAGGCGGCAAGGCGCTCCAGCAAGGATCGCAGGCTGTCCGTCTCCTGCGGCTTGATCAGGGTGTTGACAGTCACATACACGCGCACGCCGTACAGGTGCGCGAAACGGATGGCGTCCTCCAGCGCCCGGTCGTCAAAACCGGCCGTGGCGCGCGCGCCAAAGGCCGCGGCGCCCAGATAGACAGCGTCCGCGCCCGCGGCAATGGCGGCGCGCAGGGCTTCCGGGCTGCCGGCAGGGGAGAGCAGCTCAGGCTTCATCCGCCGCGCCTTTGCGGATGCTCTCCAGCTGTTCGCGCAGCCGCGCGGCCATGGTCTGCGCTTTGACCAGCTCATCCGCGAGGGACAGGGCTGCAGCCACTGCGCAGGCCTCAGCGTTCAGGCCGGGGTTTTGCGCTGCGGTTTCCCGTATGCGCCGGTCCGTCATCTCTGCCAGGCGATGGTAGTGGCCGGGCTCCTCCATGCCGGAAAGCTGGAAGGACTTTCCGGCCACCTGGACTGTTTGAGTGGTAAGCTTCATTGCTTCAGGCGCGTGAAGGGATATTCCACGCCATAGGTCTCCACGCGGATGCTTTGGATGACCTGGTCCTCAAAGGGGCGGTCAGCGTTGTTGCGCCTGGCGGACACAATCTGGTCTGCCGCTTCCATGCCGGTGAGCACTTTGCCAAAGGCGGCGTAGCTGCCATCCAGGTGCGGCGCGTCCGCTACCATGATGAAAAACTGACTGCCTGCGGAATCCATGCGCATGCTGCGCGCCATGCTCAACACGCCGCGGGTGTGTTTGAGGCTGTTGGTGACGCCGTTGCCTGAAAATTCCCCCTTGATGGCATAGCCCGGGCCGCCCATGCCGGTGCCGTCGGGGCAGCCGCCCTGAATCATGAACCCGGGGATGACCCGGTGGAAAATCAGCCCGTCATAAAAGGAAGCGTTGGCCAGGGCGATAAAGTTGCCCACGCTTTCCGGCGCGATCTGCGGATAGAGCTCCCCGGTAAGCACCTGGCCGCTTTTCATGGTGATGGTAAAGGTAGGGTTCTGGTTCATACTTTCCTCCGGTTGTTGATTTGGCGGCTGCGCTTCCCTTGTGGCGGACACGCCCGGCGATAGCATCATCAGGCACAGAACAGTTGCAAACAGCCTGGCAAGACTGCGCCAATGGGGGTGTTGTAGCGAAAAACTCATCACAGCCTCCTTTGTGTGTCTCTGACATGATGCGGACAAGCTGAGAATACCACAGGAAGCGGCATACAACAAGAATCGGGTTGCTCTCCTGCGCTTTTGTGGCGTCAGGCCGGCATGTGCCTTGCGTGCGGTAAGAGGCAAAGGGTCCGGGCTTTGGGAGAATTCGTGTGTCATGATCTTGTTCCTGTTTTTACGCTTGAGGAGATCAACAGCGTTCTCTGCGTTCCAACGCGTTCTTACGTGAAATTAATAGCGCGCGAATGCTTGACAAACGGCCTCTCCTTTAGTAAGATAAGCCTCGCCGCTCATCGCGGCAACCTTCGGGGTGTAGCGCAGCCTGGTAGCGCACGTGCTTTGGGAGCATGGGGCCGGGGGTTCAAATCCCTTCACCCCGACCATTTCGGGTGAAAAGGGTCTGTGAGGCCCCGTGGTCAAGCGGTTAAGACACCGCCCTTTCACGGCGGTAACAGGGGTTCGAGTCCCCTCGGGGTCACCACTTTTCCCAAGGACACGGGCCTTTAGCTCAGTTGGTTAGAGCGGCCGGCTCATAACCGGTTGGTCCGGGGTTCAAGTCCCTGAAGGCCCACCATTCCACCTGGCCCGGTAGTTCAGTTGGTTAGAATGCCAGCCTGTCACGCTGGAGGTCGAGGGTTCGAGCCCCTTCCGGGTCGCCATTTTCCCTGCTGGTTGGGTCCTTGCTGGTGTAGCTCAATTGGCAGAGCAGCTGATTTGTAATCAGCAGGTTGCGGGTTCAAGTCCCTTCACCAGCTCCACCTGGATGAGTTCCCGAGTGGCCAAAGGGAGCAGACTGTAAATCTGCCGTCACAGACTTCGGTGGTTCGAATCCACCCTCATCCACCACGACAGCGGCTTTCGCGATGAAGGCTGCTGTTTTTGTGCCGATTATTTTTATCACACAGGCATGAGGATGGTCCGGTGAGGCGTTATATTGCTGGATATGATGCGCTGCGCATCGCCTGATTGTGTGTTATGCTGCGAATGACAGAACAACAATCATCCGTTTGCTTCTTGGATACGACGACTGGTCATCCGGAGGAAAGCATGAGTAGGAAACTCCTGATCATATTCCTGGCCTGCACGATGCTTGTGCCCGCGTCGCCCCTTCAGGCTCAGGAAGATCCTGCCTTGCCCTATACGGTGGAGGGCTATACGCTGACCATCCACGAAGGCGTGCAGGCGCTGGGGTATGATGCGGAATCCTGGATTGCCTGCCGCGGAGAGGAGGAACCGCCCAATGTGCCGCTGGTCTTTGACAGGAGCTTTCTTCCGCTCAAGCGCGTTGTTTTTCCCAGCACCCTGCGGCATCTGAGCTCCACCTCTTTCTTCGGATACACCTTTTCAAGCCTGACGCTGCCGGAGGGCTTGGAAGACTTTGATGCGGACTGTTTTTATTATTGCACCATCGGCACCCTGGAGCTGCCGTCCACCCTTTGCCTGCAATGGGGAGCGTTTCTTAAACAAGCCTGGGTCAGCCGCGTGGAGGTGAGCGAAGCCCACCCCGACTTGAAATCGGTGGACGGCATCCTGTATTCCAGGGACGGCAGCATTTTGTATTATTATCCCAATCAGCGGCAGGATACTTTTTTTGAGGTGCCTGCAGGTGTCCGGCGCATTTGGGACTATGCCTTTGCGGGCAACCATTATCTGCAGAGCGTCACCCTGCCCCTGGGGCTTGTCCGCATCGACGAAGGCGCGTTTTCCGATTGCGGGCGCCTGTCATCCATCGCGCTCCCGCTGACGCTGGAGTATTTGGGGGATTATGCCTTCAGCGATTGCGTCAGCCTGCAGCGCGTGTCCCCACACCCGGGGATGGCGCTGTTGACCTCGGTGTTTTTAAACTGCCCGCTGCTGTCCGGAAGCTCCGCTTTTGAGGGCGATGAGGGCGGCAATGAACAGGGCCCGGTGGCCTATGAAACGCGGCGGTTTTACTTTAACCGTTGGGGCCGCAACCTGGTTGCCTCCGGGGAAGGGCAGGTGCAGGTGAGGCAGCAGCCGCGGCCGGACAGCCCTGTTGTGGCCACCCTGCCTGACTGGACGAATGTTTATAACATCGGGGAATTGAAGGGGGACTGGGTTGAAATTACCTGGGTTGTCTGGCAGCAGGGAACGCAGGCGGAGGAATGGCAGCATACCGGCTTTGTGCCCGTCCAGGCGCTGCGGCCCTGTCCGGGCAGTGAAGGAAATTTGTTCACCTTGTTCAGCGTCTGCCCCAAAAACCCGCAGGTTCAGGTGTATGAAGCGACTTTCGCCAACAGGGAGGAAGCGCTGTCGCGCCCGATCGGCGGCCTTGCCTGGCAGGATTTCCGACTTGAGGATTACACCGGCAGCGTCTGGGGGGATTGGCTGGCCTTTTACTATCCGGATAACACCGAGGATGATGAGGGATGGGTCACTATGGATGAGCGTCCGGCCTTTGCCAGCGCGCATGATTTTACCTACACCCGCCTGCGCACCGGCGACGAGCGTATGCTGTGCCTGCTCTTGCCGCATGAGCGGGAGGAGCCCCTGCTGCTTGAACCCGGCGGTCAAACCATCGCCAGCCTGATCATCGGCACCCAGGCCGAGGTCCTGCAGCAGGAGGCTGACTTCACCCGGATCAGGGTCAGGGGACAGGAAGGCTATGTGCGCACGGCGTCCGTTGTCCTTGTTCCGCAGGCGGATGAATGAAAGGAAGGAAGACAATGAAACCGCGCGCTATTATTCTTTGCCTTGTCCTGTTGATGATGCTCAGCCTGCCGGCATTAAATGCTGCCGGTTCCTGGGTCCAGATCAACCAGCCCATCACCCGGCCGGAGGGCTGGCAGCGCTTTGTGGAAGAGAGCCCCTTTATCCTGGGGGACAAGGCGCCCTACGCGCAGGACAGCCCCCTGACGCTGCAGCAGTGGGGCAATTACCCCAGCATCGATGGCTCCACCGTCTGCGTGCCCCTGGGGATGGAGCTGGCCCGCCAGCACCTGTCCATTCCGGAAGCGGACCTGGCTGGCTTTGTCAACTTCTCCACCACGCATTCAGCCTATGAGCGGCTGATTCTGGGCAGGCCCAACCCCAATGTGAGCCTGGCATCGTGCCAGACCGTGCTGGACCCTGAAAAACCGGTGGACCTGATTCTGGTGACCGCGCCGTCAGATGAGGAGCAGGCCCTGGCCAGGGAGCAGGGCGTGGAACTGGTGCTGGCACCCTTTTGCTACGACGCCTTTGTCTTTCTTGTCAACGCTGAGAATCCTGTGGACAGCCTGACAGCGCAGCAGATCCGGGACATCTATGCAGGCAGGATCCTGGACTGGGGCCTGGTGGGCGGGACGGCGGGCTTGCCGCTGGAAGCCTTTCAGCGCCCCAAAAACTCCGGCTCCCAGACCGCGATGGAGCAATTGGTCATGCGGGGCCAGACGATGTTTGCCGCCCAGGATAACTATATATCTGACGGCATGGGCGACCTGGTGCGGCAGGTTGGCAATTTCGACAGCGGCCAGCGCGCCCTGGGTTATTCCTATCTGTACTATGTGACCGGGCTTTATAAATCCGGCGGCATCAAGGTGCTGTCGGTGGATGGCATCGCCCCGGCCCGTGAGAACCTGGTTTCCGGCCTGTATCCCTTCACCGTCAGCTATTACGCGGTCTACCTGAAGGGCAATCAGACCGCCGAGCGCTTTGTCGAATGGCTCCAGGGCAGCGAAGGCCAGCAGGCCGTGCGCCAGGCCGGCTACATCCCCCTGGTTGAGGTGGGGGAAACCCCTTAGCCTTTTTTATGCACCGATACGAAGCAGCCCTTGTGTCCGGCCTCGGGCTGTTCCTTTCTTTGCCGATCATGGTACAATAATACAAACGCCCACCGGAGGTCAGTATGATTTTTGACAACCTGCCTGAACACTACATCCAGCCGGACCGTTTCCGCGCCATCATCGAAATCCCCAAGGGGAGCAAGACCAAGTATGAGGTGGACAAGCACACGGGGCTGCTGCGGCTGGACCGCATCCTCTACACCTCCACCCACTATCCCGCCAACTACGGGCTGATTCCGCGCACGCTGTCCGAGGACGGCGACCACCTGGATGTGCTGGTGCTGTGTACCGAGCCGCTGGTGCCCCTTTGCGCGGTGGATGTCTATCCCATCGGCGTGCTGATCATGCTTGACCAGGGCAAGCGTGATGAGAAGATCATCGCCATCCCCTTTAATGAGCCGCAGATGAACGCCTGGAAGGACCTGACTGACCTGCCGCCCCACATGTTTGAGGAGATCAAGCACTTCTTTTCTGTGTACAAGCAGCTGGAGGACAAGCCCACCGCCACGGAGGGCTATTATGGCGCTGAGGAGGCAGCCAACACCATCCGCGAATGCATGGCGGCCTGGACGCAGGCGCAACGGGCCAAGCATCCCTTTTAGGCGCAGCTTTGTCCCTGGCGGGCACAGGGGCGGGATGATGCAGGCTGGTTCTTTCAGCATCGCCTCCTGGCGGTCAGTGGGCGAGCGGCGCATGGAATTCATTAATTTCGGAATTTCGGAAATCTCCTTCCAAGTCCCCTTCCAAGTCTCCTTCCAAGTGTAAAATGGGCTTGACAAAGTCCCAGCTTACGGATAGCATGGAAAAGCGCCTCGTTGAGCGCGCCGGGGAGCATAGCTCAGCTGGGAGAGCATCTGCCTTACAAGCAGAGGGTCACAGGTTCGAGCCCTGTTGTTCCCACCAATGTGGCCCGGTAGTTCAGTTGGTTAGAATGCCAGCCTGTCACGCTGGAGGTCGAGGGTTCGAGCCCCTTCCGGGTCGCCATCCTGCCTTGGTAGCTCAGTCGGTAGAGCAGTAGACTGAAAATCTACGTGTCGCTGGTTCGATTCCGGCCCAAGGCACCACACGCGGTAGTAGCTCAGTTGGTAGAGCGCAACCTTGCCAAGGTTGAGGTCGCGAGTCCGAGTCTCGTCTACCGCTCCATTCTGGGGATTCACCTCATTGTGTAGCTGCGGGGGAAAGCCCGGCGGTGCACTGTCTTTCCAGCCCCACAAAGCGGCTGGATGGAAAAAACGAAGACAAGGGACCCCAGGCGCCCGGCAAGCGGGCATGGCGCCATAGCCAAGTGGTAAGGCGAAGGTCTGCAAAACCTTTATTCTCCAGTTCGAATCTGGATGGCGCCTCCAACCTGAATAAAGCCCCCGGAAAACAAACAAGATGACTTTTCCGGGGTTTTTTTATTTTCTGCGGATATTTTGGTCACCTCCTGTGAACTGTGCTAAAATATAATAGGAGGATCATCAGTAGGGGGGAATGAACTTGGATCATATTAAAGAGCAGGCGGCGCAGGCGGTCAGCGAGCTGCTGTCGGTCGCCAGGCTGTCGCCCGGGCAGGTGCTGGTCATCGGCTGCTCCTCAAGCGAGATGGTGGGCAAGCGCATCGGCAAGGGCAGCAGCCTGGCAGCCGCGCAGGCGGCCTACGCCGGCATCGCCCCGGTCTTGCAGCAGGCGGGCGTGCACCTTGCGGCGCAATGCTGCGAGCACCTCAACCGCTGCCTGGTCGTGGAGCGCGCCCTGGCTCTGCAGCGCGGCCTGACCATCGTCAATGCTGTGCCTAAGGCGAATGCGGGGGGCTCCTTCCCGATGACGGTGTACGAGCGCATGCAGGACCCGGTGCTGGTCGAGACCATCCAGGCCGAGGCAGGGCTGGACATCGGCGGCACGCTGATCGGCATGCACCTGCGCCCCGTGGCGGTGCCTGTGCGGCTGAGCCTGGACCGCATCGGGCAGGCCGGTATCCTGTGCGCGCGCACCCGGCCCAAGTACATTGGCGGCAGCCGCGCTGTCTATCTGGAAGCGCAATGATGGAGTATCAAGAGCTGGCAGACCGTGTGAAGGCTGTTCGCGAGCGCATGGCCGGCGCCGCAGCCCGCGCAGGGCGAAAACCCGGGGACATTCTGCTCTGCGCCGCCTGCAAGGCACAGCCGGGCGACAAGGTGCGCGCGGCCGCGCATACCGACATCGACCTGTTTGGCGAGAACCGCGCCCAGGAGATGCGCGACAACCTGCAAGCCGGCGCTTACCTGGATGTGCCTGTCCATTTCATCGGGAATCTGCAGACCAACAAGGTCCGCCAGGTGGTCGGCCGGGCTGCCGTGATCCACAGCGTGGACCGCGGCAGGCTGCTGGACGCCATCGCCCGTGAAGCGGCCGCGCAAGGGCTGGTGCAGGACATCCTGATCCAAGTCAACCTGGCCGGCGAGCAAAGCAAGGCAGGCGTCGCGCCTGCGGAGTTGCGGCCGCTGCTGGAGCGCGCGGCCGGCCATGAAGCGCTGCGCGTGCGCGGCCTGATGGCCATCCCGCCCCAGACCGATACGCAGGAAGAAGCGCGCCCCTATTTCGCGATGCTGCGCGACCTGTTTGAGCAGGCCATCTCCTGGCGGCTGACAGGGCAGCGCTGGGACACCCTGTCCATGGGCATGTCCGACAGCTTTGAGGCCGCCATCCTGGAGGGCGCGACCCTGGTGCGCGTGGGCCGCCATATTTTCGGGGATCGGCCGGGCTGAGCCGCGGGGAACAGGGGAGGACGGCGCAAACAGCTTTTTTCCCTTATTCCAAGACCTGTAATAATGAAAAACAAGCAGTGCCGCCAAAACAGTGGCGCCGCTTGTTTTTTTGATTGAACTTGGGGATTATTTTACGCCTTCCCGCCCGCGGATGAGCAGCACGCTGATGTCATTGACGTTGGTGCCGGTGGGGCCGGTCATCAGCAGCCCGTCCACCGCCTGTAGCGCGGGGTAGGCATCGTTGTTGTCCAGCATGGCGATGGGATCGATCCCCGCCTGGCGAAGCCTCGCCGCGGTCTGCCCGTCCACATAGCCGCCAGCGGCGTCCGTGGGGCCGTCGGTGCCGTCGCTGCCCAGGGAAAACAGAGCCACTCCTGTGAGGCCGTCCAGTTCTAAAGCGGCGGCCAGAGCCAGCTCCTGATTGCGGCCTCCCCTGCCGTTTCCTTGCAGGCGCACCACGGTCTCCCCTCCCGCGATAAAAGCCAGGCTGTCCGGGCTGTCCTGGTGGTATTGGGCGATCGCGCCCAGGAAACGCCCGGCCTCCCGCGCCTGGCAGGCCAGCGATGCGGTCAGCACGCAGGGGCGGTAGCCCAGGTCTTTCGCGGTCCTGGCGGCTGCCTCGCACAGCTGGCCCACGCTGCCGGTGACCAGGCTGGTCACATGGGGAAGTTCCTTGGGCGTCTCCCGGTCCAGCAAGGCCCGCGCCGCTTCAGACAATCGCAGGCCATAGCGCGCGGCAATGCGCCTGGCGTCCTCAGTGGTGGAGGCGTCAGGACAGGCCGGGCCGGAAGCGATCATGTCCAGCGGATCCCCGATGATGTCCGACAAAATGATGCTGACCACCCGGGCCGGCTGGCAGGCCAGCGCGAAGCGCCCGCCCTTGACCGCGGACAGCCGCTTGCGGATGGTGTTCATCTCACGGATGTCCGCGCCCGAGGCCAGCAGCTGCCTGGTGATGTCAGCCAGCTCATCCGCGCTGATCAGGGGCATCTCAAACAGCGCCGAGCCGCCCCCGGAAATCAGCAGCAGCACAGTGTCCCGGCTTGACAGGCCGCGCGCCAGGTCAAGCGCCTCTTTGGTGGCGGCAAAGGACTGGCTGTCCGGCACCGGGTGGCCGGCTTCCCTCACCGCGAAGCCTTTTATCTCCCCGCCGCTGTGGCCGTACTTGGTGATGACCAGGCCCTGCGTGATGGCAGCCCCAAGGGCGTCATGCGCTGCCCTGGCCATCTGCCAGGCGGCCTTGCCCAATGCAATGACCAGCAGCCGGCCGCCCGGAACAATCTCAAGCTGTGAAAGCGCTTTTTGCACAGCGGTATCCGGCTGCGCCGCCAGAAGCGCGGAACGGATGATGGCATTGGCGTCCTGACGCAGTTCGTTCACGGGGCACCTCACACAAGCTGATTCTCTTGTTCCAAATTATAACCGCGCTCATCACGCTGTCAAATCATCGACTCTCCCGCATCCGGGAGCCTCACGGCATGCGGGTTTTCATTGGCGCTGTTTCTGCGTCACCGTGTTCAATCGGATGACCTTTTATATTTGATTTTGGGACTTGCGATGTTCCGGATTTCAAGATTCACTCAGCCGGATTTGCTGTGCATGCCCGCATGGGGCATGGTATAATGCACTGGAAGTACAAGCGGGGGGAGGAGAAATGTCGCAAACATCCTATGAGTTGCTGGCGCTGGGCCTGCGGTACTGGTTTGTGCTGCTGATTGTGCTGACCCTGCTGCGGGCAGCCTTGCTGATGCGCAGGGACCAGCGCGCCTACAGGCGCGTGCTGCGGCAGCTCCCCGATGCCGGGCTGATTGGCGAGCTGGTTGACCTGAGCGAGCAGACTGCCCAGCCGCTGCCCCGTGAGGGCCTGATTGGCGCCGGGCGCAATTGTGACATCCGCATCCGCGGTCTGCGCCGGCGGGAGATGGAGTTTGTCTTCCGGCCGGGTCTGGGCGTCAGGCTGTTTCCGCTGCACGCGCGTCATGGCGCGCTGCTTGACGGGGAAGCTCTGCAAAAGAGCGGCGCCTATGCCCTGCATGGCACGGTGCTGGAGCTTCGCGGCCGGCCTCTTCGCTTTCGCCTGTTTGCCGGGCTGGACTTGCCCGCGCGCGTCGTGTATACGCCCGGTGAGGATGGGTTTGAGAAGGACGCATCCCTTTTGCGGCAGGGAGATATCGCCTGTCCCGGGCTTCTGCCACCTGCTCCGCCGGGGGCCGGATTGGAAAACACCTGGGAGTTCGCGCCCCTGCCGGACGGGTTGACTCAGCCGCCAGGTCACGGGCAGCATGATCATCCGTCCCCTGTCTGGCCGCGGGAGGACAGTGATGGCTAAGCAAAACGCGCGTCAAACTGAATGGCTGGTGATGCCGGGGGTGCTGTTTTTTTTCAGCGCTTTCCTGCTGTTGGGTTTGAAAGCGATGGACTGGACGGCCTTTGCCTTGGCAGCGCTGGTGCCGCTGGGCTTTTTTATTGTGTGTGTGCTGCTGCCCAAGCTGCTGCCGGCTGACCGTTTGCTGCTGTGCCTGGTCAATTTCTTATGCGGCCTGGGCATTTTAACTTTGTACCGTCTCAACCCGGCGCGGGGCCTGGACCAGGTGGTCAATTATTTGGTGGGCCTGTGCGGCATGATCGGCTGTCTCTTGCTGGTGCGTTTCTGGCACCGGCTGATTTGGGTTGTGCCCATGGTGGCCCTGGGCGCGCTGGCGCTGATGGCCCTTCCGCTTGTCTTTGGCACGGTCAAGAACGGCGCCAGGGCTTGGGTCAGCCTGTTTGGCGTCAGCTTTCAGCCCAGCGAGATCGTTAAGGTTGCGATGCTGCTGGTGATGGCTTTCCTCCTGTCCCGGCGAATGGTGTTGCCCGGGCTGGCTTTCGCGGGCATCTGCCTTGGGCTGCTCTTCCTGCAGCGCGACCTGGGCACCGCCATGCTGTATTATGCCATCACGCTGATCATGGTCTATGTGTCCACCGGCAGCCTGAGCTTCCTGGCGCTGGGCGCCCTGGGTGCCGGCGCGGGCGCTGTCATCGGCTATCGTATGAATACCTATGTGCAAAACCGTGTGCGTATCTGGCAAAACCCCTGGCAGGACCCCTACGGCATCAGTTACCAGGTGGTGCAGTCCATGGTGGCCATGGTTAACGCAGGGCCCTGGGGCACCGGGCTTGGCCTGGGCAATGCCAAGGTCATCCCCGAGGTGGAAACCGACTTCATCTTCGCCGCCGTGTTCAACGAGTTTGGCCTGGTCTTTGGCGTATGCGTCGTCCTGATCTACCTGATGATCTTCCTGCGCGGCGTGGACATTGCCCGGCGCGCCAACAGCAAGTTTCATACGCTGCTGGCCCTGGGCTGCTCCTGCATGATCGCGGTGCAGACCTTTGTGATCATCGGCGGCAACATCAACATGATCCCGCTGACCGGCGTCACCCTGCCTTTTGTGAGCTATGGCGGCACCTCCATGGTCAGCAGCCTGTGCATCATGGGCCTCCTGCAGGGGGTGGCCAATGCCAATGACCGCGGGCTGAAAGAGGATCAGATGATTGCCATGCTGGGGGAGGAGGGCTGATGAAACTCATCAAGCAGAAGCTGCGTATGGTGGTCATCGCGGTCAGCCTGCTGCTGGCCTCCCTGATTGTGTACGGCACCTGGAGCCTGGGCGTGTCCGGCAACCGCTGGTTTTCCTCCTCCGTCAACACCTCCTTGCGCAAGGTGCGCGAGGATGTGAGCCCGGGCAATATCTACGACCGCAATAATATCCAACTGGCCGGGTCCAACCTGCAGGGCAAGAGGCTGTACCATCAGGATGCGCTGACGCGCCGCGCCATGGTGCACGCGCTGGGCATGTACGACGGCACGGTGAAAAACGGCGTGGAAACCTTCATGTCCTATCTGCTGTACGCTTATGACGCCAGCTACCTCAGCCGCCTGAACGCCGCGCTGACAGGCAACCGGCTCAAGGGCTATGCGCTGCGGCTGAGTCTGTCCTCGGGCCTGATGCGCCATATCGCGGAGCACTTTCCCCAGGGGAAATCCGGCGCGGTCGTGGTGATGAACTATCGCACCGGCGAGCTGCTCGCGCTCAACAGCTTTCCCAATTTCGATCCGCTTTCGCCTCAGGGCGTGATAAGCGATCCGGACAAGCCTTATATCAACAACGCCACCCAGTGGCGCAGCGCGCCGGGGTCCACCTTTAAGGTCATTACCATGGCGGCTGCCCTGCAGCATCTTCCCGGGGTGAGCGAGCGCGTGTTTTCCTGCACCGGCGCCTATCAGGTAGGGGATATCCAGGTCGTTGACGCCGGCCACATCGCGCATGGGGAGCTGACGCTGGACAAGGCGCTGTCGGTTTCCTGCAACATCACCTTTGCCAAGCTGGCCCTGGAGCTGGGGGATGAGAAGCTGTGCCAGACAGCGCAGGCCTTCGGCCTGGATGACCATTTCCTGTTTTCAGACCTGGTGGTGGAAAACTCCGCCTATCCGGCAAACAACCGCGTCGCCAAGGAGGTGGCCTGGACCGGCCCCGGCCAAAGCGCCCTGGCCATGACCCCGCTGCACATGTGTCTGGTCGCCTCATCCATTGCCAATGACGGTGTGATGATGGAGCCCAAAATCCTTTTGCAGGCGGTGGGCAAGAACCGTGAGGGCAAGGCGCAGATCGTCCCGGCCATCTACCGGACCCCGCTGTCCGGTACAGACGCGGGCATCATCAAGCAGGCCATGCGCCAGGCGGTCCGGTCGGGCACGGCCACGCGCGCGGCGGTCAGCGGGCTGAATGTTTGCGGCAAGACCGGTTCGGCGCAAATTGACGGCCAGGAATTGACCAATGCGTGGTTTATCGGCTTTCTGGATGAACCTACCCTGCCCTATGCGGTATGCGTGGTGGTCAGCGACGCAGGCGAGGGCAGCCGCCAGGCTGCGCCCCTGGCAGCCAGAATCTTTGAGTATATCCGGAACAACCCCTGACCGTCTTGCTTCGGCGTTCCCTCATAGCCGTTTCTTGGCGGTGCGTATATCGCAAAAAGCTGGCTTTGACCAGCTTTTTGATAAACTGTTCCTGTTTCTTTCGTATTATCCGATCAGCTTTTCCAATTGGGCCACGGTATCCTCAAACACCTTCATCGCGCCGCGGATGACGCCCGGGCGGGTCATGTCCGCGCCGGCGTTTTTGAGCGCTTCAATGGGCGGTATGCTTCCGCCGGACTTCAGGAAGCTGAAGTACTTCTCTCTGGCTTCATCGCCCTCCCTGAGGATGCGGTCGGCAAGGTAGACGGCGGCGGAGAATCCGGTGGCGTATTGATAGACATAAAAGGCGCGGTAGAAGTGCGGGATGCGCAGCCACTCGTGGCGGATGTCCGGGTCAATGACGCACTCGCGCCCGTAGTAGAGCGTGTTGAGTTTTAGGTAGAGCTCATCAAGCGCCTTGTCCGTCAGCGCGGCGCCTGCTTCGGCCAGTTTGTAGGCTTCGTGTTCAAATTCAGCGAACATGGTTTGGCGGAAGAAGGTGGTGCGAAAGCCCTCAGCCAGGTCGGTCAGGAAAAAGACCAGCGCCTGCGGATTGTCCCTGTGCTCCTCCTGCAGGGCGCGGGAGACCAGCACTTCATTGCAGGTGGAGGCTACCTCGGCGGCAAACAGCGAATAGCCCGCTTTTTCATAAGGCTGGGTCTGGTTGCTGTGGAAGGAATGCATGGCGTGGCCAAGCTCATGCGCCAGGGTCATGGCGCCGTCAATGGTATCCGTGTGGTTGAGCAGCACGTAGGGATGGCTGTCATAGGTGCCCCAGGAATAAGCGCCCGAGCGTTTGCCGCGCGTCTCATACACATCAATCCAGCGCTGCGTGTAGGCGTGATCAAGCAGCTTGGCATATTCTGCCCCCAGGGGCTTAAGGCCGCGCTTGACCAGCTTGGCGGCTTCGGGATAGGGCAGATCCATGGAGAAGCCTTCCGCAATGGGAACATACAGATCATACAGATGCAGCTCCTCCAGCCCCAGGGCTTTTTTGCGCAGGCGCAGGTAACGGTCAAGGACAGGAAAGGCCTTGTGCGCTTCCCGCAGCAGCCCGTCATAGACAGACAGCGGGATTTCATGCGCGTACAGGGAGGCTGCCCGTGCGGAATCATACCGGCGCAGCCGTGATTGAAGGATGTCTTTCTTGATACTGGAGATATAGAGGGTGGACAAGGTCGCGGAAAACTTGCCAAAGGTCTGGTGCATGCCTTCAAAGGCGGCCTTGCGCACAGCGCGGTTCCTGCTGCGCATCTTCAGGTTGAAACCGGCGTGCGTCAGCCTAGTTTGGGTGCCGTCCTCATTCAGGGTATCCGGCAAAGGCAAATCCACATTATTGAACATGTTGAAGGCGCGCGCGGCTGTGGCAAATACCTCGCCGGCCTGGGCAAGCAGCTCTTCCTGCTCAGGGGGCAAAATGTGCTGGCGCTGGCGGATCAGATTATGAAAGAAGACGCTGTATTGCGGATGCGCCGGGCTGTCCCGCAGGGAGATCAACTGGTCTTGCGTCAAACTCAGCAGCTCGGGACTCAGGAAAGCTCCGGCAGCGCGCGCCTTGACAGCCAGGTCCTCAGCCTTGGCCACTTGTTCCTTGTAGGCATTGTTGGTGCCATCCAAATCCTGCTGCATGCGTGAGAAGGCGATATAATTGCCGGTCAGGCGGCTCAATGAGAAATAGGCAGTCACCGCCTTGGCGGGATCCTCAGCTGCTTTGCCGCGCAGGGCGGAAAGGCTTTGAATGAGGTCAAGGATCTGCCGCTCACAGGCCTTGAGCGCCTGCTTGTCTTTGAACTGATCGCTCAGGTCCCAGCGATAGCGGGCGGGGATGTCCTTTCGGGTTCTGATGTCCATACGGTCTCCTTGCGTAATTCTCTCAGTCTTCATCAGCGCTCAGGGTCCATTCGCCGGCATCGCTCTCCGGTGTGCCGATGAACTCCTCGTCGATCTCATCAACAACGATGTCGGTCACTTCGCGTCCGGGATGCTCTTTGGAGGCGCGTTGCTGAACGGGGCGCTGTACCTGTTCGGCGGAGAATTGGTGGATATCGGTATTCTCACCTGAAACGATGCGCACGGACACGGTTTCCAGCAAGGCGTTGACCTGGGTGACGGTGCCGCGTCCCAGCGGGGTGATGACCTCTTTGCCCAGTTTGGGCAGCTTTTTGCGTGCTTTTTCATAGTGGGTCTGTTCATATTTCAGACAGCACATCAGCCTGCCGCACATGCCCGAAATCTTGGTAGGGTTCAGGGACAGACTTTGATCCTTGGCCATGCGAATGGATACCGGCTGAAACTCATACAGAAAATTGGCACAGCACAGCCCTCGTCCGCACGAGCCAATGCCGCCGATTATGCGCGCCTCATCGCGTACGCCGATCTGGCGCAGTTCAATACGGGTTTTAAAGATACTGGCAAGGTCCTTGACCAGGGCGCGGAAATCCACGCGCCCGGCGGAGGTAAAGCTGGCAAGCAGTTTGGTGTTGTCGAAGGTATAGGCAACGCTGACCAGCTTCATATCCAGCTTGTGCGCGGCAATGCGCTCACGGCAGATGGCAAAGGCCTGTGTTTCCTTGCGCAGGTTGTTCTCCAGCTGCCTGCGGTCGGCATCATTGGCCAGACGCAAGGCCTCATGCATCGGCTGGGGCATATCGGCCTCGTCCATTTCATGCGGCGCCTGCACCACTGTGGCATACTCCAGGCCCTGGCCGGTGGGGATAATCACATCATCACCCGGTTTCAGATCAAGCTTGCCGGGGGATATGTATTGCTGTGCGCCCATGTTGCGGATACGTACGCTGATTACACTTGGCATATGGTATTCTCCTTGATAATGGTCAGCAGCATCCAGTCGGCAATGGCTTGCCAGGACAGGTTACTGGCTTGGAATTTTCGGGCAGTCAGGACGGATTCCAGCAGCCGCTGGGCGCGCAGGCCCGCATCGGGATCCAGGGCTGTGTCCCGTACCAGACGCAGCGCCGCGCCCTGAACATAGTCCAGGATGATGTCGGCCATGTCCCGGGCGTCACGCAGCCGGGCGGAGGCTTCCGGCAGCTGCTCCAGGTCCGTGATGGCCAGCAGGGTCTCATCAGCCAGCTGCTTGGCTGCCCAAAAGGAGGCATCCTCCTTGATCTGCAGCGCTTTGCCCGGGCTGCCCTGTGCGAGGGCGGTCAGCCTTGCCGCTTCATCTCCGGGGATGCCCTGCTGGATGAGTACCTGCGTGATGAGCGCGTCCGGCCAGTCCGGCAGCCGAACCTTGCGGCAGCGGGAGCGTATGGTGCTCAGCACAGCCTGTTCATTTTGACAGGTCAACAGAAAATAGGTGGCGCTGTCCGGCTCCTCGACCGCCTTGAGCAATGCGTTTTGTGCCTGGACTGTGAAAGTGTCCACCAATTCCAGCAATACCACGCGCGGTCCGGTCTCAAAGGGATAGCTGGCAAGGCTGGCAATCAAATTACGGGCCTGCTCCACCTTAACGCTGCGCTGTTTTTCCGCTGCGCGCACCTGAAGCAGGTTGGGATGGCTCAAAGACTGTGTTTTGCGACAACCTGAACAGGCGCCGCAGGGGCGCTGACCTGCCGCTTCGCACAGCAGCGCCCGGGCCAGCAGCCCGGCCAGGGTGGCCTTCCCCGCGCCAAATTGCCCTGAGATCATCAGGGCATGGGGGGCAGACTGGTCAGCGTATTGTTTCAACAGCGCCGGCAAAACAGCGGACAGGGCTGCAAATACCCTAAACTGCCATGCAATCAGAGCATCCGATGTCATAGGGAGCCGCTATGGTCAGATTTTGAGGAATTGCTCAACGTTTAACACAAACACTGTGGCGCCGCCGACAGTGACTTCAATCGGATAAGGAGCATACATGCCGGTCGCGCCGCCCATGGTGACAGGCGAAGTCGCAATTTGCTTGCGGCTCTTGCAAACCTTTTCAATCAGGCTCATGCAATTGTCATAACGGCCATCCTCAACGCCTACCAGCAAGGTGGTGTTGCCGGCGCGCAGAAAGCCGCCGGTGGTGGCGAGCTTGGTGACACCAAAGCCGTCTTCCATTAACTCACTTACCAGATGCGCCGCGTCTTCGTCCTGCACAATGGCGATAATCAGCTTCATTGGCTGGCCTCCTTTTGTTGGCGGAGGTCCTCCGCCATTCCTGAAACACATTATACAGAAAATGATACGGAAATTCAAGCATACAGCATGGTGCTGCCAGCAAGCTGGCAGGCAGGGGGCATTGGTGGTATCATGACCCCATCTTGAAACCTGGAGGACATGGATGGTTAAGGTAGTTCT
>JAKPNM010000008.1 GCA_029548395.1 Bacillota bacterium
AGGCCACATGCGTCCCAGGGTATCACTAATGACCTTGCTCTGAGATAAATCGGCACAGAACTCTTCAGACATCAAGCGCTCCCTGCTATAATATCCGTCCAGGCTGAATAAGTCAAAAGGCGGATTGCTCAGTCTGAGCGCCGAAACAAACTCCGAAACAAACTCGTCGGTAGTATTGAACCAGGTATTGTCACTGTTAAATACAAGATGCGGGAAGGTATCAATGAAAGATGAATAACCGGGATGATGTGTGCCGGGTGCAGAAACGCGCTGGGTATACAGGGTTTCAGCTGAAACATGGCAAAGCATGAGGCAAATAACAGATATGAATACAGCAAGGCGTTTCATTTTGTTTCTCCTGATTGTAAAAGGCGCCGCATGAGAATCATCCATGCGGCGCGGTACAGTCGCTTATTTCAGTGTGATCAGGCTGATTCCATCAATGCCTGAGAGTTTCATGACATCAGGAAATTCACCTAATCCTATCATCTGATGAAGCGTCACGACAGGCCAGGCGTCATCTACCAGATAGCCCGACATGCTGATGCCGTCGGGGAAGGGCTTGTCATCAACCGTTCTGTATTCCCAGGTGTATAGTGTTTGATAGACATTCTCCCGCTTCACTCCGGGACCGGCTTCAGCTTGGGTCGTCAGGTAAATGCCGGCCACGGTTTGTTCCGCTTTCAGGGACTTCACCGTGTAACCGTCAAGCAGGGCATTGCCATCGGGCGTGTAGCTTTTTTCAGTCACGGTTTTGTTGACAGGAACAGAGATCTTTTCGTCAACGCGCCAGTCTCTGCCTTCAACCTGTTCTCCGGTTTCGGGATTGATTTCACGCACATGCAGGGTCAGCATAGCTTCGAGTGTCTCATTGATCTGATCGGGCTTGGTTTGCAGCATTTGCATCTGCAATAGGGCGCCGTCCTCTGCATAGAATTCAGCCATCATCTCTTCGCCATGAAGCAGCTCAAAATCAATGGTCAGATAGGGGTGGACGATATAAAGCGGCGCCTTGATTTGCCTGGCGGCTTCAATGAAGGTGGTTTCCTGAGGCAGCTTCAGCCGCCTGGCCTCACTCTCCGGGATGCAGTCCGACATGTCGCCGCTGCCCGCCATCAAAACGGCAGGGGACTCATCAGCTTTGTTTGCATGAGCGGTCATCAGCACCACCCGGCCATCCGCCAACAGTTCCCGCAGGGTGATTTCAAGAGGGCCCACGGCAAAGACCTTGTTCTCGGTTTTCGCCATGAGATCCAGGGCGGACTCGGGAAGCCTTGCCCGGAACCTGTCCATAAAGTTGATAATTCCAAGCTCATTGGCAGCCAGGGCTACCACCATGGTGAGGATGAGGATTGCGGCGGCAATCAAAACCATCCTGAATGATGTTTTTTTCACGGGTTCTTCCTCCTTGACGGAACGGGCTGCATGCATCAGCGCCTGGTAGCAATCATCGGGCATCGGAGAGAAGGCCTGTTTCAGGTCAAGGTCATTCTGCTTGTGCTTGTTCATGCCTCCAGTTCCTTTCTTAAATGTTGTTTGGCCCGGTAGATGCGCCCGCGTACCGTTGAAAGGGGCAGGCGCAGGGTTTTTGCGATTTGTTCATAGTTCATGCCCTCTGCGTATCGCAGGATCAGCGGCAAACGCAGTTTTTCAGGCATTGAATGGATGATGATGGAAAGTTCCGGATTTGGCGGATCCGCAGTAGGCTCCTGAACGGTTTCAAGGGATACCAGGCCGCGCCTTTTGCGCTGAATATTCCTGGTTTCATTGATGAGAATGCGGGTTACCCAACTGCTGAAGTACTGTGGTTCCCTCAGGCTGCCGCGTTTTTCCCAGGCTTTGAGAGCTGTCTGCTGCAAGGCATCCTTACAGTCTTCATCGTTTTGCAGAATGGTAAATGACACGCGGTAAAGCATCTGGTTCACACGTTCAATCTCCCGCACAAAAAAATCCTTGTCCATTCACTCACCTCAAGTAGCGCTACACCCATTAGACGCTTCAGGCAGGCCATTCGTCACGGCTGTAAAAAATCTTTCAGTGGGCAGACAGGATTGAGAATATATTAAATGATAATTATGATAATCATCACAAAGTGAAAACATCCGCGATGCTTCATAAGAGACTACTAAACGCCCACACCCATTGGGCCTTAGGCCCCGCCGGCCAGCAGGTGCAAGGCGGCCACCGCCTGGGACAGGGTGGTGACCTCAATCATCTTCAGCCCCTTGGGCACCTTGGGCTTGCCGGCCCTTGGGCAGATGACCTGCATGAACCCCAGCCGGGCGCATTCGGCCAGGCGGCGCTCCAAAAAGGGAATGGGGCGCACCTCGCCCAGCAGGCCTACCTCACCCATGGCCGCCACATCGTGCGGCAGGGTCTTGTCAGACAGCGAGGAGGCCACCGCCAGGCAGACCGCCAGGTCAGCCGCAGGTTCATCCAGGCTCAGGCCGCCGGCCACATTGACATATACATCCTGGTTGTACAGGCGAAGCCCCGCCCGCTTCTCCAGCACTGCCAGCAGCAATGCCACGCGCCCCTGGTCAATGCCGTTGGCGGTGCGCTTGGGCGAGGGATAAAAGCTTTGCGCAGCCAGGGCCTGCAAATCCACCAGCATCGGCCGGCTGCCTTCCATGCTGCAAAACACCACCGAGCCGGAGATGCCGGCAGCCCGGTCGCGCAGCAGGGTTTCCGACACATTTTCGACCGTGCGCATGCCCTCGCCCGTCATCTCAAACAAGCCCAGTTCGTTGACTGAGCCGTAGCGGTTTTTGTTGGCGCGCAACAGGCGGTACTCGCGCTGATGGTCGCCCTCAAAATACAGCACCACGTCCACCATGTGCTCCAGCACGCGCGGCCCGGCGATGGCGCCTTCCTTGGTCACATGGCCCACCAGGAAAATGGCGCAGCCGCTGGTCTTGGCATGGCGCAGGAACACTGACGCGCTCTCGCGCACCTGGCTGACCGATCCGGGCGCGGACGCCATGTCCGAGCGGTACATGGTCTGGATGGAATCGACCACCACATAATCCGGCTGAAGCTGCGTCAGCTTGTCCTCCACCGCGTCCATGGCGTTCTCCGCAAGGATCAGCACCTTGTCCTGCCCGGCGCCGAGGCGCTGCGCGCGCAGCTTGATTTGCCTGGCGCTCTCCTCCCCGGTGATATAGAGCACTTGTTTGCCCTGCCGCGTCAGTTGGGCGCAGACCTGCAGCAGCAGCGTGCTCTTGCCCACGCCGGGCTCACCGCCGATGAGCAGCAGCGAGCCCTCCACCACACCCCCGCCCAAGACACGGTCAAACTCCGGGATGCCGGTGGATTGGTATATGGCCCGGTCCGCGGCGATGTCGGGCAGCGCCTCAGCCTGCGCACCGGTGCCCCCGGAGCGTTTTTGTACGGGCTTGGCAGCTGCGGGCGTCTCCCGCATGACCTCCTCCAGGGTGTTCCAGGCATCGCAGCCCGGACACTTACCATACCACCTGGCTGTCTCAAAGCCGCAGTCGGTGCATACAAACAGGCTTTTCCTCTTCAATGCCTTTCCTTTCTTGCCAGCCCGCTCCCATCAGGATATACTCGCATCCGGGAGGGTATACAAAATGAACACTGCGTTTATTGTGGGCGCCGGCGGCTTTTGCAGGGCGGGATTGCACCCCGGGCCGGACGATATGGTCATCGCGGCGGACGGCGGCTACCGGGCGCTTGCGCGGGCCGGCATCCGGCCCGACCTGATCCTGGGCGACATGGACTCTCTCGCCCGTCAGCCCCGGGGCATCCCGCTGCTGCGCTTCCCGCGGCGCAAGAACCTGACCGACATGGCGTTGGCCATCGGCCTGGCCAAAAGCCGCGGTTACACCCGTTTTAAGCTGTACGGCGCCCTGGGCGGCCGGCTGGATCATGCCGTAGCCAACCTGCAGCTGCTCTCGCGCCTGGCGCAGGAAGGCCTGCGCGGTGTCATGATCGACCGGGATGTGGTCATCCACGCGCTCTGCGCGGAACAGCTCAGCCTGCCGCCGCTGCGGGAGGGCAGGCGTGTCTCCGTCCTGTGCTGGGGCGATCCTGCCACCGGAGTCACCCTCAGGGGGCTCTCCTACCCCTTGCAGGACGCCACCTTAAACGCCTTTGAGCCGCTGGGCGTCAGCAACGCGGCTACCGGGCGGCCAATTCATATCAGCACGCGCACGGGGGTTGTGCTGGTTTTCCTGCAAAACAGTCCCTAAGCATAACGGGTCAAGTAGCGCTGCACCATTTCCATAAGCTCCTCCTCGCGCCGCTCGATGTCCATCAGCAGCGCCATCTGAGCGCGGGTGCGCACCAGGTTGTGCTGGGGAGAGTTGACCTTGAAGTATATGTCTCCATCCAGATAATCCGTAAAAAAACGCATGGCCAATTCGGCTGTCATCACCTTGATGCCCATGGGCAGCCGGCTGAGCTCCTCCTGCGAGAGGATGCCACTGGTCTCCTGCACAAAGCCGCGGGTGAAGGCGCGCGTCTTGTCCATGTCCAGGCGGATCAGGCTGGTATCCTCCTCATCCTCCCGGGCGGTGGAGGCGCCGAAACGCACCGCGTCGCCATAGTCATACAGGGCGGAGCCGGGCATGACCGTATCCAGATCGATCACGCACAGCGCCTCGCCCGTTTTGTTATCCAGAAGGACGTTGTTTGATTTGGTATCGTTGTGCGTGACCCGCAAGGGAATGACATTGTTGTCCATCAGGCGAACGATCTCGCCCATCATGCGCCGGCGCTCAAAGAAAAACTCGATCTCGTCCTCCATCTCCCGGACATGGCCTGCCCTGTCATTGTCCACGGCGCGCACAAAGTCATAAAAACGCTTGGTGGTGTTGTGAAAATTGGGGATGGTCTCAGACAGCTGCGCAGCCGGAAAATCAGCCAGGTCGCGCTGGAAACGGCCAAAGGCGCGGCCGACCTCCTCCATTTGGGCGGGATCATCCACAACGTCCAGCGCCAGGGCGTCCGTGATATACGTGTAAGCGCGCCAGACTCCGTGGCGCGCGTCCTTGTGCATGACATCGCCGTCCACCGTGCGCACCAGTTCCAGCACATGGCGCTCATCGTAGCTGCCATGGCGAATCTGGCTGGCCTTGAGATGTTTGGTGACCGAGGCAATGTTTTGCATGACCAGCTGGGGATCCTTGAACACATAGGTGTTGATGCGCTGCAGGGTATACATCATGGTCCGCTCACCGTTGCGGTAGGTGAGCACATAGGTATCGTTGATGTTGCCGCTGGTCAATTCACGGGAGGAAACATAGCTGCCCATAAAACGAAAGCGGGGCAGGATTTCCTTGATGTCATTGTATGCCATGCGTACTCCTTGTCTGAACAGTTTTATATATTCTACCTGCCGCAAGTTGGCCTGTCAATCAAGCCCCTTCAACCGCGCGGCTGCCAGCAGGGACTCCACCGGCAGCGCAAGGCAAAGAAAGGTCAGCCCGTCTCAGCCCTGGGTGTTCAACACAGCATAAAAAGACAGCACGGTATCCTTCTCCAGGTC
Organism: Bacillota bacterium; assembly: GCA_029548395.1. Lineage (GTDB taxonomy): Bacteria > Bacillota > Clostridia > Christensenellales > Aristaeellaceae > UBA6115. The sequence goes on from JAKPNM010000008.1 coordinate 5,510, forward strand.
CATCACAAACACCAGCCACGGACCGTCAGGCTGTCCAGGCAGGCAATAGATCAGCAGGTCATAATCCTTCAGCGCCGCCTCGCCGTAGGCTGCCAGGACATCCTGCCCGGTGCTGCCGATGCCGATGCCCCGCCTGGTCATGTATTCCCCGCCCAGCGCCATGATGGTTTCCACCATATCAGCGCCGCTCGCGCCGCGGGGCAGGGTGCCGATCAAGATCTGATCATCAGAAAACTCCCGGTCCTTGCCGGGGAACAGGCAGCTGTCCACCTCGCGCACCGTCAGGCGGATGCCCTTCTGATCCAGGGCCCGGAGCAGGGGCGCCGCCGGCACATCCAGCGAAAAGACCGTCTCGCCCAGCAGCACCTCAAGATCCTCCGGGGTCAGGGGCGGAACATCCTGCACAGCCGGCGCTGCCGGCGGCAGCAGCAAAAGGACAAGCAGCAGACAGAGCGTTGGCGCGGATTTATTCCAGGCCATTGACGACCTCCATGATGGTTTTGTAGGAGGGACAGTTGAAATAGAGATAGGCCGCCATATCAAAGGTCATGCGCACACAGCCTCCGCTGGACAGGGTGCCCAGCTCCTGCAAACCCCACTCGGTGACCTGGGCCTCGTCCGGGCCATAGCAGGGGATGCCATGCAAATAGCGGCCGCGCAGGTAAGTGATGGCGTGCGGGGCCTGGGATTGGCTAAAGCGCACCCAGCGCTGCTTGAACCCCAGCGGAAAGCGCCCGGAAGGGGTGGGCGTGCTGCGCTTGCCCAGGGCGGCGATTCCCCGGAGGATCAGCTCGCCATAACGCTGGCCCCGGGCGTCCAGGGCATACAGCGATACGCTGAAGTCCGCCTTGTTGACCAGGATCTCACAGGGCGGCGGATCGGTATCGGGCAGATAGCGCGTCTCATGGGTTTTGAGCGTCTTGCCAACCACATAGCCTTCCATCCCCCGCGCGCGCAGCAACAGGAAATAACGGGCAAAGCCGATGACCTCAACCTGCTCCCCGGCATCCAGGACGGCAAGCGCCCGGCCTCTGGCCTCATCCGGCAGCGAGTACATCGTCAGCGCCTGATCCAGGATAACCATGTGCGGGCGCACCGGTACGTCAGAGGCCAGGATGTCGACAGCGCCAATATGGACATAGCTGCCCTGTCCGGTGCGGAACCATTGCTTTCCCCACAGCTCGTTGAGCTCCACCAACTGCCCGGGCACCACTGGTTGGGCCTGGGAGGAGCCGGGCAGGAAGGCAGCCTCGCCGGTGTACACCGCGTAGGTGCGGTTCATCTTTTCGCCCCGCTCGGGCAGGGGGGTCAGGTGCCGCACATCGACAAAGCCCTGAACCAGGCCGTCATCAACATACCACCAATTGCCCGAGGATGACAGAAAGGTATACAGGCGCCCAGGCTGCAGCCAGCGATCATTTGCGCTGTCCGCCTCAGGCAGGCCCATCAGGGCCCGGGGCGCGTCCACCCCGGCCAGGCGCGGCGCGGCAAAAGCCTTCAGCAGCAGGGCCTGCACGCCCCCCGCCCGGGCAAACAGGCCGGAATCCTTCAAACGCAGGAAATCCCCGGCCTGCGCATCCACCTGGTACAGCCTGCCCGGCTCCATGGTCTGACCGGCAGGCCGGGCGTCATCCACCCCGGAATAAAGCGGGCTTGCCGTTTGCGAATACACCAGCATGGTCTGCTCCGCCACCTCGCCGATGGCGCCTGTGTGCTGCCTTTGCACATAGCCCACCTGGTCCATGACCTCAACCCGCAGATAAGCTCGGTTTTGCCCGGTCACCCGCAGGAGCTGACCCGCCTTGAGGTCGATCAGCGGCTGCGCGCCGGCCAGCGGCCAGGACAAAAGCGGCTGCTCCATCGCGCTGTACCGGAGGGTGGGCTCCAGCGGCTGGTCGCGGCGGAGCTCCTCAAGCTTGTCGGCATATATGTAGCCGCGCACGCCCTGCGCTTCCACATACAGCATGAACTTGGTGCGGCCCAGCACCGTGAAGGGCGTCTCAGGCAGCAGGCGCAGCAGCACCTCGGCGCCATGCAGGGATTGTTCGCGCAACAGGCGGACATCCCAGGCGAACATCGTCTTGCCCTCACGCCAATCGCTGAACACCTTGGGCATGGGGAGCAGGTTCGCCAGGCCGACATAGCCGGATACATCCGCCACCTGCGTCCAGCCAAAGCCTTTTTGAGCGGGGTCCGCCGATACCCGGATGACAAGCGGCGTGTACTGCGGAATTCTCAGCAACACCTCGCCTGACCGGTCCGGCTGCGCGTACAGGTTGGTTTCCGTTATAAAGTATCCCTGTGTTGTTTCAACCTCAGGGCCCTCAGCCGTCCCCTGTAGCATCGTCAGGGTCATGAGCAGCGCAAGCGTCACGACAACTGCCGCGCGCCGCGCTGAGAAAGCAAATTTGTTCTTTGCCGGAGCTGGTGTGCAATCCATACCGTCCTCTCTGCCGCGCCCGGCTTGCCCGGGACGCCCTGCGTATGCCTGTGATTATACACACGCGCTCTTTCAATGACAAGAAAACGAACGCGCCGCACTCGTTGACAACAGCGGGAGCCTGAAGAAATACGCATTAAGCGCTGGCAAAGCGCAGTTCACGCACAGGCCGGCCGTTTCTCCTGGAAGAGATCCTGCCGCCGCCTGAAGTGAATGACAGCACCTGAAGTGAATGACCACGCCAACAGCTTGACAGGCCAAAAATGCTGATATACGATATTCCCGCGGCCAGACCGTCTGTGTTGAGGTATCGAAGCGGACGAAAAAGCTTGAACGAACCACGCAAGGCTGATGGAGAGTTGTCCGAGTGGTTGAAGGTGCGGTACTCGAAATGCCGTGGGGTGTAATGCCTCCTAGGGTTCGAATCCCTAACTCTCCGCCACATCATCAACAACCGTTGATACGATCAGGCCCGTCTCGGATGGAGACGGGCCGTTGTTATTGAGGGGTGAAAGCATAACTGTTACTTGGTCATATAGAACGAGAAATAAGGATTCAGGACGATCACTGAACGCAAGCGATCGTCCTGAATTTTTATAAATTAGTTGATTGATGAGCTCTTGATTGAGTTCCTGTCGCTTGCTGCCGGTCTATTCTCGCGGATAAAGGCTCATATAGGTGTAATCCCCGTTGACCCCTTCATCCCCCAGGACGATTTCCCACTTGTCATTCGCATAAACACCGGCGTCTCCGTAAATATACTCATATTTATCGGTATCTGTCTTGATGAATCCCGCATCCTGCAATCTTTGCGCATAGGCGTCAACTTCGGCCTGCGTATACCGGATGTCCACCGTGTAAAAGCTACGATCGGGCGCCCAGTCGCCCCAGAGAAACTCTCCTGTCAGGGGCGTGGGCACGTCCTCCGGCCAGCCTTCAGGCCCCTGAATTCCGGGCTCAAGGCTCTTTTCCGGGGTTTCTCCCGATCCTTCGGATACGATCGGATAAAGGCTCATATAGGTGTAATCTCCGTTGACCCCTTCATCCCCCAGAACGATTTCCCATTTGTCATTTGCATAGACACCGGCATCATCGTAAATATACTCATATTTATCGGTGTCTGTCTTGATGAATCCCGCGTCCTGCAGTCGTTGCGCATAGGCGTCAACTTCGGCCTGCGTATACCGGATGTCCACCGTGTAAAAGCTCCGGTCCGGCGCCCAGTCGCCCCAGAGAAACTCACCTGTCAGGGGCGTGGGCACGTCCTCCGGCCAGCCTTCAGGCCCCTGAATTCCGGGTTCCGGGTTTTTTACCGCGGTTTCTTCCAGCCCGGCACAGGACGAAAACACCAACGCGCAGAGCATGGCCACCAGCAGCAATCCTATCGTTTTCCTCATTTCATTATCCTCCCGTCATTATTAAAGAAAGAATCGCTTATGCGTATCTGTATTGCATTATACAAAAATGTCTCCTGATATGCAAACTTGGTTTTACGACTGCAGAGGCAGAACAACATCCGCCTTCTCCAGCGTGAAAACATAATAGTGAAGATTCTGATGGGTTTTCCCGTACGCCACAATAAACTCCCTGGCAGCCTCATAGCTGCTTTGGTGATGGTTTTCATAACCAGTCGCGCTGTCATACAGCCATTTGTCATAAGTGTACTCGGCGTGTTCATTCAGGACAGCAACTCCCCATACAATATACTTGTCCTCTTTACACACCATCTCCAGAAAAGCAAGCGCGTTCTCATGATTCAGCCCATAGTCATCAGAAAACTCCAGCTTCACCTTGCCGGGAAAACGCGAAAGCATGCATTTCATACATTCCCACCTCTTTTTAAAAGGGAAGCGACATTAGCAAGTTTTCCGGCACAGACATCCAGGGCATCGAATACTGGTTGAACGACCTGCCCAGGTCCTTCTACAGGGTGAGTGTTTCACTTATTGTTTTGATATTAGGGTATTTTTAATAAAGTTCTTGGAAACACAATCTCACCACGGGTATTGATGTATCCTACTCCGACCTTGACATAACCGCCTTTGAAAAAACCCAAAAACTCATCCTTATTTTGGGCAAAAGAAGATTCTTTATAGAAAGGCCATATCACTACCTCTCCCTGGGGATTGATATACCCCCGTCTTTTATCCTCTATTACCATCGCTAGTCCCTCTGAGAAACCCCCAGTCAAATCCCAGACAGGTTGAATTACTAGTCGTCCTTGGGTATCGATATAGCCCCATTTCCCACCCTGTTTCACTGGCGCAAGCCCCTCCCTGAAAGGCCCGGCTTCTTCCCAGATCGGTCGAACCACAAGCCGGCCATGAGTATTAATATAGCCCCATTTTTCATTTACTTTTACCGATGCCAATCCTTCAAAGAAAGGATCAATATGTGCCCATTTCAACTCAGTTATAGTCTCGTTCTGAATAAGGTAATAATGGCTTTGATAGTTGTTTTTAGTGTTTTTATTTACCTCAAATATTTCATTGGAACACATGGAGATGGATGTCCATTCCAGCTCTAGTACCACTGCTCCTTTAACAGTGAGAATGCCCCATCTATCATTCAGTTTGACGCATACAAACTGGTCATTGATGAATCCTATATCATCCCAGACCAGTTCCATCACTACTTCGCTTTGAGTATTGATGATGCCCCATTTGTCATCTTTCTTCACGGCTATCATTCCATAATTCGTCGGCCAAGCATCATCCCAAACACATTCTGTTACCAGCTCACCCCGGGTGTTAATCACACCATATTTCCCGTCTTTCAATACATAAGTCAACCCATTTTTAAACTCACCAATTCCGTCCCAAACAGGCTCGATAATAACATTTCCTTTTGTATCAATAAACCCACATTTGTCATCTTTGTTTACAAACCCTATCAACCCATCAGTGACAAAGCTGCTGAAACGATTGGTAATTTGATCGTGAATTATTTCACCTTTGGAATTGATAATATATTGCGAATCTTGGATGACCCCCCTTGCCAGCCAGTCACCTGATGAATCTATGTTAAACCAGAACCTCACGCCTTCAAATTGCGGCGGAATCAAAACCCTGCCTTCCCGGGACAATAAACCATGCATTCCATTTTGACCTCGAAACCAGGCCACATCGCCCATAAATGCAAATACAGTGTGCTTATCCTGAAGGGGGCTCAGATTCAGCGCCCGTTCCGCGCTGTCACGGAACCCACCCAGACCAATAAACAATTCAAAGGCCTTGGAATACTCCCCATCCTTTGCCGCCTGGTCAGCACTCAGGTAGATTTTCTGGCTCTTTACCTCTTTAGCCCGCTCCGCGCTGTCCTTGAAGAAACCAAGGCCCGTAAACAGCTCATATGCGGTGTCATACTCCCTATTCGTCTCAGCCTGGCTAGCCTTTTGATAGGTCTCAAGGTTTCTTGCGCCCGCAAGCCGCGCCGCGCTGTCATAAAAACTGCCCAGGCTCAGGAATAGCTCAATGGCTCTGGTATAATTCTCCGCTACCTCCGCCTGGCTGGCCTCCTGATAGATCATCCACCGGTTTTGCTCCTCCGCCCGCGCTACGCTGTCCTGATAGTCTCCCAGGCTGATGAAAAGTGTTTTGGCGCCCGCGTGGTCACCCGTCTCTGCCGTTTGGATGGCCAGATTATAAACCCGCTGATTCTCCAGGGCTTGGGCGTTGTCGGCCCGGGCTGCGCTGTCTTTAAAAAGACCCAAACCGGTGAACAACACCTGTGCCCTGCGGTAGTCACCCGCTGCCTCGGCCTGAGCGGCCTGATCATAGATCATCTGATTCTGCTGGTTAATCTGCTTCTCCGCCCGCGCTGAGCTGTCCTGAAAGCTATTCAGGCTTAAAAACAGCTCACGGGCCTTGGCAAAGTCACCCGCTACCTCGGCCTGGTCGGCCTCTTTATAGACCATCCATTGATTTTGCTCCTCCGCCCGGTCTGCGCTGTCCTGGTAATCCCCCAGGCTGACAAACAGCTCACGAGCCGTGGCAAAGTCACCCGCCGCCTCGGCTTGGTCAGCCTGCTGATAAATGCTTTGCTGCTCCAAGCCCCTGGCTGTCTCCGCCCGTGCCGCGCTGTCATGATAATCCCCCAGGCTTATAAACAGTTCTTGAGCCTTGGCGTAATCCCCCGACGCCTCGGCCTGGCTTGCCTGCTGATAGATGCTTTGCTGCTCCAGGCCCCTGGCTGTCTCCGCCCGCGCCGCGCTGTCATGAAAAAGGCCCAGGCCCAGGAACAGGGCTTGAGCGCCGGCATAGTCCCCCTGCGCCTCAGCCTGACTGGCCTTGGCATACTGCAGCCATTTCGCGCTGCTTTTGAAGCTGCCCAGATTGATGAAGTTCTTGATGGCTTCATCAAACTGTCCGGCTGTCAACAGCTGAAGAGCCCCAGCATACAGCAAAAAGCTGCCGCTGTCCTCATATTCGCCAAGCTCCCGGAAGGCCGTGATGGCCTTGTCATATTCCCCATTGGCCAGTTGTTTCTGCGCCTCCTCATAGCGGGCCTGGTTGCTGGGAGCACAACCGGAAAGAGCCAGAACCAGCATCAGGACGAGGGAAGCTGCCATCAGTTTTTTGTACATCATCGTACCTCTTTTCTGCTTTTTGACGTTCCCTTGTATCCTATCACGGAAATCCCGGACAATCAAACAGTCTTCAGCCCTTACTCCCAGCCCGGCGCCCTACTTGCCTTTCGCGTTCGAAAGTAAAGAATAAGCGTGTCCTACAGCCATGCCAACACAACATCAGCTTTGATAATCGTAAAAAAGTAAAAACTTGCCGGCCGGTCTGAAGCATAAGCCATAATAAAGTCTTTCGCTTCCCTGCAGCTGTCTTCCTTCAGGTTCGTTTGCTTCCGTTCACTCAATAACCATTGGTCATAAGTGAACACAAGATACTCATCAACAATCCACACCAAGCACAATATACTTGTTTCCTTTCAATAAAATCTTCAGCAGGCGTATGGCATCCTCACGATTGAACGCGAAATTATCTTCAATGTGCTCAATCGTCCGCTTGTTTGGAAATTTCTGGAAGATCTCATTGATCGTCACAGCTCAATCCCCCTGTAAATCGATATGTCATGATTCTGTTCCAATCAATTCACGGTCAAGCTTTCCGGCTGATCACCAGCCGCAATTCGATGAGCGGCTTTCCCAGAACGATCTCTTTTTCAGCGCCGTCGCGGGCAAAGCCGTACCGCTCATAAAACCGGATGGCGGATACATTGTCCTTCAGCGCCCAGACCACGGTTTTGCCGTAGTCCCGCAACTTTTCCAGCCCCGCGTTCATCAGCCTGTAGCCCACCCGCCGCTTTTGATACGCCCGCAGCACATAGATCGCGAAAATCTCCCCGCAGTTCTCCATATCCGCGTCTCGGGTCTTTCCATACGCCAGGAACCCGATCACATTGCCGTCCTCGGTTTTGGCCAGCAGCATGTTGTCCGGCCAGCGCCGGGCCATCCCGCGGCATTTTTCCAGCGAGAAGTCCGGCAGAAATTCGGCATCAACGATCCCTGTATAGGTTTCATGCCAGGATTTCCAGTGGACGTAGGCCTTGCCGTCCATATCCTCTTCAGTTTGCATGGGCATGACAGAGATCCGCACAGAACCACCTCCGCCGTACAGGGGAATCATTCCATGATTTCACAATCCGGTATAAGCTGATTTCAGAACAAACGATCCCTGAAGGCTCAATATGCCGTCAGGAAAATATCGAACGCCTACAACAGGGGACTATGACTGATACAGGAGATAAGGCGTCAGCGCCTCCCGGAAGGCCTGCACCCCCGGGGCAAAATGATCCAGCAGCTGCCGACCGCCCATTTTGCCTGCGCGGTACAGGTCAGTGCCCAGCAGCTTGTCCAGGGTATATGTCTGCCCCCCGTCCCAGCTGATGAACTCGATTTTATCCGGGTACAGCTGCCGCACAGCGTCCAGCAGCCTGAGGGCCCCCAGGATCGGATCCGCCCGTTCCCGGTCGGTGATGTGCAGCTGCACCCCATGGCACAGCGCGCCCTGGTGCTTGCTGAAGGTGGGCTGGAAGGAGGCCGCCCGGAAATGCAAGCCGGGCAGGGGCTCCCCGGCCATGTGCCGCTCCAGCTCCCCGGCCCTGATAAAGGGGGCGCCGATCAGCTCAAACGGCTGGGCGGTCCCCCGGCCTTCGGACAGGTTGGTGCCCTCAAAAATACAGGTGCCCACATAGACCAGGGCTGCCTGCAGCGTTGGACAGTTGGGCGAAGGGGCGACCCATGGCAGGTCGGTGTCATCCAGGTACATCCGCCGCCGCCAGCCCTTCAGGGGCGCTACGCTCAGGTCCAGGTCCAGCTTCAAATAAGCTTTTACATACCGGGCGAACTCGCCGATGGTCATGCCCGTGCGGGTGGGCAGCTGGTAATCGCCCACAAAGGAGCGGAACCTCAAATCCAGGATGGTGCCGCCGTGCCTGACGCCG
>JAKPNM010000010.1 GCA_029548395.1 Bacillota bacterium
ACATTATAACGACAGTGGTGTTCTGATCATGAGCATCTTTGATTTTTTGTTGAATCCTGCCAGCCTGGAGCAATGAGACGGGAAAAGGATATTTCCATACAGCCTGATGGAAAAATCTTTGATCGTATCAAGAAACACGTGTTTGCTATCCCTGCGCTGGCGGCAAAGCTCCAATTGTCAGGTATATCTTTGGTTGCATGCATGGCGTAGTTATGATAAAATAACGCCATAAATAAGCAGAGGCTCCAAGGAGGCGAGCACATGATCGACATCCGCCCTGTATCTGATTTACGCAATAATTTCCGCGCGATAGAGGAAAGCGTCAAAAGCGGCAAGCCTGTGTACCTGACCAAGAATGGCTATGGCTCCATGGTGGTGATGAGCCTGGAACACTATACGGCTCTCACTCAGGATATCGAAATGAAACTGGACGAAGCTGACAAGGCCGCAGAAACAAATCCCGTGCGGCTTACGCATGAGGAGGTTTTTGACCGAGTAAGAAAACGCATCCCCAGGTAAGCGGTATCATCTGCGTTACCTTGGGTAGCATACTATCAACTGTAAGGAAAAGTGTATGGACGCAAAGGAGGATAACGCCATGATACCCTACAACAAGATCACCGCGCTATACTCCCGCCTTTCAGTTGGTGACGAGGACAGGGACGGCGGCGAGAGCAACAGCATTGTCAATCAAAAGGCTTTTTTAGAGCGATACGCAAGACAGCAAACTGGAATTTAACGGTTCATCCATTCGTTTAGTCGAGTAAACACCTCTTCTTTATCTTTAAGAGGTATCGCCCCGCTTCTTTTCACTGCATAATGATGGCCAAACTCGTTATCAATATAAGTGTTTCCGTTAAGCATCAATAGCTTATCATATCTAGGCCTAACATGGATATGAAGATGAGGATCAGGGTCTGAATCTTTATAAAAGCTGTTCATCAAACAACTCCAATTACATAGGGTAGCCCCAAAAGCAGTCTTTAAGCAGGCCTCCACTTTACAAATCAGCATGCGAAGCTCTTCCCATTCATCATCTTTTAGCTCTGACAATGAACCGCAGTGACGCTTCAAAACTAAAATGCACCGTCCGATATAATCCTGTTCATCTGAAAGAAAAACAGACCAAAATGTACTTTCGTACACCTGAAACTGTTTGTCTTCTTCAGATAGATTACACCAACCACAATTCTCCATTTTTTCTTACCCGCAAATCTCGATTTATCCTTCTACCGCCATTTTCAAATCAGAAATGTAACGTTTCTGTTGTTTCTTCAAATAACCTTTTACAAATGGCTTCATTATCAGCTTCTTTGCTGTTACGACCTCTGTGAAATCTATTTCAGTCACATCACCTTTTGCATAAAACAGACCTATCCAATAACCCCGCATATTATCATTCTCCAGATCAAACTCCCAACGTACATAAGGTTCTGTTCTCGTGATAGTGAAAGTTGTTGTATAGCCATCTTTTGTTATTTCGGCAAACTGCTTCTCGCTTATTACTTCAATCACCTTTATATCACTGCGCCATTGGTAATTCTCCAACGACGCAACAACATCCCATACATCCTGTAATTTTGCTTTTACTGTTGTTTTAATATTTGAAATTGCCATTCTATCCCCTGTAAATTCCAACTTGTTGACTACAAAATATTGTACCAAATAAATGTGAACAATTCTACCGCTCAATAAAAGAAACTGAAACAGTTGCAAAGCAATCCGGAATTGACAAAGGCATTATTCAATAATTGCATCCAATATGCACAAAGAAAGGGAGGTGATGTACAGGCAAGCAAAAAGTGGCTGCAGTAGACTTTGCATTTTGCTACAGCCCCACGCAAGGTGTGGGACTTGTTTTCAGCTTCTCCCTTCCTGCTGTTTCAGGTTCTCTTCATTCGCTTCCCGGGATGTCAAGGAAACATCATAAGAACAGCCGCCTCTTTGCGTCCGGGCGGGCGCGTGGCTACAATATGCCCATCTGAATTTAGGAGGCGCGGGACACATGCGGGCGGAGACCAGGGCAGCCTTCATCAAGACCCTGCCGGTAAGCGCAAGCTATCTGGTGCTGGGCTTTGGCTTTGGCGTGCTGCTGGTGTCGCGCGGTTATCCCTTTTACTGGGCGCTGATCATCAGCCTGACGGTGTACGCGGGCAGCATGCAGTTTGTGCTGGTGGATTTGCTTAGCGGCGGCGCGGGGCTGGTGACGGCGGCGCTGATGACGCTGCTGATCAACGCGCGCCACCTGTTTTACGGCATTTCCATGCTGGAGAAGTACCGGAGCGCCGGCCGCAAAAAGCCCTACCTGATCTTCGCGCTGACCGATGAAACCTACAGCCTGCTGTGCGCGCAGGACCCGCCCGCGGGGCTTGACCGCTACCGGTACTATTTTGAGGTGTCCGCGCTGGGGCACTTCTACTGGGCGCTGGGCAGCCTGCTGGGCGCGCTGGCGGGCGCGGCGCTGCCATGGGATTTCCAAGGCGTGGAGTTTTCAATGACAGCGCTGTTTGTGGTGGTGTTTACCGAGCAGTGGATGAGCGCGCAGGGCCGCCTGCCCGCCCTCATCGGCCTGGGCAGCTCACTGGCATGCCTGGCGGCCTTCGGACCCGGCCGGTTTATTTTGCCGTCCATGGGCCTCATCCTGCTGCTGCTCACCGCGCTGCGCAGCCGGATGTCCATCGGGGAGACCCAGGCATGACGCTGCACGGCGCGCTGACAGTGGGGGTGGTGGCGCTGGTGACGGCGCTGATCCGCTTCGCGCCCTTCCTGCTGTTTCCGCCGGGGCGGACCCTGCCTCCCTATATCGCCTATCTGGGGCGCGCGCTGCCCTACGCCGCCATCGGCATGCTGGTGGTCTATTGCCTGCGGGCGGTCGATTTCCAGCCCTTCACGGCGGCGCTGCCGGATGTGTTGGCCGTGGCATTGACCGTATTCAGCTACCGCAAGCGGCGCAGCGCCCTGCTGAGCATCACGCTGGGCACGGCGTGTTATATGCTGCTCATCCGGATCATGGCATAAAAAGGCTCGGATGCATGAAAGCGCTCCGGGCTTTTTTCTAAAACCATATCAGCCCTGTTTTCTTCAAATTTCCAAAGGATGCTGTTCTCTGCAGGGATTCCCATAGGCGACCATGCGGGGAGCGATATTCCTGACTACCACGCTGCCTATGCCGATGAGGCTCTCCGCGCCGATCACGATGTCCTGGCGCACCACGGAACCGGCGCCCACATGCGCGCCGCGGCACACACGGACGCCGCCGCTGAGGGTGCAGCCGGGGGCAATGTGCACAAAATCTTCCAGCACGTCCGCATGCTCCACAATGGAACCTGTGTTGACGATCACCATGTTGCCGATCCGGGCATAGGCGTTTACTACCGCGTTCTTGCCAATGAATACGCCCTCGCCCAGCTTCGCATGGGGAGAGACCGCCGCGCTCGGGTCGATGATGTTCACGATTTCAAAGCCGGTCCGCCTGGCAAGCTGATACCACTTCTCCCGGTTGCCATAGCCTCCGATGGCGCCCGCTGACACAAAGGCGTGGCGCATGCCCCGCGCGTGGAACTCTGGCAGAAGGTCTGTGGCGCCCTCCACATATTGTCCGAAAAATTCGCGCCCTGCCGTGTTGTCATCCACGATGTGCGCCACGCGGTAGCATCCCCTCGCCAGAATACTGTCCATCACGCTTTGCAGATGGCCTGTCGCGCCGATCAAAACAAGATCCGTCATGCTTCTTCCTTCCGCAGTGGAGATCTGATCAACCTGCCAAGCGTTTTTTCGTTTGCCTTTTCCCTATACCTTTTCCACCAGCTCCTGCGGATCCAGTCTCTTGAATTTGTGCTTGCCGATGGTAAACTTCTGCTCATCTATCCGCCTGACCAGTTTGGATGATGTCACAAACTCCCTACTCACATTGACCAGATACTGCTGGCCTTTCTTTTCCACCAGGTAATAATAGCCGTCATTGTCAACCTTGTCTATAAAATCAAATGCTCCGAACGCGGGAGACAAGATCCACTCAAAGGCCGTTTCCCATTTGCTGAGCTTTTTTTCACGCCACAGGGGGATGATGGAATCAGCGTCCGGGAACTTGGACAGCACCACCGTATCATGGCGGAATTTGCGCTTCTTCGATTTCTCAAAGGCGTTGATATCAATGGGCTCGCGCATCACATCAAACTCCAGGCTGCTGCCGTTCTCCAGCAGATAATCAATGCTCACATCCAGCAATTGGGCGATGGCCTTTAAATTATCGATGTCCGGTATGCCGTTGTCGTTTTCCCATTTTGCCACGGCGCTGCGTGAAACCGACAATTTTTCCGCCAGCTGTTCCTGCGACAGCCCCGCTCCCTTTCTTGTATTCTGCAGTTTCTCTCCAAAAGTCATCATGGTCACCTCCTGCTTTTTGATTGCATCATACGCAGCCCCTGCCGCCAGCACAATCATTTTCCCGTGACAGCGGCGTTACTCATCGTAACATTGCTGATTTTGCAGTTTTGTACGCAGATGCGGTGATAAGGATACTGCCCGTCTTGTTTTGACGGATACTGCTCAAGGGATGCTTTATCACGCCTCCTGAGCTGTGCGCGGCAGTTTGCGATAGGCGATCTCCAGCAATCCGAGATTGAGGATCGCGAAGATCAGCAGGTATACGGGCATGACCGCGATCCCAACGGCCTGCTGGATATTGCCGAACACCATGGGCATGAAGGTGGCGCCGATATAGGCGGAGGCCATCTGCAGCCCGATCACTGCCGCGCTGTACCGTCTGCCGAAGTTGGCCGGCGCCATGTGCTGGATGGCTGGATACACCGGCCCCATGCCTGTCCCGATGACCACGAAGCCGATGGCCGCAGCGACATACCCCTTTGCCGGCAGGAAGACCAGCAGGATGCCAAGCAGCTCCAGGGCAATGCCGAGGCGGATCAACAGCCTGTCGCCCAGCTTGTTGGCAATGAATCCGGAAATCAGCCTGCCCAGCATCAGGCCGCCGAAGACCAGGGAGCCGAAGGAAGCGATGGTCTCATCGCTCAATCCCGCCCTGGTGCCCGCGAAATAGCTGGGCGTCCACAGAAAACAGGTGGCCTCGCCGGAGCAGTAGGCAAAAAACGCGATCAGGGTCAGCAGAACGCCCGGGACCCTGAGCGTTTCCCTGATCCCGGCGCTGTGGCGGTTTTCTTCTTCCGCCCGTTTTCCGTTCTGCTTCCACAAAGGCAGGGACAGGACGCACACCAGCAGAATGCCCAGCTGGATATAGGCTGTCCACCGGTATCCCTCATTCCATCGGGCAAACCTCAGCGCCAGGGACATGATATAGGGGCTGATCACAGCGCCGACGCCGTAGAAGCAGTGCAGGAAGTTCATCACGGAGGAAGGATAATGGTTGGCCACATAGTGATTGACCGAGGCGTCGATGGCGCCCGCGCCAAGCCCGTACGGCACAGCGAACAGGAACAGCATCCAGTACTGCCCTGAAATGGAAAAGCCGAACAGACCCAGCACCGTGATGCCAATGGAAACGACTACGATCGATTTCGTATGGAATCTCCGGATCATCCGGGGGCCAAGCAAGGCGGAGATCACAGTCATGCAGGAAATCGTCATGGAAACAAACCCGGCGTACGACGAGGGCACATTGAAGCAGACCTGCATGGTCGGCCAGCCGGACCCCAACAGGGAATCCGGCAGCCCGAGGCTGATAAAAATCAGATAAATGACCGCCAGCAGCAAAGAACCCATACCCATTTGAAGCATACTCCTGTCCTGATTCTTTTCGGGGATTGGATATATATGGGATTATACACGAATTCCGTCACGATTGGCAGTTATGTAAACGTTCCCGGATTTTATTGGCAAACCGGGACGAAAAGAGATATAATGATCATGGGTACAAAAGGGGGTAAATCAAAATGATTAATTTACCAGCCATATATATCGCAAACGGAACGGCAGTGCTGCTGTTGTTCATCATTTTATTGAGTTCAAAAAGACCAACGCATCATGGATTGCTGGATGAGAAGATATACTACACGATGATCATTCTAAACATTCTGCAATGCCTGACTGAAACGGCTGTGATGTGTATCGATGGCAAAACGGCCTGTGGATACCGCGCTTTGTCAATCGCGCTGAATGACAGTTTATTTGTTGTCACGATTGTATTCGCGTATTCCTGGGTAGTATTCGCGGACTATAAACTGTTTACAGATATGAAAAGAATCAGGCGGATCTATCCTGTGGTGGCGATCCCTGCCGCGCTGGTGATCATCGGCTGCCTGATCAACCTGGCGACGCCTGTGTTTTTTACGGTCAATCAAGACAATATCTATCAAAGAACGAACTTATATATCATTCCATATGCCGTTACTTATTCCTATATGGCATACGGGGTGATATTGATCTACCGGTATCGCAAGAAGGTGCATAAGTATCTGTTTCTGCCCGCTGTTCTTTTTATGATTCCCATCATCATCGGAAGCCTGCTGCAGTTCTTCTTTTATGGATACTCCCTTATATGGCTCGGCGTGTCCATCGGGATGATCTCCCTGTTCATCAACGTTCAAAAAGAAGCGGCTTATGTGGATATCCTGTCGGGATTATACAACAGACAGTACTTTAACAACATCCTGTTAATGCACAGCAAAAATGGGGGCGCCGCCGACGCGCTGGCCGGAATCATGCTGGACATTGACAACTTAAAAAGCATCAATGACAGGTTCGGACACGCTGAAGGGGATGAGGCGATCTCCATTGCCGGCAGGATCTTGCGCGCAGCCGTGGGCCATCAAGGGGTATTGTGCCGGCTTGGGGGCGATGAGTTTATCATCTTGATGCATATCAACTCCCAGAAAGAAATCGGCGAGCTGGTTGACATCATCAAAGCACAGGTCACCCAGTTCAATGAATCGGGAAAGAAGCCTTACGAGATACATTTTTCAATGGGCTACAGCATCTATCAAAACGAGCATGGGTCCATCGATGATTTTATTAAAAAAATCGACGCTTCCATGTATGAAGACAAAAAGAGAAGGATCGGCGCAGGAATACTTCCCGACAGAAGGCATCATTGCTGAAGGATGATGATATAATTAAGAGTTTGTGAATGAAGAATGAATTGTGAAACCGCTTGCCGGCGCTACCCTTTTCCGCGGGGAAACAGCCTGATGCCCCAAACGGCGATGGACATCGCCGGAAAACGGCCCTGTGACATTGTCCGATTCCAAGCTTTACATCAGTATCGAACAAAAACACCGACCTAAAGGACAAGCAAAACCAAGCTAACAAAAAACCGCCGTACCCTTCCGGGCGCGGCGGCGGAGAAAAACCGGCTTGTCAGCGATGCTCCCGGCGCAGCGCCTCGCGGACGATCCGGGTCAGCTTGGTCTTGTTGCCGTAGTTGAGGCTGCCCCAGCGGTAGATCTTGATGCTCAGGTAGGCGAAGAAGGCGACAAAGGCCAGCATCAGCACGCCGGCGGCAACGACCTCTACCCAGGGCACGGTGACCAGGCCGAAGCGGATGGGCATGACCATGATGGAGGTGAAGGGGATGATGCTGCCGACCACCGCCACGGCGCTGTTGGGCATCTGCGCGGCAAAGGTCGCCAGAAGATAGCCGGCGATGAACAGGAACTGCACCAGGCCCGTGGCGCTGGCCAGGTCCTCCATCTTGGAGACGGTGGAGCCCAGCGCGGCATAGAGGAAGAGATAGAGAATAAAGCCAAAGAAGGAGAAGAAAGCATAGCTCCACATGTAGCCGGGGGTAATGGTACCCGAGATCATCATCAGCACCTCCGGCGGATAGGTGCTTTTGTTGAACTGTATGCCCAGATAGCTCACCAAGATCACTAGGCCGAACTGGATCAGCGCCGCCAGGCCGGAGGCGGCCACCTTGCCGATAATCAGCTTGGTGGGGCGGGTGGAGGTGATCAGGATCTCCATGGTACGGCTGTCCTTCTCCCGCGCGATCACGCTGGAGACGCTGCTGCCGTACATCAGCACAATAAAGTATACCAGCAGCAACAGGAGGAAGGTGATCGCGTAGTTGCTCGTGCTGTCCTGACCCAGGATGGTGGTGGTGCCCTGGGCGCGCGCGGCCTCAATGGCCGCGTAATCCTCGCCGCTGAGGCCGTGCTCAAGCAGCATGCGCTCTTTTTTCATCGCGGTGAGGATGTCGCCCATGATCTGGTCACGCTGTTCCGTCATTGAGCGGTCCTGATAAACGGCCTCATAGGACAGGTCGTCCGCCACGACAAAGCCCACCTCGATGTCCTTGTCAGCCAGGGCCTTTTCCAGGGCGGCGCGGTCCGCGTAGCCGGGCGCCTCGCTGCCCAGGACCGCAAGGAGCGCCAGCCGCGTCTGCTCATCCTCCGGCATCAGGTAGCCGGCCTTCTCAAAGCCGCTGATGCCGCCATCGGCCTTCTGGCCGCCCGGCTCCCCGCTGTCAAACAGGCTGATGATACGCGGCAGGCTGGTGACGACCGCCATGATCAGCATGATGACCACCATGGTCACGATGGCCGCGCGCTTGAACAGCTGGATCTTGAACTCATATTGAAAAACCGTCAGAAAGTCCTTCATGCCGTTTCACCCACCTTTTCAATAAAGATGTCTGTCAGGCTGGGCTCATACAGCCCGAAGCGGCGGACGGTCACCTGCTGCCCGGCCAGCCATTTCAGCAGCCGGTCCTGAAGCGCCTGGCCCTGGGTGTCCAGGATCAGGCCCTCGCCATCCCTGCTGTTTGTGACCAGCAGCCCGGGAAAAGCGCTTTGCAGCGCCCTGGTCAGCTCATCCTGCCCCTCATCCTGCGCCAGGGAGAGGTACAGCTTGTCGCGGCCCTCCTCGCGCTTGATGCGGTCCAGGCTGCCGCTGAGGACGATATCGCCCTCATGGATCAGGGTGACGTCGTCGCAGACCTCCTCGACATAACCCATCTGGTGGGAGGAGAATATGACCAGCTTGCCCTGGCGCACAAAGTCCGCGATGGTGTCCTTGAACACCTGGGCGTTGACCGGGTCCAGCCCCGAAAAGGGTTCGTCCAGGATCAGGATGTCCGGCTCGTTGAGGAAGGACTGGGCGATCTGGATCTTCTGCTGGTTGCCCTTGGAGAGGGTTTCCAGGTTCTTGTTCTTGAACTCGCCCAGCTCAAAATAGTCAATCCAGTAGTTGGCGCTGCGCAGGGCATCGGCCTTGGAAGCGCCGCGCAGGCGCGCGAAATAGGCTAGCTGCGGCAGCACCTTGTTCTTCTGGTACATGCCGCGCTCCTCGGGCAGGTAGCCGATGCGCATCTTCCAGGGCTCAAAGGGCTGGCCGTCCAGCAAAAAATCACCGCTGTCCTGGCGGAAGACATCCATCAGGCAGCGGATGGTGGTGGACTTGCCGGCGCCGTTGCGCCCCAAGAAGCCCATGGCGCGCCCGGAGGTAACGCTGAAGGAGATGCCATGCAGGATCTCCTTGTCCCCGAAGCTCTTTTTTACGTTCACAACGTCCAGTCTCATCTTGTTCCCTTTCTTTTCAGGTGATCAGACAGCAATTTCAGTATAGCACATCAGCCGGGCCGATCATGGCGCTTTACAGCGAGTTTACCGGGAATTTGCGAGGATTTTAACATTGTTCCGTGTCCGGCGGCTCCGGATGGGCGTCCCGGGGCGGGCTGCCGCGCTGGGCAATCAGGATGGCCGAGAACATCAGCGCGCTGCCGATGATCTCCCGCAGCGTGGGCACCTGGCCCAGCACGATCACGCCGGTGATGACCGCGAAGACCGCCTCCAGGCTCATCAGCAGGCTGGCGATGGCCGGCGGCGTGGTGCGCTGGGCCAGGATCTGC
Organism: Bacillota bacterium; assembly: GCA_029548395.1. Classification (GTDB taxonomy): domain Bacteria; phylum Bacillota; class Clostridia; order Christensenellales; family Aristaeellaceae; genus UBA6115. The sequence goes on from JAKPNM010000010.1 coordinate 9,821, forward strand.
AGGGTATAGGCCACGCCGGAGGACAGCACCCCGGCATACAGCAGCGGCCCGGCCGCGCGCAAAATGGCGTCCGCGCGCGGCTGCTCAAACAGGAACATCGCGCCCAGGGACAGCAGCCCGCACACCAGGAACTGCATGGCGCACAGCTTGACGCCGTTGACCTTCTGAACGAAATGGTCCACCAGCATGATCTGCAGGGCGAAGAAAAAAGCGCACAGGATCAGCAGAAAATCGCCCCGGGCGATCGTGAAGCGCTCGGTGACGCTGAGCAGGTAGAGCCCCGCGGCGGCGATCAGCACAGCCACCCACAGGGCGGCCCCGGGCTTGTGGCCCAGAAAGAGGCCATAGATGGGCACGATCAGGATATACAGCGCGGTCAGAAAGCCGGCCTTGCCCGCGGTGGTGGTGACCAGGCCGAACTGCTGCAGGTTGATGGCCACAAACAGGGCCAGCCCGCACAGCAGGCCGCCCCGGAGCAGGTGGCGGTTTTCCCGCGGCATCGGCTGCCGCCCGGCCTTTTTGTCCCGCCGCCCGAACAGCGCGATGACCGGCAGCAGCGCCAGGGAGCCCATCAGGGAGCGCAGGGCCTGGAAGGTGAAGGGCTGGATGTGATCCATCCCCATGCTTTGCGCCACAAAGGCGCTGCCCCAGATCACGGCGGCCAGCAGCAGCATCAGGCTGCCGGTGTGTTGTTTCAGGCGCATGCGCATCCCCTCCTCGCGGACAATGATGCCATTTTATCCGCGCGCGCCGCTTGGGTCAAATAAATCGCGGAAATCTTCCCGCAAGGTACGGGCGCCGCGTTTGCTCGTGCGCGCTTCAACTTGTCTGCCGGGCGTGTCTGCGGGTATAATAATGCCGTAGCAGGGCGGCCCCGGGCGGGGCCCAAGGAGGGAAATTTGCTGGAACTGCGCAATGTCACCTGGTCCTTGCCCGACGGCGAGGTCATTATTGACGATCTGACCCTGAGCATCCCGGAGGGCCGCCTGTCGGTGGTCACCGGGCCGAACGGCGGCGGCAAAACCACCCTGGCCAAGCTGATCGCCGGGCTGGTCAAGCCCACCTCAGGGCAGATCCTGCTGGGCGGCCGGGACATCACGGAATTGGATGTCACCCAGCGCGCCCGTCTGGGCATCAGCTATGGTTTTCAGACGCCGGTGCGCTTCAAGGGTCTGACCGTCCAGGGCCTGCTGGAGACGGCGGCCGGTCGCGCGCTGAGCTTTGAGGAGATGTGCGAGCTGACCGGCAAGGTGGGCCTGTGCACCATGGATTATATCGACCGGGATGTGGACGCCAGCCTGTCCGGCGGCGAGATCAAGCGCGTGGAGATCGCCAGCGTCCTGGCGCGGGGCACGCAGGTCTCCATCTTTGATGAGCCGGAGGCCGGCATTGACCTGTGGTCCTTCAACGGCCTGGTGGACGTGTTCAGCGCGCTCAAGCAGCGCGGAATGACCATGGTGATCATCTCGCACCAGCAGCGGCTGCTGGACATCGCCGATGAGATCATCGTGATCTCCTCCGGCCAGCTGCGCGTCCAGGGCGCGCACGACCGGGTCATGCCCGGCCTGCTGGCCGGCGAGATCGCAGGCCATTGCCCGGCGGGCAGGAAGGTGGGCGCATGAATCCCGTACCGCTCAACCCCATCTCGGAGAAGCTGCTGCGCACCGTCGCCGGCTACACCGGCCAGTTCAAGGGCGCTTACAACATCCGCCAGGACTCCGGCTGCGCCGGGCGCCGCAGCACCGACGCCGTCAGGATCGTCCCGCTGCCCCAGGGCAAGCCGGGCATTGAGATCCATGTAGCCCCGGGCGCGCGGGATGAAACGGTGTATATCCCCGCCACGGTCACCCGCGGCGACGTGCATGACCTGACCTACAACGATTTTTATATCGGCGATGGCGCCCGGGTCGCCATCGTGGCCGGCTGCGGCGTACATACCGATGACGCGGGCGAAGCCCGCCACAACGGCGTTCACCGCTTTTTTGTGGGCAGAGGCGCCCAGGTACGCTATGAGGAAAAGCACATCGGGGAAGGAGCAGGGCGGGGCAAGCGGCGCATTGACCCGGTCAGCGAGATCTACCTGGAGGAAGACGCCCACATGACCATGGACACCGTGCAGCTTTCAGGCGTGGACGCGACCGACCGCGTCACCACGGCCACCCTCAGGTCGCGCGCCGTGCTTGTGGTGCGCGAGCGCCTGATGACCACCGCGGACCAGGTGGCCAGGACCCGCTTTAACGTGGTGCTGGAGGGCGCGGACGCCGGATGCGACCTGGTCAGCCGCTCGGTGGCGCGCGGCCGGTCACGCCAGGAGTTTTACAGCCGCATCGTGGGCCGGGAGCGCTGCCACGGGCACAGCGCCTGCGACGCCATCATCGCCGATGAGGCCGTGGTCACCGCGGCGCCGCATCTGGACGCCCTCAGCCCGGAGGCGGCCCTGATCCATGAGGCCGCCATCGGCAAGATCGCCGGCGAGCAGATCCTCAAGCTGCGCACCCTGGGCCTGACCGAGGAGGAGGCCGAGGCCAAGATCGTGGAGGGCTTCCTTAAATAAAACAGACTGAAAGAATACCACAGGGCCCGGTGCGGTTTGCCCCGGGCCCTGCGATTTGTGTTTTTTATACTGATGTAAAGCTTGTTTGCATCCAAAGCGGCGAGGGATTTTGTTGGCCTGCAAGGAAGGAAACCGAAGGCGTAGCCTGAGCTACGTTGAGGTTGACTGACACGGCAGGGCAACAAAAGACCCGGCGCGACGATGCAATAAAGATTGGAATCAGTATTGCCAGTAATAATGTTTCGCTGGAAAAATACCTGCCGGATCGCTAATTGCCTGGCCCGACATATTCCGCATCGCCAAAGGCCAGGATCATATAGAAGACCGGCGCCAGCAACAGCAGGCCCCAGCCAAAGCCGGTTCCCTTTCCAAAGGAACGGGCCAGCTTGAACGAATGCATGATGACGATCACGAAGTTCACAAACGGAATCATGGCCAGCAGGAACATCCATCCGTTGCCCCAGACGATCTTAAACAACACATAGGCGTTGTAAAGAGGCACAAGGCATGCCCAGCCGGGTTCACCGGCCTTTTTGAAGAGTACCCAGTTGGCGGCAACCGCCAACACCGCAACAGCTAAAGCCAGAATGACCATTTGTCTGCTCCCCCTGTACATTTGATCTCTATGTGCGGCGCACACTGGACAAAGGATACCATTTTTATCAGAAAATTCAAGCCATTTATTGAGTTTTGATTGTTTCTTTGTCAGATTCCAGTATAAAAATGCCCGTGAACAGACAGCCTGCGGCGCTTTTCCGGGCCCCGCCATCCCCACAGCAGCTCGGATGCCATCCCGCGATGCCTTGACATCACCCGGGCTTGCTTTCATACTTGCTGTGGCTCACACCGGGCACAAACGCCAAGGAATCGATATGGGCGCGATGCGCGCAGCCCGCAGCCATGCCCGCGCCGGGCGCGCCCGCATCCTGACACAGGCCCCTTCCTGTCCCGGGCAGTAATTGAATGGAGGCAACAACAATGGACAAAGCCCACACCCTGGCCTTCTTATGCGACAGCCTGCGTGCACTGGCGCAAACCCCTTCCCCGACCGGCATGACCCACCTGGCGGAAGCGCTGCTGATGGACAAGCTCAGGCAGCTGGGCTTCTCCCCCTGGCAAAGCCACAAGGGCGCGGTGTTCTGCCAGCTCAACCAGGTCAGGGAGGGCGCGGGCATTCTGCTGTCCGCACATATTGATACCCTGGGGCTGATGGTGCGCGCGATCAAGCCCAACGGCCGGCTGCGCATAACCCAGCTGGGCGGCTATCCCCTGCAGTACGCCGAGCAGGAGAATGTCACCGTCTTTACGCATGCAGGGCGCGAGATCCCGGGCACGCTGCGGATGAACCAGCCTGCTGTGCACGCCAACAAGGATCTGAGCACGCTGGAACGCAGCGATGAGAACATGGAGGTTGTGCTGGACATGCGCACAGGCTCCAAAGCGGAGACCGAAGCCCTGGGCATACGCGCGGGTGATTTCATCGCGCTGGATCCGCGGTTTGTGCAAAGCGGGGAGGGCTTTATCAAAAGCCGTCACATGGACGACAAAGCCTCCGCCGCGGTGCTGCTGACCCTGGCGCGGGCTTTCTCGCGCGCAGAGGCCGCCTGCGAGCGGCCTGTATATGTGCTGTTTACCAATTATGAAGAGGTCGGCCACGGCGCAGCCGCGGGGCATCCCGCCGGCATCCGCGACATGATCGCAGTGGACATGGGTGTGGTCGGGGACGACCTGCAGACCGATGAATTTCGCGTCAGCATCTGCGCCAAGGACTCCGGCGGGCCCTACAATCGCGAATTGACCGGCGCGCTGGCGGACGCCGCGGCGCGCCTGGACCTTGTCTACGCAGTGGACATCTACCCGTATTACGGCTCGGACACAAGCGCGGCCCTGCACGCAGGCTGTGATTACCGTCACGCGCTGATCGGACCCGGGGTCGCGGCCAGCCACGGCTATGAGCGCGTGCACGAGGACGGCCTGTGGAACACCCTGATGCTGCTGCGAGGCTACCTGGCGCAGCCAGTCTGATACGAATACTGATGTAAAGCTTTTTGCATCAGCATGAATATTACACAAAGCTCATATCAATCAGGTGACATGAGCTTTGCTGATGATACCCTTATTAAACCATATCAGCCCGTCATCGCGGTCACCAGGCGCGCCGCGGGTTCCAGCCAGTCGCCCTGCAGGTCCTCCACCCTGCCCCGGTCGCAGGCCCGCGAGATGGCGGGGTCCACCGGGATGCGGCCCAGCAGGGGCAGGCCCTGCGCCAGCGCGGCGGCCTCAACCCTGCTCTCGCCAAAGATATTATATCGCTTGCCGTTGTCCGGGCAGAGGAAATAGGCGTAGTTCTCCACGATCCCCAGGATGGGCACATCCATCATCTGCGCCATCTTGACCGCCTTGCCCACGACCATGCCCACCAGCTCCTGGGGCGAAGTCACCACGATGATGCCGTCCAGGGGCAGGGACTGGAACACGGTCAGCGGGACATCGCCGGTGCCCGGGGGCAGGTCAACGAACATCACATCCACATCCTGCCAGAGCACCTCGCTGTAAAACTGCTTGACCGCGCCGGCCAGGATGGGCCCGCGCCACAGGACAGGGTCCGTATCATTTTCCAGCAGCATGTTGATGGACATGATCTGGATGCCCAGGGCGCTCAGCCGCGGCAGGATATGCTGCCCGTCTCCCAGCGCCTTGCCGGTGATGCCGAAGGCGTGCGCAATGGAGGGGCCGGTGATGTCGGCGTCCAGGACCGCGCAGCGCAGCCCGGCCCTGGCGGCGCTGACCGCCAGCAGGCTGGTCACCAGGGACTTGCCCACGCCGCCCTTGCCGCTGACCACGCCGATCACGCGCTTGACGCTGCTGTCCGGGTGCAGGTGCGCCCTGAGGTCCCGGGGCTGTTGGCGCTCAGCGCAGTCCTGGCTGCAGCCGGCGCAGTTGTTGTCGCAGTTTTCGCTCATGAATCACATTGTCTCCTTTGATTGAAATGCCCATTAAAACCCCAGCTCCTCGCCGATCAGGAGCACCTTGACGCGCCCGGGCACGGCGCTGAAGCGGGTGACCACAAACTGGCAGCAGATGGTCTTCTCCGACAGGCAGTCGCTGCACTTGCCGCTGACAGTGCAGGGCGTGTTCAGGCCCAGGCGCAGCGCGTTGGGCGGCGCCGCGTGGTTGCGCGCGCGGGCCAGGCCGCTGTCCAGGTCGGAGGCCAGCTTGTTCATCCCGGCAAAGACCAGCACCTGCTCCGGCCCGTGGCACAGGTAGGCCACGCGGCTGCCCTGGCCGTCGATGTTGATCAGCAGCCCGTCCAGCGTGATGGCGTTGGCGCTCATCAGGAAGGTGCCGCAGGTGAACAGCGCCTGCTTCATCTTGCGCGTTTCCTCGGGCGTCTTGGCCGTGGCGCGGTCCAGCAGCGTATAGGGCCGCGCGCCGAGCTCCTCAAACATGCCCAGCTGCGCCAGGGTCTGGGAGCCACCCCAGCCCACGGTGGAACCCTCCGGGATCAATTCCAGCGCCTTTTTGACAGCGGCCGCGCGGTCCTTGCAGTAATAGCCCTCCATCTGGCGCTTGTTCAGGTTCTTGATGACAGTGTTCGCTGCCAGTTCAAAGTATTTCTGCTTCGGGGTCATGTCAAGCCTCCTTCAAGGTTGTTTCGCTCCGGCCATCCATTGGCAGGCTTCCCTGCAACGGGTTTACTCGCCGGTTTTCAGGACAGTCAGGGTCAGCGGCGCCAGCTCCAGCCGACCCAGCAGCCGGTTGTTGTTTTCATCAGGGTACAGCGCCACATCCACCGGCTCCGGGATCGCCTCTGCGCCCGCCGTCTGCCCGTCCACCAGCACCTGGGTGCGGGACAGGTCAAAGGCATGGCCCGACAGGTCGATCACGCGCGGCTGGCTGTCCGCGTTGACCGCCACCAGGTAGGTGTCCCCGCTGTCCCTGGATACCGTATAAAACGCCAGCGCCAGGTCCACCGTGCCCTGGTCCGGGAAGACGACGCGCTGCACCAGCTCCTCAATGTCCGCCATGTCGGCATGGCGGAAGGCATCGGTGGATCTGCGCAGCGCGATGAGTCCGCGGGTGTACTCCAGCGTGTGGCGGTGCGCGGGGCTGTTCTGGGCCTTGTCCCAGTCAAAGGCGTTGACGGCGTCTGAGGAATCATAGGAATCGTGGATAAAATAGGGATACTCAAAGGGCTTGCCCTGGGCGTCCGCCATGTAGGTGGACTTGGCCGGGGGAACGTCCACCCTGCCGATGTAGTCCGGATGGCGGAACTGCTTGGTGCGGCCATACTCCTGGCCGGAATGCAGGAAGATGACGCCCTGGTGGGTCAGCAGCAGCCCGTTGCCCAGCCGCACCCGGCGCAGGATCTCCTCCGCGTGGTCCCTGGGGTCCTTCTTGATGGACATCGCGATCACGTCAAACAGCGTCAGGTTGTCATGGGCCGCGATGTACTGGACGATGTCGCCCGGGTCGTCCGCCTTCACGTTGCCCGGCTGCGCCCTGACGTTGTCAAACAGAACGCTCAGAGGGCGCTTACCGCCGGTCAGGAAACGCGCCTGGCCCTCGGAGCCGAAGCCGGACTTGAGCTCGTTGCGCACCTCGTCCGAAAAGACGGCCACGGCGTCGGTCTGGCGCAGGGCGTCCTGGTCGGCCGGGGTGACGCCGGACACGCCGTAATCCCCGTTGAAGGTGCGCCAGCCCTCGCCGATCCAGAGCGTGTCCGGGTTGAGGGCGGACACCTGCTCATAGGCCTGCCGGATGGTGTCCAGGTCCAGGTTTCCCATCATGTCAAAGCGGAAGCCGTCCACCTTGTAGGTGTCGGTCAGGTACACCAGGGAATCAATGATCAGCCGCCGGGTCATCAGGTGGGTGGAGCCCACCTGGCCCCCGCCGAAGCTGCCCTTGGGGCGGCCGGCCTTGTCCATGAAATAATAGTAATTGGGCTGGATGTCCTCCAGCAGCTCGATCCTGGCGGTATGGTTGTACACCACGTCCAGGATGACGCCCATGCCGCGCGCGTGGATGGCGTCCACCAGCCGCTTGAACTCGGCCACGCGGGTTTCCGGGTTGACCGGGTCGGTGGCGTACATGCCCGTCAGGGCGAAGTAGGACTGCGGGTCATAGCCCCAGTTGTAGTTCTGGTTTTCCGAGGCGTATTCCGGGGAGCGCGCGCGGTCCAGCTCGTTGACATGGTAGTAGTTGAGCACCGGCAGCAGCTGGACGTGGGTCACGCCCAGGTCCTTCAAGTAATCCAGCTTCTCGATAAAGGCAAGGAAGGTGCCGTAGGGCGCCTGAAGCGTCCCTTCCAGCGCGGGGCTCGCGGTAAAGTCGCGCACATGCGCCTCGTAGATGATCGCGTCCTCCCGCTTGGCGTAGCCGGGGATGTCGGCAAATTCAAGCGCGGGGCCGATGGCGTCCGGATCGATCAGCGCGGCCTTGCCCACGCCGCCCCCCGCGCTGTCCCAGGCGGCCATGGAGCGGGCATAGGGGTCCAGCGCCAGGCGGCTGTCCTCCCCGCGGGTGACGCGGAAATGGTAGAACACGCCCCTGAGGTCCTCCAGGCCGGTGTTGGCCTTGTCAAGGGTCAATTCCCAGACATGGTCGGCGTTCATTTCAAGCGGGATGCCCTGCGCGATGACCCTGGTCTGGTCCTCCGCCGCGTAGAGCACGGCCTCCACCCGCTGCGCGGTGGGCGCCCACAGCCGCAGGACCGCGGTGCCGTCCGCCTTGAGCGTGGCGCCCAGGGGCGCCTGCGTCGCGTACAGCGCGTCGATCTCCTGCCAGCCGGTCACCGCCGGCTGATCCCCGGCCGCCTGCTGCCGGCCGGGCACGGTATGGATGGTGTCGTCATCCTCGTTCATGTAGACCACGCGGGTCTTGTCGTCCAGCGTGAAGACATAGTCCTGGGTCTGCTCGCCGCTGGCGCGGTTGACAAAGAGGAAGCCCACCTCCTTGGCCTGGTCCTTCAGCTCAATGTCCACATAAGCGCCCAGCGGGCCGTCCTGCGGCCTCATCTCTGTCGCCCCGGCAGGCCAGGCGCCTGTTTTCTCCGAAGCGGTGACCACATCGCCCCAAAACCACACGCCCATGTCGGTATAGTCGCCGCTCGCGCGCAGGAAGCGCACGCGCAGGTGATTGTCGGGAATCTGACGCTGGTCCTCATAGAAAACCTCCAGTTGGTTGTTGATCCAGACCTCCCGCACCTGCGGGCCGGGCAGGTCGATCAGCAGGTCCTCCGGGGTCAGCTTGGTGCCCTGGCCGTCGATCACCAGGGTGCCCACCTGAGCCGCGCCCTCCAGCAGCGCGATGTCGATAAAGGCGCCGTCCGGGCTGATGTTCTCGGGCGGGAAGACGGTGCGCCCGCCCGGCCAGGGCCCGGTCTTCTCCGAGGGCGTCACCACATCGCCCCAGAACCAGATGCCCAGGCCTTCATAGGCGTTGTCGTCGTTCTGGTAATGCACGCGCAGCAGCGGCGCGGGCGCCTCCTGCGCCGGCACGGGCAGGGACAGCAAGAGCAGCAAGAGCAGCGCCATCAAGGCGGACAAAATCCGTTTGTGCTTCATCGGGCACCTCCTGTTAATATTATCGGGGATCATACCTTTTAAGGGAATTATACCATTTCCGGGCAGAATGACAACCAAGCCGCAGGCAGATGGCAGGCTTGTTGGCACGCGCGGGATAAACCAGTGTATTGCTGTCGTATAAGTATTTTTGCGATAATAAAAGGAGCAGCATCTTTAGTTCCTGTTTCGTATTGATTTCCATCTTAGTATTTAAAATATTATATTTTAAATATTACTAAAAATAAAATCTAAATAGCGTCTACTGAATAACTCACCCCTCTATATTTCACAAGCATTCTGTCTTGATACATGATAAACTGGTGCAAGGAAAGCCCCTGAAATCGTTCAAAACTCTTGCACTTTTCAGAGGCAGTGTAATAACAACCGCCTCTTATTAGCACTTTATTCTATCACCAGCCTTGTTTGACACAGAGCCCCAAACATACTGTTTTCGGATTTAACTCTATGGATTTAATTCGGATGACTTCGTGACATTATGTTGAAAACTCTTTGAGCTTCTTCCAAAACGTCTCCTCTTTATCATAGATTTCATCTGCAGCTCGTTCCAGAAACGGACTTCTAGAAAATGGATATAACATAAAAACATCTTTGGAATTCCTATGAGCATATTCAATTTCTGCAGCAACACCTGGAGAATGTTTATCTGTTTTATAAAACACTACGATTGCATCAGACTGATCAATAAAATCATAATCTCTTTCAACTGTTCGCTCTTTCTTAAGCTGATTAGCATCACTATTCAAAAGAATGGTCTCATCTTCAGAAGGTAAACTTTCTAAATCTTTAATATCAAGAGGATTGAAAACAACAAACATCTCATAAAGTCTTGGTAACACTTCCTTTTCTAATTTTATTAAAAAATTAGGATCTGTTTTCTTAATCGCTGTAATAGGATAACTTAAATAGATGCGCTTTTTTTCCTTACCCAGAAGCAAATGAAGCAGATTTTGGGTTTCATGCTGTCTTGCAACGACAAAGAAAGGTTTTTTTGTAAACTCAGATAGCAATTTAGAAACATATTCCTCAATCATCATCCAATACTGTGTGTTAAACTCATCAAGAGTTTGCCATTTAATATTTTTTTTATTGAAACCTAATATCCGTTTCACGTCATCAACAACACAAATTACGCCAGATGGCTTTAAAGAAGCAATATCTTCAAATGAAATGCCAGGAATAATACGTCCACGCCATGGAAATACAGCGTGTATCCCAACTAAATGAACTTCTGCATTTGAATTTTTTTCTATTTCATTTAATATACTTTGAACAGCTTTTGCTCTTAATAATGTAAGAGCCATATTATCAATATCAAGAATTTTATCGTTGTTCACACTAAGATTGTTGTCAGCTGCAATCTGCAACATTCTTTCACCCACATCGTAAATAGCAACACGATTGTCAGAAGCTTCTGCGACTTCTTGTAACAATTCTCTGCGACCTGAACCAGAGATGCCTGAAACAATCCACACTTTACCCATAAGCCCTCCTAAAAAGTATTAACTAAAATCTTTCCTCTATGTAAGTCTAAAGCTTACACTAGAAACTATAGACTGTTCGGATTTTTATGTCAATGGACTGCTTCCATTAGACTCTTCTCCTAAGTATCTGTATTGTTAGGAGCTACCTTACCAAGAGACAATAATATCAACTTGTTATTCTTGCGTTTCTATGCGGTCGTTCCTTTCCATAGCGTACCCCTCGCCATCCGGGCACGCCTCTGGTATGATAAGGCGCGATCAAGAGACGGCGGTGAAAGAAATGGACGACAGACGGCTGAACAAATACCTGGCTGACAGCGGCTACTGCTCAAGGCGGCAGGCCGACCGGCTGATCGCAGCCGGGGAGGTCACCATCAACGGGCGCGTGGCCGCCCTGGGCGAGCGCGTGCCCCCGGACGCGCGGGTCATGGTGGGCGGTCAGCTCATTGAGGCCGAGGGCGACAAGGTCTACCTGGCCGCCTACAAGCCGGTGGGCATCGTCTCCACCGCCGACCCGCGCGAGAAAAACAACATCGTCGACTTCTTCGGCTACCCCTCCCGCATCTACCCGGTGGGCCGGCTGGACAAGGACTCCGAAGGCCTGATCCTCATGACCTCCGACGGGGACATCGTCAACCGCATCCTGCGCGCCCAGGGCAGGCATGAGAAGGAATACGAGGTCACGGTCAACAAGCAGGTCACGCCCGAGTTCCTGGAGCGCATGTCCGCCGGCGTGCCCGTCTTGGGGCAGGTCACCCTGCCCGCCACCCTGCGCAAAACCGGCACGCATTCCTTCAACATCATCCTGGTGCAGGGCCTCAACCGCCAGATCCGCCGCATGTGCGAACACCTGGGCTTTGAGGTGACGCGGCTCAAGCGCGTGCGCATCATGCACATCCGGCTGGGCCGCATGCGCCCGGGCGAGATGCGTATGCTGGGCGAAAAGGAGCTGCGCGCTCTGATGCGCGCGCTGGAGGGGGCCGGCCCGGGCGGGAAGGGGCGGCGCTGAAGCGTCTGGGGGAAGCGCCATGAATTATCTGGAAGATTTTCACAAGGCATACGATGAGGACGGACGGCTCCTCTCCCGGCACGGTCAAGTGGAGTACCTGACCACGGTCAAATATATCCGCGAATGCCTTGCCGGGATCCCTGAACCAACGATTGTAGAGATCGGCGCAGGGACAGGGCGCTACAGCGTGACGCTGGCCAAAGAAGGCTGCCGGGTAACGGCTGTGGAGCTGATCGCCCACAACCTGGACATCCTCAAATCCAAGCTGGACGGGTCGGAGCCGCTTTTGGCCCTGCAGGGCAATGCCCTGAACCTGACCTTTCTGCCGGATGCCGCCTATGACCTGACCATGCTGCTGGGGCCGATGTACCACCTGTACACGCGGGAGGACAAGCTGCAGGCCCTGGCTGAGGCGGTGCGGGTGACAAAGCAGGGCGGCCACATCCTGGTCGCCTACTGCATGAATGAGCCGACCGTCATTCAGTATGTCTTTGGCATGAACCATCTGCGCGAGGTGATGGACCTCAACATGCTCACGCCGGACTGGCACTGCATCAGCCAGCCCAAGGACCTGTTTGAGATGGTGAGGACGGAGGAGATCGCTTCATTGGACGCGGAGTTCCCCGTAGAACGGCTCAAGCTGGTCGCGACCGACGGCGCGACCCATTACATGCGGGAATATATTGACGCCATGGATGACAATACTTTTGCCAAGTGGATGGAGTATCATTTGACGATCTGTGAGCGGCAGGATTTGATCGGAGCCTCCCACCATACCCTGGACATTCTGCGAAAGATCTGACAGGCTCCGGGCGCGCGAGGGGATTGATGGCAAGCATCCTTATTTTCGACTAAAAACTATACAGTTCAAAATGAAAATACAAATCATTGATGACACGGGCTTTCATTCGTGATATATTTGCCTTGTAAGAAACCTGTCTTCGAATGTATAGAACATGCCGCGAACCTCTCTGTTTATGCTGTTGCTAGGCGCGTGTTCCTGAATCATCTTCCCCGGCTTTCAACGATGCGGACATCATTTTCCCATTGAATCAACCTGCCAACCGACACCAAGACTGGGAACAGAATAACGCCGGGACCTTCTTCCGTCCTCTGGCCCCCTTCCCTTGCGCCCCGGGACCACGCCCCGCACCATTTTTCCAGGCAAGATCATAAGGAGGTGATCTTTATGGCCCATATCCTGAAAGAACATGGGGCCGCGCTGTGCGCGCTGGCCCTCCTGCTCGCCGTCCTCCTGCCCGTCCCGGTCCTGGCCGACCCTTATCCCAGCGACTCCAAAGCCGTGCCTGTGGACGCCACCACCGTCCTGATCAGCTGGAAACCCAATTCCCATGCGGAGGGCTACGCGATCCACCGCAACAACGCGGGCATCATCGCGGAGCTCTCCCCGGATGAGATCCAGTACCTGGACACCGGGCTCACGCCCAAGACGCCATACTTCTACCTCGTCGGTTCCCTGGTGGACGGGCAGTATTACTGGGATGTGCATGGCGACACCTTTGTGATGCCGATCGACCCGGTAGAGGATCTGACCGTCGTTTCCTGGAGCGTGATGCATTTCCCCTCGCACCGCCAGCTGCTGGCGATCCGCCTGGTCTGGGCCGGCGTGGAAAACATCTCCAGGTACAATGTGTGTTTCAAGATCGGAGGCGGCGGGGAGTATCAGTCCACCCCGGTTGAGCTGGTCAATGAAGCCTCTATCCTCTTTCAGGTGCCCGATCAGGACACGCGCTACTGGTTCAAGGTGTGCGCCGCCGACTCCTACGATTCCCCTGAGGCTGGTGAAACCATCTGGTTTGACGGCCCCTTCAGCCCGGCGGCCTGCATCGATGTGCCGGCAGACGGCGAACGGTCCTGGATCCTGCCGGCAGACGGCATGCCGTCCTGGATGGCGACGCTGGCCCCGTGGGCGCTCGACCATGCGCTTGACCCGCTTCACCTTGCCAGATCGACACAAAAGCCCATCCTGCCCGTTCAGACAAAACATATCATTCCGATTCCGGTGATCACCCCGGCTCCCGTCAGAATCCCCCTGCAGCCGGTTCCGACCTTGCAGCCCCTCCCCGCCAGGCCCGCTCCCTGAATGAGTACCAAAAGGAGGCTACAGCCATGTTCCGGAAAATCATCAGACCGATCGCTCTTCTGTCCGCGCTGGCCATCACGCTTGCGCTGCGCTTTCCCGCCGGCGCGCAGGACAACCCGGGCGTCATCGACGCGGACGCCGAACCCGTAAGCGCCACGTCCGTCCGCGTCTTCTGGGAGGATGACCCCCTGGCGGAAGGCTACCGCGTCTACCGCACCGACGCCGGCGTCATCGCGGAGGTGGCGGAAGACGTCAACGAATACCTGGATACCGGGCTGACCCCCGGAGTCCCCTATTATTACGGGGTCATCTCTCTGGCAGGCGGGAAGGAGTACTGGATGAACACCCCGGACTTCGGGGCGATGCCGCTGGACGCGCCGGGGGAGGTCACGATACTCGCCATGCGCAAGGTGTCCGGCGGCAACCATGCCCGCCTGGAAATCGATCTGACCTGGACGCCGGTCAGCCTGTACACCAAATATGAGGTCTATGCCCGCGCCGGGGCCAACAATGTATACAACTTCATGCAGTACGAGGACAGCAATGCCGCTACGGTTTCCTTTCCCATGCCGGACGAGACGAGGACCTACTGGTTCAAGGTGCGGATCCTCTATGAGGGGTTCTATGTCCAGGAATATGACTATTACATGAGCCGCAACGGTCCCTTCAGCCCGGAGGCGTCCGCTACCTGGTATGAGCTGTCGGCCTGGAAGCCCATTTTTGACCTGCTCTGGCGCGTCCGCGTGTGGCCCTGGGAGGACCCCTATCACGCGGAGTACCTCAAGCGAATCCTGGAAATCTACGCAGACCCCGGGCTGTGGCCCGGTGAGGTCGCGCCGGAACCCGGGACGCTCGCCGGCCTGGCAGGAAAGCTTGCCAGGGGAGAAGCGCTGACGGAGGCCGAGCAGGCAGTCGCCGGGGCCATCCACCCTCACGGGCTCGCGCTGCTGACAGGGGCCTACCTCGCCCCGCCGGATGAGGAAGAAGCCCGGACCCTGGCTTCCAGGCTGGGCAGCCTGGCCGGCCTGATGGGCGGCGGCCTTCCCGACGGCCTGACGGGCAGAGCCCTGGAAGCGTACCGGAAAGAACTGTCCGAGGCCGGCGCGCTGGTCGCTTTGAAGCTGGAGACCGGGACGGATACCGGCTCCTCCCCGCCGCGCCTCCGGTTCATCCTGTCCGGTCAGGTGTTCACGCCGCCCACGCCGACGCCCCCGCCGCTCAAGGAGCTGCAGACGCAAGCCCCTGTTCAACTCATGCCGCTGCAACCCGTTTTGACACTCGCTCCCGTGCAGCTGCCCCCAAAGCCGAATCCCTGACACAGCGGCCGGGCGTCCCGGAATAGTTTGACGCCCGCTTTTTGAGCATCCGCAATGCCGCTCCGGGCGGGGCGATATCATCCTTTCGCCCCCGCCGGCTTTTGCGATCCGGGGCGGCTTTGCCTGAACGCCTCTGTGAAGGGGCCTGTCCGGCCGGGGCTCGCGATCGCCTGACGGTTCAGGCTTTTGTTCTTGACAGAAAGGGAAAAATACATGAAACTAAGAAAAAAAGGGGAAGAACGTATGAAAAAGAGAACGCTGTCATGCCTCATGGCGGCCCTGCTGCTGTTTTCATGCGGGGCGGGAACAAGCCATGCGCAGGCGGGAGGAAATGTGACAAGCCCGGCGGCGGAACAGGATGATGT
>JAKPNM010000012.1 GCA_029548395.1 Bacillota bacterium
GATCCTTTTAGTTGTTTGGTAACCTCAATTCTTGTCGCCATTGATACTTTCCCTTTCATTCAATCAGCATACTCTTTTCGCGCTCATTCTTATTTGAGGCAACACTGTCTCTTCGCGCTCATTTTATATAAGGTACGCCGCACCCTTGACAGTTCCGCACATCCTACTTTATGATACGCGTATTAGGGAAGGAGGAACCGACATGAAATATTTCGTTTGTAAAAAATGTGGAAACATCATCACCTATGCGTATAATTCCAAGGTGCCGGTGGTTTGCTGCGGCGAAAAAATGCAGGAGATGGTCGCGGGCACCGTGGACGCTTCCAAGGAGAAGCACGTCCCTGAAATCAGCATTCAGGACAACCTGGTGACCGTCAGGGTGGGCGCTGTGACACATCCCATGGAAGAGAAGCACTACATCACCTTTATCTCGCTGGAAACCACTGCGGGCTGCCAGCGCAAGTCCCTCAAGCCCGGCGAGGCGCCTGAGGCTGTTTTTGCCCTGGCTCCGGGCGTGAGGGCTGTTGCTGCCTATGAGCATTGCAACCTTCATGGCCTTTGGAAGGCTGAAGCATAAACAAGGAGAAGCTGCCAATGAAAAAATACGTATGCGATGTCTGCGGCTGGGTGTATGACGAGGCGGAAGGCTATCCGGACGAGGGCTATGCGCCCGGCACCAAGTGGGAAGATCTGCCTGATGATTTTGAGTGTCCGCTCTGCGGTGCCGACAAGGACCTGTTCAGCCCGGTAGAATAAGCGCCACCGGGACATGGCTGTCCACGATGCGCCGTACCCGCGGCAGTGAATCATTTTCATCAATCGCACCCGGAAGCCGACATGAACGTCAGCCGCAAGGGTGCTCTTTCATTACCCGAGTTAAGTAGCGAGGTGTTATTATGACGTTCACACGCAGGCGCCCAACCTTTCCGCGCTTTCTGCTCAGCCTGCTGCTGGGTGTGCTCATCAGCGGCGGTCTGCTGGTGCTTGTCCAGCGCTTTTATCAGCAATACCTTGAAAAGAGCGCGCTGAGAGAACCCTTCTTTCTTCTGGCTGGCATCAGTGCGCTGGTGACCGCGCTGTTTTTCTTCTTTCCGGCCAACCGTCCCCACAGGCTGCTCAAGTGGTTCTGGCGTCTGGTGGCGCTGGTCCTTGTGCTGGCACTGGGGTGGGGGATCAGCGTGTTTTATCTCGCGCAAAACGATGTGCTCTACATGCCCGGAAGGCGGGAGCTGGCGGCGGAGGAAAGCCTGCGGCAAGCGCCCGGCGTGGAAGAGATTACACTGCCCGGCGACCAAGGGCAAACGCTGCATGGCTACTTCTTAAAGACTGCCGATGTCCCCGCCGGCCTGGTTTTGTACTTTGGCGGCAACGGGGAATTGGCTGCCGGGCGTATGAACACGCTGATGATGCAAAATACGGACAGCCTGCTGAAGGGCTACCACTTTATGATGGTGGATTATCCGGGATATGGCAACAGCGAGGGTGAACCCACCGAGCAAAGCATCCTGGCCATGGCAGACGCCGCGATGTCCTACGCGCTGTCCCGCGCGGACGTTGTCCCGGAACGCGTGGTCATCGCCGGGTACAGCCTGGGGACCGGGCCTGCCGCCTACCTGGCGGCCAAGAACAAGTCCGCAGGCCTGGTGCTGATGGCTCCCTTCTATAACGGAGAGGAGCTGGTGGCTGACTATGTCGCGTCAATGCTGAATGCCTCCGATATTATTCACAGGGTCGCGGCCTTGTTCGCACGCAACAAATATCCCAACAACCGGCATGCCGAAACCACCCAGGTGCCTGCCCTGGTCATCGCGGGCCTTGGGGATACCCTGGTGCCCTTCCATCATGCTGAACGCCTGGCGGCGCTGTATCAAAATGGGCGCCTGGTCATGCTGGAGGGCGGGCACACAGCGCCCTGGGTTGACCAATTCTCCCTGCAAAGCATCGAGGCCTTCCTGAGGGAGATTGACGGCGGTCTTGTCCCGGCTCCTGCTCAGCCGTAGCTTGACATCAATATAAAACAGCCCGGGCGCCTCACCGCATCCGGGATGTTTCATGCGCGGGCCCTATTCGCTGCCCGGCTTTTCGTCCTTGCTGACAAGCGCCAGGTCGCTGTTCTCGCGCACATTGAAGTGCTCAAAATAAGCGTCCTCCATGGGGATCCATTTGTCAAGAAAATCCGCCATCCGGTTTGCAGGCACGCGCCTGCGCAGCCTGGCAAGCCTGGTCTGGGCGTCGGCGTCCAAAAAGACTTTCAGGTCGTAGTAAGGCTGCAGTTCGGGATGCAGGCTGTAGGACCCTTCAACAATGTAAAGCCGGGTCGGCATCAGATTGATCGGGTGAAGCATGCCTGTCTGGCAGTCGTACCTGTGGTAGCTGAACGGCATGCCCAGGTGCAGCTTGGTGAGCACCTCATCGCGCAGCCGTTCGCGGTCCATGTTGCCCCCGGGCGCCGCCAGCCGCTCGGCGCTGCGCTGGTGCGGCTGCAGGAAGAAATCATCCGCGTGGATCACTGCGCAGTCAGCCCCGAAGACTTCCTTTAAGCGCTGCGCCAGCGTGGATTTGCCGCTGCCGCAGGGACCGTCAATGGCGACTGTCAGGCTTTGCTGTTTTTCCAGCAGGCCCTTTATCACCCGCACCAGCACCTTGCTGTCCTGAGCCTGGGGGTTCATCAGCGCTCCTCCCGGAAATAGTTGATGCCGCAGGAAGCCGGCTGCTGATTGTCCCGGCGCATGCGCACCGAGGAGAGCACCAGCACCAGGCAGGTGACCAGGAAGGGCAGCATCGAAAACAGCGCCGGGGGAATATCGACCACATCGCGGGAGATATACAGCCGCAATACGGACAGCGCGCCGAACACCAGGCTGCCCAGGATGGCCCGGCCGGGTTTCCAGGAGGCGAAGATTACCAGCGCGATCGCAATCCAGCCCTGGCCCGAGATGATGTTGGGCTGCCAGTTGCCCAGCGCTGTCACCATGCTGATATACACGCCGCCCAGGCCGCTGAGCGCACCGCCTATCAGGATGTGCGCATACTTATAGGCGTTGACCGGCACGCCCATGGCGTCCGCGGCGGCCGGGTTCTCGCCCACTGCGCGCAGGTTCAGTCCCAGCCGGGTGCGCTTGAGGTAAATGGACATCGCGACGCCCAGCGCAAGCGCCAGGTAGGTCAGGATGCTGTGATGAAACAGCAGGGGCCCGATGACGGGCAGGTCGCTTAGAGCGCCCAGATGCAGGGGGGAGAGCAGCTCCCTGAGCCTGGGGCTCATGAACACCGTGCCCACCGGCGCGCCCAGCTTGGTTTTCTCGCCCAGGAAGTTGGCGATGCCCGTGCCGAAGATCGTTAGCGTCAGGCCGGTCACGTTCTGGTTGGCTTTGAGCGTCACCGTCAAAAAGGCATACAGCAGGGCGCCAAAGGCGCCGGCTGTCATTCCCAACAGCAGGATCAGGACGGCGGAGCCGGTATAATAGCCTGCCAGGAAGCCTGCGATCGCCCCCAGGTACATCATGCCCTCAACGCCCAGGTTGATGTTGCCGGCCTTCTGGGTGAGAATCTCACCCAGCGTGCCGTACAGCAGGGGCACACTGGCCAGAATGGCCGCGTACAGGAAAGGCGTGACCTGGTCGATCAATCCCATCATGCCCTGACCTCCCGTTTGATCACCAGGCGGTACTGCAGGAAGAATTCCGCCCCCAGCACACAAAAGAGAATGATCCCCTGCAGGATATCGGACATCGACGCCGGGATGCGGTATTCGGTCTGCATCATGCTGCAGCCTTTTTGCAGCGCGGCAAACAGAAACGACACCACCATGCAGCCCACGGGGGACAGCCGCGCCAGCCATACTACGCTGACCGCGGTGAAGCCGCGCCCGCCGGCGACAGCGTCGGTCAGCTGACGGTCCGGGCCGGCGACCTGCAGCATGCCGGCCAGGCCGCAAATGCCCGCGGACAGGAACATCGTGCGCAGGATGATGCGCTTGACCGGCATGCCGGCGTAGCGCGCGGTCCGCTCGTTCTCGCCCACCACGGTGATTTCATAGCCCTGCTTGGTGTAGCGCAGGTAGATGAAGATGCCGATAACCATCACCAGCACCACAATCCAGCCGATGTGCAGGTTGCCCACAAAGGGGAAGGGCAGTTCCGGCAGCCGCGCCTGCTTGGGGAAGCGTGGGGTGGCCGCGAAGCCGCCGCCCGGGTCGCGCCAGGGGCCCTCACGCAGGTAGGTGATGAAATGGAAGATGATGTAGTTGAGCATCAAGGTGAACAGCGTTTCATTGGTGCCAAAGCGCGTCTTGAACCACGCGGGCACCAGGCCCCAGAGCCCGCCCGC
>JAKPNM010000014.1 GCA_029548395.1 Bacillota bacterium
TACTCAACAAGTGCCTGCCGGGAGACGATCCGTCGCTTGACTACTGCCGGGCGGAAGGAATCCCTATCCTGGCCCAAATCCCCTTTGACGAGGAGCTTGGCCTGCTCAACTCCAACGCGAATATCGCTGTGTTGGAAAGCGAGCGATACCGGATGCTGCTCCGGGAGCTTCTTCTGGAGATTGAAACGGAGGTTCCCGATGCGGCAGCTGGTCATCCTTAGCGGCAAAGGCGGCACCGGCAAAACGACGGTGGCCAGCGCCTTGATCCGCCTGTCAGGCGCCCGTGCCTGTGCGGACTGCGACGTGGACGCGCCCAATCTCCATCTGGTGAACCGTCATTACTCCTCCGGTGAAACGGCGCCGTATTGGGGTCTGCCGCTGGCAGACATCGATCCTGCCCTTTGCACAGCCTGCGGCGAGTGCGAAGTAAACTGCCGCTTTGGCGCGATCATCCCCGGTGCGCCCCACCGGGTCGATCCTTATGCCTGTGAGGGCTGCGGCGTATGCGTGCTGGTCTGCCCGACAGATGCCATTAACATGAGGCCTCACGAAGCCGGGACCATGACGCTGTACGCACAGGAAAACAGGTTGTTTTCGACCGCGCAGCTTCGAACCGGCGCCGGTACTTCCGGGCTGCTGGTGAGCCAGGTGAAGAAGCGGATGAATGAAGCGATGAAGGAGGACATCCCCCTTGCCATCGTCGACGGCTCTCCGGGTATCGGCTGCCCGGTCATCGCGACCCTCAGCGGGGCGGATGTCACACTGATTGTTGCGGAGCCCTCGCTGTCGGGCATCAGCGATCTGGAACGTATTGTAAAAACGGCGCGCGGCTTTGGCGTCAGGATTGCCGTATGCGTCAACAAGGCAAACATCAACCCCGAAAAAGCAGAGCAGATCCGGCGCTATTGCGAGAGGGAAACCCTTTTTTTCGCCGGCGTCATTCCCTATGATCCGCTGGCCATCGAAGCGGTGAACCGCGGGCAGACCATCGCGGACACTCCCTGCCCCAGCGGGAAAGCCGTCAGGGAAATCTACCGCAACATCCTTCCCTTGCTGGAAAGGGGACAGACCGGTGTCTGAGTTGTTTCGAACAGGGCATATCCATCCTTACATGAGGTTCATGCGATGAGCGATCAGAATGCCTTCCTCTGGATCCTGCTGTTTGCCTTTGGTGCCATGCTGGTCAATAGCGTGGGCATTTACGTCATCTGGAAAAACAGCCGCTGGGCGATGAAGGTTTTGGAATACTTCATGTGCTTTGCGGCAGGCATGCTGATCGCTTCGCCGCTCATCATGGCATTTCCAAACGCGATTGCGAAGAACGGCTCTGCCGGTATCGCGGCACTGACAGGCTTTGTGTTCATGTTCATGAGCAACAGGCTGATCAAAAAGCGCACCAGGACGAAGGAACTGGCATTCGGAATCACTGCCATCCAAGGAATCCTAATCCATTCCCTGCTGGATGGCGTCATCTACACCGTCACCTTTTCCGTCAGCACCATGACAGGCGTACTCACAGGTATAGGCCTGGTGGTGCACGAGTTTGCCGAAGGCGTGGTGACCTTCTCCGTGCTGCTCAAGTCCGGCATGTCCTCCAAAAAGTCAGCATTGTACGCCTTCTTCGCCGCCGCGCTGACTACCCCCATCGGCGCGCTGATCGCCTATCCCGCCATTTCCCGGGTGAACGACTCCCTGCTGGGCCTTGCGCTGGGTTTCACATCCGGTGTGCTCATCTATGTTTCGGCCTCCCACCTTCTGCCGGAGGCGGGCGCGCATGAGAAGGGGCATTCCGTTGTCTCATTCTTCGCCGGCATCACACTGGCACTGCTGTTGCTTCTGATCAAATGACCGCAGGAGGGAATGCCCATCAAGAGAGGAATGAAAGGAGAAATCCGGATGAAAATCACGGTTCTGGCGGAAAACACCGCTGCAAATGAGACCCTTGGGAGCGAGCACGGGCTGAGCATCCTGGTGGAAATGAAGCAAGCCGTTATCCTCTTCGACACCGGGTGCGGCGAGCTGTTTGTTCAAAACGCTGAGAGGCTGGGCGTGGATCTGTCCAAAGTCACGCACCTCATCCTGTCCCACGGCCACTACGACCACGGCGGGGGCATCGAATCCTTTCTGCGCATCAACAACCTTGCCGGAGTCTACCTGCGGGAAGAGGCGTTCTCACAGCTCTATGCCATCCGTGCAGGCGGGGAGATCGAGTACATTGGGATCCCGCAGGGGCTCAGGGGGAACTCGCGCCTTGTGTTCACCCGTGACCGGATGGAAATTGCCGGGGGCGTCACCCTGTATTCCGATATCCGGCTGTCCGAGCCCATTCCGGAGACCAACCGCAGCCTGATGATCCGGGAAGGGGAGAAGCTGGTCCCGGATGCCTTTGCCCACGAGCAGGTCGCGGAGTTCACTGAGGATGGAAAGACCCTTCTGCTGACCGGCTGCTAGCATCACGGCATCGTCAACATCCTCAGGGACCATAGGGAGAAGACTGGCCGGACGCCGGACATGGTCATCGGGGGCTTCCACCTCCACTCGCATACCACCGGCAAGGCGGAGGACAGGTTACTCAAAGGGGTCGCCGATTATCTGGCGGGAACAGAAGCGCAGTACCATACCTGCCACTGCACCGGTATTGCCGCGTATGAGGATTTGAGGAAGATGCTCGGGGAGCAGATTCATTATGTTTCCGGGGGGCAAACCCTTACGCTGTGAAAGAAGGAGAACACCAAGGCATGAGCGAAAACTGTGACAACAACTGCGAAAGCTGCAACCAAAGTTGTGCGGACAGGAAAGCACCGTCGGACCTGAAAGCGCATCTGAACGCTGAAAGCCGGGTCGGTAAAGTCATCGGGATTGTCAGCGGCAAGGGCGGCGTGGGCAAATCCCTGGTGACCAGTCTGCTGGCCGTCAGCGCCAACCAGTCAGGCTTGCGAACCGCGATCCT
>JAKPNM010000041.1 GCA_029548395.1 Bacillota bacterium
CGGCGTACCTTATATAAAATGAGCGCGAAGAGACAGTGTTGCCTCAAATAAGAATGAGCGCGAAAAGAGTATGCTGATTGAATGAAAGGGAAAGTATCAATGGCGACAAGAATTGAGGTTACCAAACAACTAAAAGGATCGTATCAAAGAGGCAGCAAAAAGGAGAAAGGCAGCATCCTGGATATCTTCTGCCAGAGTACAAACCTGGGCAGGTCAACAGCCAGGCGGTATCTCACCACGCCTACACTGGGCAACAAACATGTGCCGCGCATAGATCGAAGAAGAAACCGAGCAACCAAATATAGTCCAGCAGCCAAGGAGAAACTGGTCTGGTTGTGGCGCGTCATGTATCAACCCTGTGGGAAGTATCTGGTAGCCGATTTGCCTCAATGGATTGCTTCGCTGGAGGCACATGGAGAACTGGTGTTAAACGAACATGGATGGTCTGAGGGGGTGAAGCAGGAATTGCTGCAAATGAGTGCGGCAACCGTAGACCGCTACCTGAAAGAAGAGCGTGAACGTTTACGTTTGAAAGGAATCAGTACCAGCAAGCCGGGTGTTCTGCTCAGGAACAGCATCCAGATTCGCAAGGCTGGAGATGAGATGCCGCCTGAACCGGGGTTCTTTGAGGCAGATACAGTGGCGCACTGTGGGCCCACGCTGAAAGGAGAGTTTGCCCGATCGCTGGTCATGACAGATGTAATCGTTGGTTGGATTCATCTGGAAGTGCTGCGTAACAACGCGCATGTTCACATCCGCAATGGTTTGGATGCGGCAATAGACGGTATCCCTTACCAGGTGGAGGGATTGGACTGCGATAACGGAAGCGAATTGATTAACTACGATGTGCTCAACTGGGCGGCAGAAAAAGAGATCTTTTTTACTCGCGCTCGCCCCTACAGGAAAAATGATCAGGCGCATGTGGAGTCCAAGAACAATCACATCGTGCGCCGATATGGTTTCTACTTCCGCTACGATACCCAAGAGGAACGCGAAACATTGGCGGAGTTGTGGCGGTTGGTCTGTCTGAAAACGAACTACTTTACCGCCACCCGGAAGCCCATAGGCTGGAAAACGGATGCAGTCGGCAGGCGTAAGCGCATCTATGATGAACCAAAAACACCACTGGAGCGGTTGCTGGATGCGCAGATACTATCTCCCCAACAGGCGCAGGAGCTTATCGCGCACAGAGATTCTATCAATCCTGCCGAACTGACACGCGATATTGTCCGCCTGCAATGCATCTTGTCAGACTTAGCCAAATCCAAGACCGATGATCTGGCGCTGGCAGCGGAAATTGCTAAGGAAAAACGACTGAACAATCAAAAGGGTGGGATACGCGTTATGCCATAACATATACAGGCACGGTCAGGAGGTGAAGGGAACGTTGTGTGCATATACCGGAAATTTCTTCTTTCCGGATGGACAGGGAGCCTCTGCCGCCATACCGGTCAGCGTAAGGGGTCAGCCCTACGGAAGGCTGACCCGGCGGAAAGCCTATCATGGCGGCCTCTCCCTATCCATCCCCAAAGAAATTTCCTGCGCTCCCCACTTCGCTTTCGCGCTTAATTTATGTGAGGCATCATTACAACTTTCGCGCTCATATTGACTTGAGGCACTACGGGGTGTGCGCTGGAAAGCGCTGAACAGTACGCTGAAAACGCACAGGTTCACTAGGTTCACAGGTCCAAACAGGTTCAAAAAATAAAGCTTGCGCCGCGGCAAAGCTTGTGGTATGTTGTTTAAGCTGTCATCGCCGCAAGCCGGCGGAGGACCCAAACGGAGGGAATCAAATGGGTAAACTGTGTGAAGTATGCGAAAAAGGAACCATGAGCGGCCACAAAGTCAGCCACTCCAACCGCAAGAGCAACCGGATCTGGGCGCCCAACGTCCAGAAGGTGCGCGTGATGCAAAACGGCGCCGCCCGGCGCTTGAACGTGTGCACCCGCTGCCTGCGCAGCG
This sequence comes from Bacillota bacterium, assembly GCA_029548395.1. Classification (GTDB taxonomy): domain Bacteria; phylum Bacillota; class Clostridia; order Christensenellales; family Aristaeellaceae; genus UBA6115. The sequence continues at coordinate 1,963 of JAKPNM010000041.1, forward strand.
GCAAGGTGCTGCGCGCGCTGCCCAGCGCGCCCCGGGACGTTCAGGCCTGAGCAGGTTTCGCATCAAGCCGCTTCCTTGACTGGGGCGGCTTTTTTAATGTATTGGCGCAAGGCTTTGTCCGCGTCCGAAAAGCACCGGGGCTGCCCGGGCGCTGTGCAAGAAGATGCGGGAACACCAGACGGTCAAAAATGTATTATTGATATAAAGCCTGTTTGCATCCTAAGCGGCGAGGGATTTCATTGTCATGCAAGGTCAGTATAGGCCTGCCGGCTGCGCCGTGTTGCGCCGCGGCTGTCGACAGGGTATAATTTATCGTGTCAAACGAGAGGAGCATCCCGATGAAACTTGGCATTGTCGGTCTGCCCAATGTGGGCAAAAGCACCCTGTTCAACGCCATCACCAACGCCGGCGCGCAGGCGGCCAACTATCCCTTTTGCACGATCGAACCCAATGTCGGCGTGGTCAGCGTGCCCGACAGCCGGGTGGACTGGCTGGCTCAGCTGTACCACCCCAGAAAGGCTGTCTATGCCACGGTCGAGTTTGTAGACATCGCGGGCCTGGTGCGCGGCGCCAGCCGCGGGGAAGGGCTGGGCAATCGCTTCCTCTCCCACATCCGCGAGGTGGACGCCATCGCGCACGTGGTGCGCTGCTTTGAGGACGGCAACGTGGTGCATGTGGACGGCGCTGTGGACCCTGTGCGCGACATGGAGACCGTCACGCTGGAACTGATCCTGGCCGACATGGAGGCCGTCCAGAAGCGCGGCGAGAAGGCCCGCAAGATGTTCAAGACCGGCGAGAAGAAGTACGAACTGGAAGCCGAGACGGCCGACAAGCTGCTGTCCACCCTGGAAAGCGAGCTGCCCGCGCGGCTGTGCCCGCTCAGCCCGGAGCAGCGCGAGATCGCGGACGGCTGGTTTTTGCTGACCGACAAGCCGGTCATTTACGCCGCCAACATCGCTGAGAATGATATCACGACCCCGCCGGAGCAGCTGCCCCTGGTCAGCGCGGTCCTGGACAAGGCCGGGGCCGAGCAGGCGGGAACCATCGTCATCAGCGCGCAGATCGAGCAGGAGATCGCGAGCCTCCCGCAGGAGGAAAAGCAGCTTTTCCTGGATGAGATGGGCATCCGCCGCAGCGGGCTGGACAACCTGATCCAAGCCGGTTACCGCCTGCTGGGGCTGATCTCCTTCCTGACCGTAGGCGATGACGAATGCCGCGCCTGGACCATCCGGATGGGCACCCGCGCGCCGCAGGCGGCTGGCAAGATCCATACCGATTTTGAGCGCGGCTTCATCCGCGCCGAGGTCGTGCCCTTTGAGACCCTGAAGCGCCACGGCACCATGGCGCAATGCCGGGAAAAGGGCCTGGTGCGCAGCGAAGGAAAGGATTATGTGATGCAGGACGGCGATGTGACGCTGTTCCGCTTCAACGTGTAAGCATGAGCAAACTCAGTTTTTTTCTCAAGCGCCTGCGGCGCATGGACACCGAGCGTTTCAAAAAGACCTTCCGCGAGCTGCGCGGCCTGACCGGCAAGCGCACGCTGCCCCTGGCCCTGGATTTGCTGGTGTGCGGACTGAAATACAACGCCGGCTACATGGATTACAAGATCGCGCGCATGGACCGCCTGAACGCCGCCCAGCGCAGGACGGTCATCACGCGCGGCATCTCCAACAGCATCGTCAAGCGCATGAACAACAAGGCCTACTGGCACCTGTTTGATGACAAATGCCTGTTTAACGAGCGTTTTGCCCCCTGGGTGGACCGGGCCTGGCTGCGCAGCGACGCCACGCTGAGCATGGAGCAGCTGGCAGCTTTTTGCGCGGGCAAGGGCCCCCTGTTCGTCAAGCCGCTGGAGGGTTCCTCAGGGGTGGGCGTGGAGCGGGTGGAGCCGGAGGATTTCCGTGATATTCCGGCGTTTTTCAAGCGTCTGCGCGCCAAGGGCGACTGCATCGTGGAGGAGACCGTCATCCAGCACCCGGACATGGCGCGGTTGTACCCGGGCAGCGTCAACACCATGCGCATCGCCACCCTGCTGGGCGACAAAGCCCAGGGCATCGTCTACGCCTTTGTGCGCATCGGCAACGGCCGGGTGATGGACAATGTGGACGCCGGCGGCATGGCCGCGCGCGTGGAGCTGAACAGCGGGGTCATCCAGACCGTGGCCGCGGACAAGCAGGGCAGGGAATTCGCGCGCCACCCGCTGACGGATGAACCCATCACCGGTTTTGTGCTGCCTTACTTTGAGGAAGCCAAGCAGATGTGCCTGGAAGCCATGCTGATCGTGCCCCAGGTGCGCTTTGTGGCCTGGGACGTGGCGCTGACCGCGCAAGGCCCCCGTTTGATCGAGGGCAACTCCTTCCCCAGCCACGCGGTGCCCCAGTTTGCCGCCCACTACCCGGACGGCATCGGCATCCTGCCCGAGTTTGAAAAATTCATCACCCTGTGAGCCATGCATGAATCGCGTCCCCTGCGGCGTTTGATGGATAGACGAAACCTGAACCAAAGGAGTGAATGAGATGGATTTGGTCAAAACCCTGCTGGTATATATGGCCGTGCTGCTGACTTCCTCAACCGCTTTCACGCCGGCCCTGACCCCGCCCCCTGCAAGCATGGCGACAGCAACACCCTATGTGTCCCAAACGCCGGCATGGGTGCCCCCGCTGCAGACGCCCACGGCAACTCCCCCGCCCACGGCAACCCCCGTGCTGACCCTCCTGTCCAAGGGCAGCCAGGGCGAGCAGGTGCGCGTCATGCAGGTCCGGCTCAAGGAACTGGGCTACCTGACCGGCAATGTGGACGGCATCTTTGGCAATGAAACCCTGCGCGCAGTGGAGCGCTTTCAAAGATACAACAACCTCAAGGTGGACGGCATCGCGGGGCGCAACACGCTCAACAAGCTGTATTATGACCGCAATGTCGTCTATGCGCCCGTGGACATCACCCCGCCCCCCACCCGGAAACCGGCGGCAACCGCCAACGTGCCCATCTATTACCGCTCCAATGACGGCAGGCAGCTGTTTACTGAGGTGGTCACGCTGTCGGAAGGCCGGACCACCCTGCACGCCAATGCCGCGCGCGTGCCCCAGGGCTATGTGCTCACCGGCGCCTCCCAGGTGACGGTGACCGTTTCCTCCAACGGCACGCCAAGCCCGGCGTCGGTCATCTTCACCTACTACCTGCCCGCCACCACCCCGCCGGCCACGGCAATGGTCACTGTCAACTACCTGGACGAGAGCAATGTCCGCCTGAACACCCAGACGCTGTCCCTGACCCAGGGCTACAACACCGTGACCGCCGATGACCGCCTGGTCCCCGCGGGCTACACGCTCACCAGCGTGCGCTCCGTCCAGGTAAGGGTCTCCTCCTCAGGCGTCGCGACGCCCTCCACGCTCAGCTTTATGTACCGCAAGGCCGCGGTCACAGTGATGGTGCCGGTCAACTATGTGGACACCGGCGGAATTACGCTGTATTCCGACCAGATCAACCTGACCACAGGCGCTCACCCGGTCATCGCCAACGACGGCAATGTGCCCGACGGCTACACGCTTCAGGGCGCCAACACCCAGACTGTTAATGTGGATGCGCAGGGCAACGCGACGCCCCCCTCCGTCACCTTTACCTACGCGCCGCCCGCCCAGGCCGACGTGCCGGTGTACTACCGCGACACCCAGGGCAAGAGCCTGCACGAGGAGGTGCAGCGCCTGGCGCAGGGCCTCAACACCGTCGCGGTCAACCAGGCGCTGGCGCCGCAGGGCTATGCGCTGCAGGGCCCGGGTGTTTATACGGTGCAGGTGGACAACAGGGGCCTTGCCAGCCCGGCCGAGGTGATCTTTACCTTCCAGGCGCCTGCCGCGCCTACAGACGCGCCCACGGACGCGCCTACGGATGCGCCTACAGACGCGCCTACTGACGTGCCCACGGATGCGCCTACGGACGCGCCCACGGATGCGCCTACAGACGCGCCTACTGACGTGCCCACGGACGCGCCTACGGATGCGCCCACGGATACGCCTACGGACGCGCCTACAGACATGCCTATTGACGTGCCCACGGACGC
>JAKPNM010000047.1 GCA_029548395.1 Bacillota bacterium
GCTCGATTCGCTGGGAGAGGGCTTCACTGAACTGTTCCGCGCGCTGGGCGGCGGTTTCGCCGAATTGCTGAGAACGGTTCACGATTTTATCAACAAAGCCGTCGATCGCGTCGTCCCCGTCCCGGCCGATGTGTTCGCTTAATTCCTGTGAGCAGCGCACAAGGTCATCCACGAACCTACCGGTGGGCCCTTCCTCCTGTCCCCCGGAAGACGGCTGAGAGGCCGCGCTGTCATGCTCAAAGCCCAGGGAGATGTTCGCGTTGCTGGTGTGCGCTGACAGCGCCCGCGGGCCGCCCGGGGCCTGGCGGGGCAGGCTGTTTTTACCGTTGGAGGTGCCGGAGGTGATGGCGTACTCGCTTTGCGCGCCGGGCAGCGTTCCGCGGATATGGGCGTTGCTGGTGCGCAGGTCAATGCGGGGGCTGTCCAGGTTCTCAAGCTGTATGTGGCCGTTGCTGGTGCCCAGCTGGATGCCGCCGGGCGCCCGGCAGTTCTGCGCCGTCAGCCGGGCGTTGCTGGTCTTGGCGGTCAGGGTGTCCGCTGCTTTTACTTCATCCAGCTCCAGGCTGCCGTTGGAGGTGGTCAGGCTGATGGCGCCGGCCAGCAGCTTCTGCGCGCTCAGGGCGGCGTTGCTGGTGCGCGCGACAAGGGCGCCCTCCCTGACCGTGAGGCCGCACAGGATGATCTGGCCGTTGGAAGACTCCAGCTGCGCGTCCCGGGCCTCCGCTTCCTCTGTGACCACTCTTGCGTTGGTGGTCTGCGCCTTCAGAGACCCCCACAGGGACAGGCCGTGCACGCTGATCTCGCCGTTGCTGGTGTATAACTCCATCCCGGCGGCCATCTCCCGGGGCAGGCGCAGCGTCACCTGGCGCCATTGCCTGTTGAGCCAGTTGATGAACATGAAGGCGGCCGGCAGGGGCGTATTCAGCCGCTCCAGGCGCATCACGCCGCCCTCGAGCGTGAAGTTGTAGCGGTGTTTTTCATCCTCCGGGTGGGAGAGCGCGATGTCCTCCCGCTCCTCGCCGATGACCTCCACGCGCATGTGGCGGTCGCGGATTTGTATCCGGCGGACCGCATCCGCCTTGATGCTGTAGCTGCGCATGCCGGGAGTGTCGCTGCTGCCTGGCATTTCGCTGCTGCTGCCTGGCGGGGTGCTTGCGGCAGGCTGGACCTGCTGACCGCCTGCGCCCTCCTTGTGAAATCCCTCCGCCAGCAGCCGGGCCGCGGTCTCGGGCGGCTCCAGGGCGGATACCGCCTGCTCCTCCTCCAGACCCTCCTCGGCCATGTGATCCTCCAGCAGGTCGTTGAAATAAGCAATGGCCTCCTCCACCTGTTCAAAGCCGTCCGATTGCAGGCTCAGCCGCAGGCGGTTCAAGTATTCCTCGCGTTTCATGCTTCCTCCCCCTGATGTGATGCGTGCATCTGTTTGATGTAGGTATAGACCTTGTTCAGCGCTTCCCATTCCTTCAAAAAGGCGCTCATCTGCCGGCGACCCGACGGCGTGACGCGGTAATAGCGCCGCAGCCTGCCGCCGTGCTCAACCGAGTAGGTGTCCACGCTGCCGGCCTCCTGCAGGCGCTTGAGCACCGGATAGAGCGTTGACTCGCTCAGGGGAATCAGCGCCTTTGTGTCCCTGGCAAGCTTGTATCCGTAGGAATCCCCGGCGCTGAGCAGCGCCAGCACACAGGCCTCCGTCAATCCGCGCTTGAGCTGCGCGTCCATCCTATCACCTCCTTCGGATGATATAATACGACGCATTATATCACGCGTCAAGCCCTAAATTTGCGCTTTGGAGCGAAAAGTGTGCGGCGGCGGTGTTTCCCTGTTTTTTCTTTGCCCTTTCGCGGGGCATCCTCTATACTGTAAGCGAAGGCATCATGGCTGACGGCGCGCCCGATGGCCGGGACGTCAGGGACAGCCCGGGATAAAAACAGCAGACAGGAGAATAACAAGATGAAGCAGTTTCATTGGGGCATTCTGGCGCCGGGGCGGATCGCCAACAGTTTCGCACAAGGCCTGGCCGTGCTGCCGGGCGCGGTATGCCGGGCTGTGGGCTCGCGCGACCTGGGCCGGGCGCGGGATTTTGCCGACAGGCACGGCTTTCAAAAGGCGTATGGCAGCTATGAGGCGCTGGCCGCTGACCCTGAGGTGGACATCATCTATGTGGCTACGCCGCATCCCTGGCATGAGCAAGCCGTGCTGACCTGCCTGGAGCGGGGAAAGGCGGTCATTTGCGAGAAGCCCTTTGCCGCCAACCTGAAACAGGCGCAGCGGATGGTGGACACGGCGCGCGGGCGCGGGGTCTTTTTGATGGAGGGCATGTGGACGCGCTTTCTGCCGGCGACGCGCAAGGCCCTGGAGCTCATCGGCAGCGGCGCCATCGGCCGGGTGCGCCATGTTGCGGCGGACTTCGGCTTCCGCGCTGAGGTTGACCCGGACAGCCGCCTGTTTGCCGGCGAGATGGCCGGCGGCGCGCTGCTGGACGTGGGCGTCTACAACCTGTCCTTTTTCAGCATGGTGTATGGCCGGCAGCCGGACCGCGCGCAGTCCCACCTGACGCTGGGCGCCACGGGTGTGGACGAGGCGGCTTCAGCCCTGCTCAATTACAAGGGCGGGCAAAGCGCTTTCGCCTATGCGGCGATCCGCGTAACCACGCGCCAGGAGGCTGTCATCTACGGGGAGGAAGGCCATATCCGCCTGCCGGAGTACTGGCACGCGCAGCAGCTAATCCTAAGCAACAGGGATGGCGAGCGGGCGCTGGACCTGCCCTTTGAGGCGTCCGGCTTCCAGTTTGAGGCTCAGGAGGTCATGGACTGCCTGGCGCGCGGGCTGACGGAATCCCCCCTGATGCCCCTGCAGGAAAGCCTGGACGTGATGCGCACTATGGACGATATCCGCTTCGCCAACAACCTGCGCTACCCTTTTGAGGCGGCGTGGTGACGGCGCTGCGGCCTTTTTAATGTCATGGTGACGATGCGTGAAAACGGAGGGAAGGATGAACAGGCTGACCTTGATGAAGATGCGCAAGCTGCGCGACTTTTTGCGCGATGATGTGCGCCGCCGCACGGACTTCACTCAGACGGACCAGACCCTGGGCGTGGAGATGCCGCCCGTCCAAAAGCCGCTCGCGCAGGGGGAGCGGCTGCTGCCCCTGCCGGAATGGCGGGGCTTTGTGCATCCGCGCGGCGCGCTGGATGAGCTGATCGGAAACCGCAGGTCGGTACGCAAATACCTGGACGAGCCGCTGACAGCGGCCGAGCTGTCCTTTTTGCTGTGGGCCACCCAGGGCGTGCGACAGCAGACGCCCGCGCGCGTGCTGCGCAACGTGCCCTCCGCCGGCAACCGCCACAGCACGGAGACCTACCTGGCGCTGACCCGCGCGGCTGTGGCAGCGGAGGGGACGGTCGCTTTTTCGCCCGGGCTGTACCGCTACGCCCCGCTGGAGCATGCGCTGGTGTGTTTGGGCTGCCCGGACAAGCTGGCAGAACGCGTGACCCATGCCGCGCTGGAGCAGCCCTTCGCGGGCACCGCGCCCGTCGTCTTCTTCTGGGCCTGCCTGCCCTACCGCACCGAGTGGCGTTACGCCGAAGCCTCCCACAAGGTCATCGCGATCGACCAGGGGCATATCTGCCAGAACCTTTATCTGGCGGCAGGCGCGATCGGCTGCGGCACCTGCGCCATCGCCGCCTATCACCAGCAGGCGGCGGACGCCCTGTTCGGGCTGGACGGCCAGGACGAGTTCATTGTCTACCTGGCGCCGCTGGGCAGAACGCGCTGAGGCCGCGGAGAAATCAAAAATTTAGAAAACGCGAAAAAGCTATGGTACTCCTGCACTTTGGGCTTGGGAGCAACCCCAAGCTTTCTTGACAAAGCGCCCAAGTGTTTTATAATGATAATATCGGAATGACGGTGAACTGAAGAGGTACCCATGGGACAGCTTGTGTTGCGGTTGGAGAACATCAGCAAGGCCTTTCCGGGCGTTCAGGCACTGCAAAAAGCCAGCTTGAACGTATACGCGGGCGAGGTCATGGCGCTGCTGGGCGAAAACGGTGCGGGCAAATCCACCATGATGAAGGTTCTGACCGGCGTCTATCAGAAGGATGAGGGCACGATCACCTACCTGGGCCGTGAAATCGCGTTTCAGAACGCCCGCCAGGCGCAGGAGGGCGGCATTGCCATCATCCACCAGGAATTGAACCTGGTGCCGCAGATGCGGGTGTATGAAAACGTGTTCCTGGGCCGGGAACTGAAGAACGGCCTGGTCACTGACCGGCGCAAAATGATTGAAGTTACCCGGGAGCTGCTGTCCCGGGTGCGGGTTGCCATTGACCCCATGTGGAAGGTGGCAGGCTTGTCCATCGCCCAGCAGCAGATGGTGGAAATCGCCAAGGCGCTGCTGCTGGACGCCAGGGTCATCGTTATGGATGAGCCCACCGACGCCCTGCCGGAGGAGGAGGTGGACAACCTCTTCCATGTCATCAACCAATTGAAGGCCCAGGGCAAGGCCATCGTCTACATCTCGCACCGGCTGGAGGAAGTCTTCCGCATCTGCGACCGCGCCACGGTGCTGCGTGACGGCCAGTTCATGGGCGAGGTGCCTGTGAGCGAGTTGACCATGGACCGCCTCATCAACATGCTGGTGGGCCGCCCGCTGTCCCAGCAGTTCCCGTATGAGCCCCCGGTTGAGAAGGGCCTGGCGCTGCGGGTTCAAAATCTGTCCAACCGGTATTTGCGCGGCGTTTCCTTCGAGCTGCGCCGCGGCGAGGTGCTGGGAGTGACCGGGCTGGTAGGCGCAGGGCGCACTGAGCTGGCCAAAACCCTTTACGGCCTCTATCCGGCGGACAGCGGCACGATGGAACTGCTGGGAACGCCCTACAGCCCCAGAAACCCGAGCGAAGCCATTGCCCGCGGCCTGTACTACATGACAGAGGACCGCAAGCGCAACGGCCTGGTCATGCCCATGGACGTGCGCGCCAACATCACACTGTCCTCCCTCAACAAATTGAAAAACCGCGGCGTGCTCAACCTGCGCAAAGAGAAAGACGCGGTGAACGGCTATATCGACAGCATGCGCATCAAGACCCCGTCCATCCGCCAGCGCGCGCGCAACCTGTCCGGCGGCAACCAGCAAAAGGTCGTGCTGTCCAAGGCCCTGCTGACCGCGCCTGAGGTGCTCATCCTGGATGAGCCCACCCGCGGCATTGATGTGGGCGCCAAGAAGGAGATCTACGAGCTCATCAACCAGTTGAAGGCGCAGGGCACCGCCGTGATGATGATTTCCAGCGAAATGCCCGAGGTCCTGGGCCTGGCCGACCGTGTCATGGTGCTGCACGAGGGCCGCAAGATGGGCGAACTGCTTCGTGGGGAGGCCACCCAGGAAAAAATCATGGCCATGATTTTGGAAGCGCCGGCCCCCGAGGCGGGCCTGGAGGTAAAGGCATGAAAAAACAACAGTTTCTGGTCCTAGCCCTGGCCTTTATGCTGCTGGGCGCGGCGCTGCTGGTGGCGACGGTGGCGGCCAGCCACACCTTCAGCAACGTGCTGCTGATATCCGCGCGCGAAAAGCAGGCGCTGCTTGAGAAGGCGGAGGATGCGCCGGCCTGGCGCACCATGTTGTTCCGGAATAATTACCCCCTGCTGCTGCTGGGGCTGGTATTCTTCGGCGCCGGGCTGTACTTCCTCAGGGGTTTCAACCACCTCAGCGAAAGGGGGGCGCGGTTCAGCAAGCTGATGCTGACGGAGTACCGGCCGCTGGTCATCCTTTTGTTTGCCACCCTGGTCTTCACCGCGCTGAGCGCGCGCTTCTTTACCGTGAGCAACTTCACCAATATCCTCAAGCAAATCTCCCACTACGCCATCCTGGCCGCCGGCGTGTATTTTGCCATCCTGCTGGGCGGCATTGATATCTCCGTGGGCTCGGTGCTGGCCTTTTCCGGCGCGCTTGCAGCGCTCATCATCTCCGGACAGCCCCAAAACGCCTGGACAGCGCCCCTGGCGGTGCTGGCGGCCCTGCTGGTAGGCCTGCTGGCCGGCCTGTTCAACGGTTTCTTCATCGCGCGCTTCAATCTGCAGCCCATGATCGTTACCCTGGCCACCCTGTCCATCTTCCGCGGCGCCACCCTGGTGCTGCTTGGCGGCGCGGCGGTGTCCATCGCGGGCACGCGCTACGCGGGCGCCCCGCTGTTCACTGCCCTGGGCCAGAAAACCCTGCTGTACGGCTCATTGCCCGTGCCCATCATCATCATGGCGGTGGTGTATTTCCTGGTGTGGTTCCTGCTCAACCGCACTGCCTTCGGCCGGCATATGTATGCCATCGGCGGCAACGAGGAGGCCTCGCTGCTTTCGGGCATTAACGTGGTCAAAACCAAGATGCTGGCTTACATGGCGAGCGGCCTCATGGCTGGCATGGCGGGCATCATCATTACGGCCAGGGTGGCCAGCGCCACCCCCACCGCCGGTCAGAGCTATGAGATGGACGCCATCGCGGCGGTGGTCATCGGCGGCACCTCCTTGCGGGGTGGCGAGGGCAAGGTGCTCTACACCATTGTAGGCGCGCTCATCATCGGCATGCTCAACAACATCCAGACCCTGATCGGCGTGGATTCCTACTATCAAACCATCATCAAGGGCGCGGTCATCCTGCTGGCCGTGCTGCTGGACGCCCGGACCGGAAACAAGTGAACATAGCCGCGGGACAACCCGCGCTATCAACATAAAAGGAGGAAGACCCATGAAAAAACTACTTGCCCTGACACTGGTTCTTGTTCTTGCGCTGGGGTTGATCCCCGCTACAGCCGAGGAATACACCATCGGCGTGCTCCTGTCGGACACTTCCAACACCTTCTTTGTCACCATGCAGACGGCGATTGAGGCCAAGGCCGCCGAGCTGGGCGCGAAGACCATCGTCCTCAACGGCGCCAACGACTCCGCCAAGGACGTCACCAACATGGAAAACCTGCTGTCCGCGGGCGTTGACATCGTGCTGTACAACCCCGTGGATTCCGACGCCGCGGCCGCTGTGGCCCAGATGGCCATCGACAAGGGCGTACAGATCATCTCGCTGGACCGCGGCGTGAACGGCGCCGAGGTCGTCTGCCACATCGCTTCGGACAACGTCTACGGCGGGCGCATCGCCACCGAAAAGCTCATTGAGCTCCTGGGCGGCAAGGGCGTCATCGCTGAAATCCAGGGCATGGCCGGCGCCTCCGCCGCCAATGACCGCCACCAGGGCTTTGTGGAAGCCACCACCGCCGCGGGCGATGCCATTGAGGTGGCTGACAGCCAGATTGGCGACTGGGATACCACCAAGGCCATGGGCATCATGGAGAACATGCTCACCGCGCGCCCGGACATCCAGGCCGTGTTCTGCGCCAACGACAACATGGCCATTGGCGCTGTCCAGGCAGCCCAGCAGGCCGGAAGGGCCGACATCTTCATCATCGGCTTTGACGCCGAGCAGGTGGCGCTGGACGCCATTGAGCAGGGCACCATGTACGGCACCATCCAGCAGCAGCCCGCGCTGATGGGCGAGCTGGGCGTGGAAACCGCGATAAAGTTCTTAAACGGCGAAGCCGTGGAACCCTTCATCGGCGCGCCGGTGGCCCTGATCACCAAGGAAACCGAGTAATACTGATCGTTGCATAACCCCTTTCAATCCATGGCAGGGCTCCGCGTCAGCGGGGCCTTGCTCATTCGGCTGCAAGCGGACGGCTGGCTGCCGAAGCGTTGATACTGATTCCAAACTTTATTGCATCGTCGTACCTGGTCTTTTGTCGCCCTGTCAGTCAACCTCGATGTAGCTTTAGCTACGCCATCGGTTTCCTTCCTTACAGGCCAACAAAACCCCTCGCCGCTTTGGATGCAAACAAGCTTTACATCAGCATGAGAAAGCACAAAATATGAACAAAGCGGTCGATTTACCGCCGCAAACCACAGGAAGAATCGTGGCGTGCATCGTGGGCTCGAGAATGGATCAAAAAAAGCGCTTGACACAGTAACGGGGGGTATGGTACATTAATCAGGCACCCCAAACGGGGCCGCGCGGACCTTGAAAACGATACAGAGAAGAGAAGCGAAGA
>JAKPNM010000063.1 GCA_029548395.1 Bacillota bacterium
GAAACAACTCCAAAAGCATTTTTTGATCCAATAACTCTTGAAAATGTTTTTACTTATAAAAATAGAAATTCTTTGTTAAAACATGAATTTACTCCGACAGATTATTTTACTAATGGAGAGGTATTTCATGATTTACGCTCATATGACTTTACTTTTAGAGGTTTTACTAAGGAAGAACGTGAATATTATGAAAAAACAGATTTATCCATAGATGATTATGCAAGAATGATATTAAAAATTAATCCGGATTTAAATTCCTGGTATAGTAAAAATAATCCTCAACCAACTTTTGAAGAATTAGACTATCTTAATACAGTTCCAAGTTATAATGATGATAGACTTGTCAAAAAAAATTTTTTAAATGTTTCTATTGGCTATATTGAATCAGAACAAAGATATCCTATAGTTATAACAGAAACAAGAATTGAAAATGCAAAGTACAATTATTATGATGTTTTTTCGGGAGAACTTCTTGGAAAAGAAGGAAAGTCACTTTTAGCTGTGATATATGTAACAACAAAAAATGCAAATAAAAAAATATGGAGGGGTACTTCTACTATTGACTGGATGTTTGAATCTAATCATGGAGAAGCACGTTTAACAAGAGCATTTAGAGCGTGTATAGAAATGATTGATGATATTGAATATGTTCATATTGGTAAGTTAAGAAAGATATATGAGAATTTAAGCCCGGATAAAAAATTAGATTACAGCATGTACCTGCGGGAGGAAGCGGCGAAACCGGAACAACGCTGATGCCGATCCTGATGGCGCGACGATGCAACAGAAACAGAAATCAGCGTTCAATCTCTATCCAATATCTTCTTGTGGTCACAATGCCCCTTTCCAAACGGTTGGTCACCCTGTCCTCGAGCACACCGCCGTTGTGTTCGATGACCTTGATCGAGGCGATATTGTCATCATCACAGGTGATGAGCGCCCTGCGCAGACCCAGCGCGTTTTTGCAATACTGCAAAGCCATCCGGAGCATCTTCGTGCCGTATCCTTTTCCGCGTTCGGACCAGCGGACTTTATATCCGATGTTTCCCCCAAACCGGAGCAGGGCGGGCGTCAGCTCATGCCGTATGCCGATCTCTCCGATAAACTTGCCTTGATCGATCAGCCAAAGCGTGGTGGCCTTCACATAGCCCGGCTTCAGATCAATGCCGTGCTCATACCGATATGATTTTTCAATGATCGTATCCGGATCGCCAAAGGCCCGTACCGCGTCAGACTTGTGTATGAGATCTTCCTCAACCGCCTCAGCATAGCTGCTGAGGTATTTTTCATCAGGCTTGACCAATTCCATGAGCTTTTCCTCCTCAAGCCGAGCTTTATCGCCGTATCAAAATGCCCTTCGCCCGACATCAAGCTGTTCGGCTTCCGGAACGGCAAGCTGTATGTATGCGTGCAGACTCATCGGACAATGATGTGTGTGCACATGCCGGCTGATTTCCAAAGCTTCACAAAGCGGAACCATCAGAGATACGTCCGGCAATCCCGCTCCGCGTTCCCACTTGCTGATGGTTTTATCACTGATCCCGAGAATGTCCGCAAGCTGAAGCTGTGTAAGATTCTTCTCTTTTCTTAACGCTAAAATGAATTTTCCGGTTTTTATTTGATCCATGGCCAATTCCTCCTTTCGAGGATAAGAATACGGATCATCTGTCTGAATTAACACTTACGCACCGTTGAGTTGCGCCGTACAGGAAGCCTGCGCACCGTAGAGTCGATGAAACATAAGGTCTTTTCAAACGATCTGCTTCAGTATTCCCAGCCTGATCTTACTGTCCAGTTCCCACAGGGCCGTCCTGTTGCTGTCATATTTCAGCCGTTTCATCGCGCCCTCGTAATCCAGCCATTCAAATTCCGAATGCTCACGCGTCAGCCTGACGGCGCCGTCCTCCGGCATCACGGCGAAGGCGTATTCCGGAATCACCAAAACCTGGTATCCAGCCCTTGCCATCAGGGCGCCTCCATCAATCACCATTTTTGTCATCAAGCGCCTTCAGCGCTTCCCTCAGCCCGGCACCCCGGCCGCGCACCCGCTGCGGTGCGCGCGGTAGGCCGCGTCCATGATGGCGGACAGGCGCACCGCGGCTGCCATGCCCAGCTCCTCCGGCACGCTGCCCTCCCCCAGGCAGGCCTGCGCCCACCGCTTCAGCGGGGAGGGCGAGGGCGGGGGCAGGTCGGCGACAGCCTGCCACTTCATGCCGGTGGTCTCATCGCACACGCGCAGGCTCTCGTGCAGCATCAGGCTGCCCCGGGCGCCCGAGATCTCCAGGGTGTAGGGGTTGCCGCTGGACACAAAGCCGGTCTCGCTCACGCCGATCGCGCCGCCGGGGAAGCGCAGCAGGCAGACAGCGTTGTCCTCCACGGGCCTGCCGGTGACCCCGGTAAACAGCGACTGCACCGTTTCCGGCCTGCCCAGCAGATGCGCCAGGGTATACATGGGGTGGGCGCCCAGGTCGATCATGGCGCCGCCGCCGCATTGCGCCGCGTCATAGAAATGCGCGGGCAACCAGCCGGCCACCGCGCCGTTGTGCACGTTGCGGACGCGCGCGTAGGCGGCCTGCCCCAGGCGCCCGGCGTCCAGGATGGCCTTGGCGGCCTTGATCCCGGGGTTGCCCAGGTGCGGGAAGGAGATCGCGAAGATCACCCCGGCGCGTTCCACCGCTTTCCGCGCCCTGAGCGCCTCCTCATGGGTGGCGGCCAGCACCTTCTCGGTAAAGATGTGCTTGCCCAGCCCGGCCATCAGCTCGATCAGCGGCAGGTGCGCCGCGGTCGGGCTGTTGAGGATGCCAGCGGTCACGCCGGGCGCGCTGAGCGCCGCCTCCGCCGTGTCGTAAAAGGGACAGCCCAGCCTGTCCGCCAGCCGCAGGCCTCGGGCGGGGTCCTCGTCCCAGACCGCGGCGACGCGGCAGCCCGGGATGCGGTTGAACTCCTCCGCGTAGCCCTCCGCGTGGACATGCCAGCCGGACATCAAAGCAGCTTTGAACATGGCGGTGTTTCCTTTCTGTCTGCTGTCGTTTTATTCCTTGATCCTTTTCACAGGCGCCTGCGTCATATCCGCCTCGCCATATGCGCTTTCCCGGAGCCCTTTGAAGCTTCGGCAGATTGCCACATGCCCGCGAAAGGCTCTCCCCTCTTAAATTTTAACAAGAACATGTTCTTGCAGATCGTGTTCTTGTTGAATACGGCTTCTTCCTGCCGGGCTTTGTTCCCGCGGAGGCCTTGCACCCACAGACAGAAAACTTAAACATAACACCCCAGCCAGGTGCGTTTTGCGGGATATTATTCAGCCTACCCCTTGATCCCCCCGCGCGCCACCCCGCGCACGATCTGCTTCCTGGCGAACAGGAACAGCAGGATCATCGGCAGCACCACGACGGAGGAGGCGGCCATCAGCAGCTCGTTGTTCGCGCCGACCTCGGTGGTGAAGGTGTACAGGCCGAAGGGCAGGGTGCGGTTGAGGTCGCTCTTGATGACCAGCAGCGGCCACATGAAGCTGTTCCAGGAGGCCAGGGCGTTGAGCAGGATGATGGTCACCAGGGAGGGCCGGGCGATGGGCACCATGACCTTCCACAGGTATTTCCAGTTGGAGCAGCCGTCCACCCGCGCCGACCAGTACAGGCCGTTCGGGATGGACTGGAAGAAGTTGCGCAGGATGTAGGTGTAGAAAATGCTGCTGATGAAGGGCAGCACCAGCGCCCAGAGGGAGTCGTTCAGGCCCACCTTGACAATGGTCTGGTAGTTGGTGATGACCAGCATCTCAAAGGGCACCATCATCATGGACAGCAGCAGCGAGAAAATGACCTCGCGCCCGGGGAACTCCAGCCTGGAAAAGGCGAAGGCGGCCAGGATGGTGGTCAGCGCCGTCACGCTGACCGAGCCCGCCATGACGATGATGGAGTTGAGAAAATAGCGCGCGAAGGGCGCCTTCTCAAAGGCGATATAAAAATTATCGAAATTAAGCCAGTTTTTGGGCGCTATCGTGGGCGGGAAGAGGTTGATCTCCCCCGGGGTCTTGAAAGCCGAGGAAATCATCCAGTAAAAGGGAAAGACCATGATGACCAGGCCGGCTGTCAGCAGCAGGTAGCGCACCGTGTGCGCGGTGAACTTTTTCAGCGGATAGGAGCGGCTCCAGCCCAGCCCCAGGATGACAAGCGCGGCGCCGCCAACCAGCAGGCCCAGCGCCAGGGCCCGCGCGCCGCCCAGGGCCAGGCTGGCCGGCGCGCCCAGGATGAGCGCCCAGCCCAGGAGATAGACCGGAAAGCCCAGCGGGCGGCTTGCCTGTTGATGATGCTCATTCATAAGCCCGCCCCCTTACTCGTAGCGCCAGCGCCGCTGGATCCAGCGCTGGAGCATGGTAAAAATGAAGATGAAGACAAACAGGATGATGGCGGCCGCCGCCGCGCGGCCCAGCTCGCGGTGCTCGTACATCATGTCGTAGATGTAATACACCATGGTATACATGTTCAGCACCGGCCCCGGGTAGCCGCCAAAGAGCACCTTGACCTCGGTGAAGACCTTGAAAGCCGAGATGCTGTTGATGATCAGCACCAGGGAAATGGTGGGCGCCAGCAGCGGCACGGTGATGCGCCTGAAGATCCGGAAAGCCTTCGCGCCGTCCACCCGCGCGACCGTGTAATAGGTCTCATCGATGTTTTGCAGGCCGCTCAACAGCAGGATGATGGTGAAGGGCAGGGAGGACCAGATGCCGAAGATCACCAGGACCGTCATGGAATTGTTGGCCGCCTGCAGCCAGTCCACGGGGCTCGCGCCAAAAAAGGCCAGAATGGCGTTGAGCACGCCGAAATTGCGGTTGAAGATCCACCGCCAGACCAGGCCGACCGCGGTGATCGAGGTCACCATGGGCAGGAAGTACCCGGTCTGAAACAGCGCGGAGAAGCGCAGCTTCTGGTTGAGCAGGTAGGCGATCACAATGGACAGCGCGGTAGCCGCCGGCACGGTATACAGCACATACAGGATGGTGTTGGACAGGCCCTGCAGGAAGTAGTTGGTGGTGCCCGGCACGCCGAAGATGGCGTGCTCATAGTTGCCCAGGCCCCAGCCGGTGAAGCTGCCCTCCAGCCGGTAGCGCTCCTGGAAGCTCATGATGACCACGCGCACCATCGGGTACAGGGTAAACAGCGCCACGCCCACAAAAAATGGCAGCAGGTAGTCCATGGGCTCCAGCCGCTGGCCGACGCGGGCGCGCTTTTCCTCGTCCCCGCGCAGGTAGACCACCAGCAGCGCCAGGGCGAAGGCCAGCAGGAAGCCGCCAAGGGCCAGCAGCGGGGAATAATAGTACATCAGCGGGTACCAGGGCTCGGTCACCTGAAGGCTCAGGCGCACCTGGCCCAGGCTCAGCCCTTCCTCCAGCTCCCGGGTCCGCTCCGCCAGGCCGCTCGCCAGGGAATCCCGCGCGTTTTCGGCGCGCCCGCGCAGGCCGGCCAGCGCCTCCTCGTCCTTCACGCGGCCCAGGGCGCCCCCGATCAGGGTATCTATGGTCGTCAGGGCGATCTGCTCATCGCTCAGCCCCTGCGCCACCTGGCCGGTGATGGTCTCCTTCAGGCCGCGCTTTTTGGAGGACAGCCCGGTATCGATCTGCCGGGCAAGGGCGGCGGGCGTCTCCTCCCCGACCAGCGCGGCGCGCACCGCGCTGATGCCGCCCTCCAGCAGGGCGTCCACCCGCAGGGCGCTCTCCATGCGCGCGGTCTTGCCCGCCAGCTCATGCCGGCCGGCGACGCCGGCGGCAAGCGCCAGCGCGCCCAGCAGGAAGAAGAGGATGATGTGCGCCACCACGCGCCGGGGCCCGGCTCGGCGGACGGCTGCATGCGCGGCGGGCTTCACTGGTAACGCTCCCCGGTTTGCCGGTCAAAGACAAACACGCCGCGGTTTTTCAGGCTCAGGCTGACCGGGTCCCCGGCCTTGAGCCCGTAATCGGCCGACAGGTAGGCGCGGAACGGGACGCCGCCAAAGCTGAGGATGGCCATCTCCTCCTTGCCCATCTGGTAGACGCTGTCCACGCGCGCGCGCAGGAAGCTGTCACGCGGCTGCGGTTCCAGGACAAAGCTTTCCGCGCGCACGGCCAGGTTGACCGGCACGCCCCGGGGCACGCTGTCCGAAAAGCCCGGGCTGAAGCGCGCGCCGTCGGACATGACAAAGCGGTCCCCCTCAATGACGCCGGGGAGGTTGTTGATGGGCGGGTTGCCCAGGAAGTCGGCCACGAACTGGTTGGCCGGCTCATTGTACAGTTCCTGCGGCGCGGCGTGCTGCTGCAAAATGCCGTCCTTCATCAGTACGATATGGTCGGAGATGCTCATGGCCTCCTCCTGATCGTGGGTGACAAAGATGGTGGTGACCCGGGTCTCCTTCTGGATGCGGCGGATCTCCTCGCGCATCTCCAGCCGCAGCCGGGCGTCCAGGTTGCTCAGCGGCTCGTCCAGCAGCAGCAGCCGAGGGTTCTTGACCAGCGCGCGGGCGATGGCCACGCGCTGCTGCTGCCCGCCGGAGAGCTGCCGGGGCTTGCGCGCCAGCAGGTCGCCCATGTGCACCAGTTCGGCCATCTCCCGGGCGCGCCGCTCGCGTTCCCTGGGCGGCACCTTCTGGATTTCCAGCGGAAAGGTGATGTTGCCCATGACCGTCATGTGCGGGTAGAGCGCGTAGTTCTGGAACACCAGCCCGATGCCGCGCTGCTCCGGCGGCAGGCGGGTGACGTCCTCGCCGTCAAAATAAATTTTGCCGGCGGTCACCGGCACGATGCCGGAGAGCATGTTCAGCACCGTGCTCTTGCCGCAGCCCGAGGGCCCCAGAAGACAAACCAGCTCGCCGTCGTGCAGGGTGACCGTAAAGTCCTGCACGGCGCGGGTCTGGCCAAAGTGCTTGGTCAGGTTTTCCATGATGACTTGCATAAACACTCCTGCCCGGGCCTGGTCTTGCATGCCGGCCGCGCGGGCTTCCAACAGCTATTCTAACCATTTTCCCGGCGGATGACAATCAATCCGCCATCTTGACCCCGGTGTAAAGTAAATTTTATATTTGCCTACAATTCCCACATGGCGAAACAACAAAAAATGGTGTAATTGTATTAAAGAAAATATTAGTTTTCTTTCTTATTTAACCCGACATTTTAAGTATCCAAATCACCCTATACGCAAAACTTGCTGTGTATTTAAGTTTTACGCATAACTATCTTATACATTCTCAATAGAGGCATCATTTTCCAAAAAATTTAAAATTGTCAATAGACGATAACCTTTTTCGAGGTTTGAAAACGGCGTCCTGTCCATTGTTATGAGTATCTTTTTATAACCATCATCCAAACCGCGGAAAGAGGACAGTTCTCTCTCTTTTACACCCGGATTCTCTAAACTGTAAGTGACTTGAATATAATTTTTTCGCCCTTCCGTATCTATTGCAACAAAATCAATTTCTTCATTCCTGTTTTTCCCTATATCGACTATGTAGCCACGCCTTATAAGCTCCACATAGACGATGTTTTCTATCGCACGAGAAACTTCAAGCTGCCGGTACTGAATAAGAGCATTGCGAAGACCCATATCACAAACATAATACTTATTTTGTGTTTTGAGGTAGGCTCTTCCCTTGAGATCATAGCGTTCGACTTTGTAAAAAAGAAAAGCATCCACTATGTGTTGCAGATAACGACTTACTGTCTCATTATCAACAGATTTGTATCCGCTGCTTTGCAATGTATTCGCTATTCTATTAGGAGATACCGCAGAGCCGATAGATGAGCAAAGAACATTAATCACACCGCGGAAGACTTCTTCGTTTCGTATATCGTAACGATCAATCATATCTCGCATTATAACGGTGTTTGCCACCATTTCCAAATAATCTCTTTTTGCGGGAGCATCAGGCTCTGTAACAGTATACGGCAAAGAGCCGAATAAAATATATTCATCCAAGGCTTCTCTCTTATCACCCTTGCGAAAAGAATAAAACTCTTGAAATGATAGAGGGAAGCATTTTATTTCTATACCTCTGCCTCGGAATATTGTGTTGATATCACTCGAAAGCAGCTTTGAATTCGAACCCGTTACATAGATATCGGTGTTAAATTCGCTACGAATTTCATTGAGAACTTCCTCAAAGCCTTCAACCATCTGAATTTCATCGAGCAGAAGATAATACTTCTCATCGTCTGAAAATTGACCTAGTAAATATGAATATAACTCATCAGACTTACGCAAGTTCTCCCATTTTTTCATATCAAAGGCAATTTTTATTATATGGTCAGCTTGAACTCCATCATCAATCAAATAGCGAGAAAACAGTTCGTTTAATAAGATTGATTTCCCGCAACGTCTGACACCGGTAATGATTTTAACCAAATCCTTGTGTCTATAACGGATAAGTGTGTTGAGCAGGTTTTCTCTTTTAATAAACATGACGACCTCCTTAACACATTATACGCGTAAAACTTTTATTTTGCAAAAGTTTTACGCACAATATTGTAAATCTATTCCTATTATAAAAGTTTACGCCATGCAAATTCTGTATAATAGCCTGATTTTTTCAAATTTCATACTTTGTGGAAGCTCTGAAATCCTTTTGCTTACTGCATTTTCACCCTTTAGCATTATTATGACATCCTCCCCGGATACAAGGGCACAGACAGGGAGATTGTCATCCCGGACAGGGTGCAGGGCGCGACGGTCACCGGCATTGGGGATCGGGCGTTTTCTATGACCGGCCTGACTTCCGTCACCATCCCGGACAGCGTCGTCAGCATTGGATTTCAGGCGTTTTTCCGTTGCACCAGCCTGTCTGACATTACCATCCCCCGGAGCGTCGATAGCATCGGGGCATACGCGTTTTTCCACACCCCCGTCACCATCCACGCTTCCCCAAACAGCACAGCCCACCGCTACGCCACGGACAACCGCATCCCCTTTGCCCCCCTGGAAGAATAGCATGCCGTGCGGCACGGCGGCGCCGGAACCAAGCCAAAGCCCGCTGCCTTCTGACAGCGGGCCAATCGGTCCATATTCAGTTGTTCTGGGCCTTCGAGTCCACTGGTTAAAATCAGATGGTCCGCCGCTTCGCCCGGGAACAACCATTGTCCCCCGCTGGGGAATTAACTGTCTGGAATCAAACTTGTCATTTCGCCATGGTAAGTCAAACTACGTACCGGTCGGTCGAACAGGCTTGAGACAGATTCAGTTCGGTCTGCAAAAGGTGTTGTTATCTATACGGGCGAAGCAGACAACGAAGGGCAGTGCTTTCTCTACGTTAATCAGTCAATCGCCTCCCTTTTGAGCCGTATTTGTCTCCAGGTCTCCTGGCTCGCCTTTACTATAGCACCGGAGATTCAATTTGTCAATACCGGTCGGATAATTTCCAAAACCTCGGTTTTGCGGCCCGGACGCCGGATGCGCGGCAGGAGGATCCATGGGCAGCCGCGTCACCTGGCCGGTTTTTCGTTCCCATCCTCCTCTTGCCCGGAGGGACAGCCCGCGCAGGCGGAGCAGGACATGCCGCAGCCGCCCTGTTTGCGGCCCTTGACCTGCGCGCGGACCGACAGGGCAAGGATGAGGGCAAGGGCCAGGCCGGCGATCAGGTTGGCCAGCAGTTTGCTCATGGCGTTCCTCCTTGTAGTTCAAGCGGCAATATAGAACGCACGGCCCTTTAGACCGGCGCGGCGATGCCGTTCAAACGGCGCCCCGGCCGGAACATCAGGTACAGCAGGCCGGCCGCCAGCACAAGCGCGAGCACGGTCCACGGGGTAAAGGTGCCGGCTGTCAACAGCAGGCCCAGCTGGTAGATCACCAGGGAAACCGCGTACGCCAACGCGGACTGGTAGGTCAGCGCAAAGCCTGTCCAGCGCGCGGAGTTCATCTCCCGTTTGATGGCGCCCACCGCGGCAAAGCAGGGCACGCACAGCAGGTTGAACAGGATGAAGGAGGCGGCGGACAAGCCGGTGAAATCGGCCGCCAGGCGGCTCCAGATTTCCAGGCCGTCCTCAGCCACCTCCGCGAAGCCGTACAGTACGCCATAGGTATTGACCACGTTTTCCTTGGCGATCAGGCCGGTAAAAGTGGCCACGGCATGCTTCCATCCGCCAAAGCCCAGCGGCGCGAACAGCGGCGCCACAAGGCGGCCAATGGCTGCCAGGATGCTGGTGTTGTTGTCCTCCACCATCACCAGGCGCCCGTCCTCAAGGCCAAAGGCCTGCAAAAACCACAACGCCACGCTGGACAGCAGGATCACGCTGCCCGCGCGCTTGATAAAGGACCAGCCGCGCTCCCAGGCCGCGCGCAGCACATTGGCCGGCCGGGGCAGGTGGTAGGCGGGCAGCTCCATGACAAAGGGGGCGGGATCGCCCATGAAGCGGCGGGTCTTCTTGAGGATGACGCCCGAGACCACCACGGCCGCCACGCCGGCCAGGTAGGCTAGGGCGGCCACCCAGCCGGAGTTGCCGTAGATGGCGCCGGCAAACATCGCGATGATGGGCATCTTGGCGCTGCAGGGGATGAAGGAGGTGGTGATGATGGTCATGCGCCGGTCCCGCTCCTGCTCGATGGTGCGGCTGGCCATGATGCCCGGCACCGAGCAGCCCGAGCCGATCAGCATGGGAATAAAGCTTTTGCCCGACAGGCCGAAGCGGCGGAAGACGCGGTCCATGATGAAGGCGACGCGCGCCAGGTAGCCCACCTCCTCCAGGATGCCCAGCAAAATGAACAGCACCAGCATCTGCGGCACAAAGCCCAGCACCGCGCCCACCCCGGAGACGATGCCGTCCACCGTCAGGCCGACCAGTACCGGGGAGACCTGCGCGCCCTCCATGGCCGCGCGCAGCGGGGAGGCGATCCACTCGGAAAACAGGGTATCGTTGGTAAAATCGGTCAGCAGCGTCCCGACAGTGGTCACGGAAATATAGTACAGCAGGAACATCACCAGGCCAAAAATGGGCAGCGCCAGCACGCGGTTGGTGACCACGCGGTCAATCCGGTCGGACAGGCTGTGCCTGTGCCCGGTGCGCGCGCGGCGGACCGCCCTGGCGGACAGCTCACCGATCCATTCATAGCGCGCGGCGGTGATGATGGATTCGCTGTCATCCTCCAGCTGTTCCTCGAAGCCATGAATCAGCTGCTCAAGGGCTGCCTGCTGCGCCTCATCCAGCGCCGGCAGCCCTGCCACACGCCTGTCCCGTTCAAACAGCTTGATGGCCATGAAGCGGCGCATGGCAGGCTCCACGAGGCCCTCCAGCATGCGCTCGATGTCCATAACAGCCTGAAGCGCCGGGCCGGACAGCGTGTTTGGCGGCGCGGACCGCGCCGCCTGCGCCGATTGCACCGCCTGTTTGAGCAGATATTCAATTCCCTGGTTTCTCAGCGCCGAGATCTCCATCACCGGGCAGCCCAGGGCCTGCGATAGCGCGGCGCTGTCAATCACATCGCCCGATTTTCTTACCAGGTCCATCATGTTCAGCGCCACGACCACCGGAATCCCCAGCTCGATCAGCTGGGAGGTCAGGTAGAGGTTGCGCTCAAGGTTGGTCGCGTCCACCAGGTTGATGATGGCGTCCGGACGCTCCCTGAGCAGGTAGTCGCGGGTGATGATCTCCTCAGGCGTGTAGGGCGACAGGGAATACACCCCCGGCAGATCCTGCAGCGTCACCCCGCTGTAGCCGCGCGCGCGGCCTTCCTTCTTTTCAATGGTGACGCCGGGCCAGTTGCCCACATATTGGTTGGCGCCGGTCAGCTGGTTGAACAGGGTGGTTTTTCCGCTGTTGGGATTGCCCGCCAGCGCGATGGTCATAGACATGTTTGCCTCCTTTGAACGTTGCGGGTTAGATACGACTAACTCTTGGGCAAAATTAAGAACCGGCGATTTCTACCATCGCGGCATCGGCCTTGCGCAGGCTCAGTTCATAGCCGCGAACGGTGATCTCCACCGGGTCGCCCAGGGGCGCTACCTTGCGCACATAGACCTGTTCGCCCCTGGTCAGCCCCATTTCCATCAGCCGGCGCTTGGTGGCGCCCCGCCCGTGCAGCCTCACAATGCTCGCGTAGCTGCCGACCGGCGCCTGGTCCAATGATTTCATCATCCGCCTCGCTCCTTTCCGATATCAAAAATTCGCTCATATATGGATATGCCGCGCCAGCCCCCGGTCCAGGGCAATGCGGCAGTCCATCACCTGCACAATCATGTTGCCGCCCATGCTGCCCACCAGCGTTACGGCCTTGCCGGGGACAAAACCCAGGTCCTGCAGCCGCTGGCGCAACGCGGGCGGGCCGGACAGGCGCCGGATCGACCTGGTCTCTCCTGGCTGGAGAAAAACAATGGGCATACGCGCTCCTTCCGGTTAGTCTTAGCTAACTCCTGGTCTGAAATCAAGCCGGTTTCCCGGCGCTCGCCAATAGTTTACCGCGTCTAACTCCTTGCTGTCAAGGGTTAAAAGCTGTGTTTGGAAAATTTTACTCTCGAAATTTTACTCTCGGCTGCCGACCGCCTGCCCGGCGGGGCCGCGCCCCTGCACAAGGCTGTGGTTTTCATGTATACTGTTTGCAGACAATGTACAACCCCGCCAAACAAAGGAGGCACGCATGGACCTGCAGCAACACCTGAAAAAATACGCGGAGCTGATCCTGAAGGTAGGGCTTAATGTCCTGCCCGGGGACAAACTGATCATCCGCCTGGATGAGTACGGCCTGCCCCTGGCGCGGGAGATCGCCCGCCAGGCCTATGCCCTGGGCGCGCACGACATCTACCTTGCCTTTGCCGATGACCAGATCACGCTGGCCCGCTACCTGCTGGCGCCCGAGGAGGCTTTTGGGACCCGTCCCGCCTTCTTCGCGGAGTTCATGGAGGCGGCCTACCTGGACAACTACCATTTCCTGGCGCTCAACGCCCCCAACCCGGAGCTGCTCAGGGACGCGGACCCCAGGCGCATCAGCAACTGGAATAGAGTCCTCAGCAAGGCCAATGAGCAGGTCGCCAGGTATTCCATGGAGAACCGCATCAAGTGGTGCATCGCCTGCCTGCCCTCCCCGGCCTGGGCGAAGGCGGTTTTCCCGGCGCTGGGCGAGGATGAGGCCGTAGCCGCGCTGTGGCAGAAGATTTTCGAGGCCACCCGCGTGACCATGCCGGACCCTGTCGCCGCCTGGCAGGCCCATGAGGTGCAGCTCAAGCGCCGGGTGAATTTCCTCAACGAGCAGGCCTTTGAGAAGCTGCTCTACCGGGGCCCGGGCACCGACCTGGAGGTCTGTCTGCCGGAGGGTCATGTGTGGATGGGCGGCTCCTCCCGCATCCCGCGCGGGGACGTCTTCATGCCCAACATCCCCACGGAGGAGGTCTTCAGCATGCCCCATGCCTACAAGGTCAACGGCCTCCTGCAAGCCACCATGCCGCTGTCCACCAGCGGCCGGCTGATCGAGGGCATGCGCTTTGTGTTTAAAGACGGCGCCGTGGTGGATTTTGACGCCTCTTCCAGCAGGGAGATCCTGGAAGATCTGCTCAACACCGATGAGGGCGCGCGCCGCCTGGGCGAGGTGGCCCTGGTCGGGGATGATTCGCCCATCAGCCGCACCGGCCTGCTGTTCAAGAACACCCTGTTCGATGAGAACGCCTCCTGCCATTTTGCCCTGGGCAAGGCCTACAGCGAGAGCCATGTGCGCGGCAACGAGATGACAGCGGAGGAGAAGCGCGCGGCCGGCATGAATGACTCCCTCATCCATGTGGACTTCATGGTGGGCGGGCCGCAGCTGGAGGTGGTGGGCGTGAAGGCGGATGGCGCCCGCGTGACCCTGCTGAGAAGCGGCAACTGGGTGGTGTGAGCGCGATGAAGCAAGCAGCCGATCCCGGCAAGAAGCGCCTGACCATCAACGAGTCCCAGGAAAACTACCTTGAGCGCATCCTGCTGCTCCAGCGGCGCAAAGGCTACGCGCGCTCGGTAGACATCGCCCAGGCCCTGGGCGTCACCAAACCCTCGGTCAGCCATGCCATGCGCCTGCTGCGCGAAGCCGGCTACATTACCATGGACGATGACAATCTGATCTCCCTGACCGACAGCGGGCTGGAGATCGCCCGGCGCATGGCCGAGCGGCACGAGGGCATCGCGCGGGTGCTGATGCGCTTGGGCGTGGATGAGGAAATCGCCTATGACGACGCCTGCCGCATGGAGCATGACATCAGCCAGCAGAGCTTTGAGGCCCTGCTGCGCCTGGAGAAGGAGGGCCTGACCCCCCTCGGCGAGGAGGGGGCGTGAACCGTTTCGTGCTCAGCGCGCCGTTTCAGCCCCAGGGCGACCAGCCCCAGGCCATCGAAGCGCTCGCGCGCGGCCTGAAGGAGGGCATGCCCGGGCAGACGCTGCTGGGGGTCACCGGCTCGGGCAAGACCTACACCATGGCCTCCGTGATTGAGAAGGTGCAAAAGCCCACCCTGGTCATCGCCCACAACAAGACGCTGGCGGCGCAGCTGTGCGCCGAGTTCCGCGCCTTCTTCCCCGACAGCGCGGTGGAATACTTTGTCAGCTATTATGACTACTACCAGCCGGAGGCCTACATCGTCTCCAGCGATACCTATATTGAGAAGGACTCCTCCATCAACGACGAGATCGACCGGCTGCGCCACTCGGCCACGGCCGCGCTCAAGGAGCGCAGTGACGTCATCATCGTGGCCTCGGTCTCCTGCATCTATTCCATGGGCGACCCCAGCGAGTACCTCACGCAGATGATCTCCCTGCGCCCGGGCATGCGCATGACGCCCGAGCAGCTGGCCCGCGGCCTGGTGGGCATCCAGTACGAGCGCAACGACATCGCGCTCTCGCGGGGCATGTTCCGCGTGCGCGGGGACGTGGTGGACATCATCCCGGTCAACGAGGAGGAACACGGCCTGCGCGTCGGCTTCTTCGGCGACCAGATCGAGAAGATCTCCGAAACCCTGGTCACCACCGGGCGGGTGCTGCGCCAGCTCAACCACGCGGCGCTCTACCCCGCCACCCACTACGCCACCAACGCCGAGGCACTGGCGCGCGGCCTGCGCCAGATCGAGGCCGACCTGGCCGAGCGCGTCGCCTATTTTGAGAAGGAAGGGCGGCTATTGGAAGCCCAGCGCATCGCCCAGCGCACCAATTACGACCTTGAGATGCTCCGGGAGATCGGCTTTGTCTCGGGCATTGAGAACTACAGCCGCTATTTTGACGGCCGCAAGCCCGGCGAGCCGCCCTTCTCCCTGCTGGATTATTTCCCGCGGGATTTTATTTGTTTCATCGATGAAAGCCACGTGACCGTGCCGCAAATCCGTGGTATGTTCAATGGCGACCGCGCGCGCAAGACCCAGCTGGTGGACTACGGCTTCCGCCTGCCCTCGGCCTTTGACAACCGGCCGCTCACCTTTGAGGAGTTTGAGCAGCGCATCCCCCAGGCGGTCTACGTGTCCGCCACGCCGGGAGAATATGAGGCCGCCCACAGCCTGCAGACCGTGGAGCAGATCATCCGCCCGACCGGCCTGCTGGACCCCAAAATCATCATGCGCCCGGCCACCGGCCAGGTGGACGACCTGGTGGGCGAGATCAATTCAGTCGTGGAGCGCGGCTTCCGCGTGCTGGTCACCACGCTGACCAAGGCCATGGCCGAGCGGCTGACCGACTACCTGCGCGAACTGGGCATGCGCGTGCGCTACCTGCACTCCGACATCAAAACCATGGAACGCATGGAGCTGCTGCGCGACCTGCGCCTGGGCGCCTATGACACGCTTGTGGGGATCAACCTGCTCAGAGAGGGTCTTGATCTGCCGGAAGTGGCGCTTGTGGCCATTTTGGACGCGGATAAGGAGGGTTTTCTGCGGTCGGAGACCAGCCTGGTGCAGACCGTGGGCCGCGCCGCGCGCAACACCGAGGGCCGCGTCATCATGTATGCCGACAGCCCCACCGATTCCATGATGCGCGCCATCGGCGAGACCAACCGCCGCCGCGCCATCCAGGAGGCCTATAACCGGAAAAACGGCATCACGCCCGAGACCATCAGCTCCGCCGTGCGCGAATTGATCGCCATCGCCGAGCAGACCGACGACGACGCCAGGGACCGCGGGCTGTCCCCGGAGGAGCGCGCCGAGCTGGCCCTGTCCCTGGAGGACAGAATGCTGGCCGCCGCCCAGAACCTGGACTTTGAGCAGGCCGCCAAGCTGCGCGACCAGCTCTTCAGCCTGCGCGGCGAGCAGCCCATCGAGAAGAAACAGCCCCAGCCCGTGCGCAGGCGCCGGGCCAGGACGCGCAAGTAGGGCGGCAGGGCCGGCGGGGAAAGACAGGATGCCCTGAGCAGCGCGTCCCCGGATCCCCGAACGCTCTGCCTGCCGGATCCCTGCCCGTCCTTTTTTTATGAACAATCCTTGATTCTCCTTTCTCAAACCATCAACCTTCCCAAAGGAGCCTTCCATGCCTTATCAGGGTGAACTGGCCGCCATCCTGGCGGCCCTGTCCTGGACCGTCAGCAGCCTGTTCGTGGAGCGCCGCGGCAAGGCCTACTCGCCCTGGAGCCTCAACGCACTGACCAAGCTGGGCGGCCTTCTGACCGTCAGCCTGCTGGCCTGGCTTATGATGGGCCAGTTTTTTCCCCGGGCCGGCGCTACGCAGTGGGGCATGCTGCTGCTGTCCGGCTTTCTGGGCTTCTCCCTGGGGGACGGCTTCCTGTACGCGTCCTTTCAGGCGCTGGGCGCCAAGCGCACCCTGCTGATTTTTTCCGCCAACCCCGTCCTGACCGGCCTGTTCGGCTGGATCTTTCTTGGCGAAGCGCTCATGCCCCTGCACCTGCTGGGCATCCTGCTTGCGGTGGCCGGCATCATGTGGGTCATCCGCGCGGACATGAGCGGGCAGGGCAGCCCGGGGCAGACGGGCCCGACCATCACCTGGCAGGGCCTGCTGTTCGCCATCCTGGCTACCCTGGGCCAGGCGGCGGGCGCCCTGCTCTCCAAGGCCGCCATGGCCAGCCTGGAGGCCATCCCCGCGTCACAGATCCGTTTGATCGGCGGGGTCTTAGGCTCTGCAGTGCTGCTCAGCCTGACCGGGCAGTGGAAGACCCTGCCCGCCCCCCTGAAGGAGGGGCGCGGCCGCGGCATCCTGGCGATCAGCGTGCTGCTGGGCACCCTGGTGGGCATGGTGCTGTCCATGCTGGCCATCAAGCTGACCCAGGTGGCCGTCGCCTCCATCCTGATGAGCCTGATGCCCGTGATGATCCTGCCGATCGAGCACTTCGTCCTCAAGGAAAGGGTGCGCCCGAGGGAAGTGATGGGCGCGCTGCTGACGCTGCTGGGCGTGGGGATGTTGTTCGCCTGAAGGAAGAGGAAAAGGGCTGCAGCAGCCTTGCCGCCACAGCCCCGAATAGATAAATAGAAGATGAAAACGCGTTTTCACGCTGATTCCAATCTCTATTGCATCGTCGCGCCTGTTACTTGACCAGTCCCTGCGCCAGCTTTACCACATTGTCGACCGTAAAGCCGTAGGCCTCAAACAGCTGATTGGCCGGGGCGGAGGCGCCGAAGTGGTCCAGGCCCAGCGCCCTGCCGTCCAGCCCGGTGAAACGGTACCAGGGCATGGTGGCGCCGGCCTCAACCGCCAGGCGGGCGCGCACAGCGGGCGGCAGCACGCTGTCGCGGTATTGCTTATCCTGCGCCAGGAAATCCTCCATGCACGGCATGGAAACCACGCTGGCCGCGATGCCCTTGTCCTTGAGGGCGGCCTGCGCGTCCACCAGCAGGGCCACCTCGCTGCCCGAGCCCATCAGGATCACGTCGGGCACGGCCTTCTCCGCCGGGAACAGCACATAGCCGCCCTTCGCGGACCGGCCGGCCGTGCGCTCGAACTGCCGCAGGTTCTGCCGGGTCAATATGAGCGCGGTGGGGCCCTGGGCCAGCAGCGCGCTCACCCAGGCTTCCCGGGTCTCGTTGACGTCGCAGGGGCGCACCACGCGCAGCCCCGGCGTGGCGCGCAGCGCGGCCAGGTGCTCGATGGGCTGGTGGGTGGCGCCGTCCTCGCCCACGCCGATGGAGTCATGCGTCAGGATGTAGATGACCGGCAGCTCCATCAGGGCTGCCAGGCGCATGGACGCTTTCATGTAGTCAGAGAAGACAAAGAAGGTGGCGCAGTAGACCCGCAGCCCGCCGTGCAGCGCGATGCCGTTGCAAATGGCGGCCATGGCGTGCTCGCGCACGCCGAAGTGCAGGTTGCGTCCCAGGCGGTTTTCCGCGCTGTAGTCGCCGGCGCCGGCGATATAGGACTTGTTGGAGGGCGCCAGGTCGGCTGAACCGCCCACCAGGTTGGGCACCGCCTTGGCCAGCAGCCCCAGCGCCTCGCCGGAGCTGCCGCGGGTGGCCTCAGCCTTTTCCTTTTGTCCGGACAGCCCGGCCTGCGCCACAAGGGCTTCCCGCGTGAGCGGGGCATGCCATTGCTGCCACTCACCGGCCAGTTCCGGATAGGCCCTGGCGTATTCCTCAAACAGCTTCTCCCACTGCGCGCGGGCCTGCCTGCCCTGGTCCATCATCCCCGCGACATGCGCGTAGACCTCGCTGTCCACCTGGAAGGCTTCCCCGGCGATGCCCAGCGCCTGCTTGGTCTTCGCCAGCTCGTCCGCGCCCAGGGGCTCGCCGTGCGCGCTGGCCTTGCCCTGCTTGGCCTCGCTGCCGTAGCCGATGATGGTCGGGCAGACGATCAGGACCGGCCTGTCGGATGAGCGCGCCTTTTCAACCGCCGCGAACACCTCGTCGGCGTCCAGGCCGTCCTTGACCCGCAGCACGCGCCAGCCATAGGCCTCAAAGCGCGCGCCCACGTCCTCGCGGAAAGCCAGGTCGGTATCGCCCTCGATGCTGATCTCATTGTCATCATACAGCACCACCAGCTTGTTGAGCTTGAGCGTGCCGGCCAGGGAGGCGGCCTCGGAGGCGATGCCCTCCATCATGCAGCCGTCGCCCGCGAACACATAGGTGTGGTGATCCACCAGCGGGAAGCCGGGGCGGTTGAACTTGGCGGCCAGCATGGTCTCGGCGATGGCAAAGCCCACGGCGTTGGCGATGCCCTGGCCCAGGGGGCCGGTGGTGGTGTCCACGCCCGCGGTCATCCCGTGCTCCGGGTGGCCGGGCGTCCTGGACTGCCACTGGCGGAAGCGCTTGATCTCCTCCATCGGCAGATCATAGCCGCCCAGGTGCAGCAGGGAGTACAGCAGCGCGCTGGCGTGGCCGTTGGAGAGCACGAAGCGGTCCCGGTTGGTCCACTGCGGCGCGCCAGGGTCGTGCCGCATGGCCTTGAACCACACCGCATAAGCCATGGCCGCCATGCCCATGGGCGCGCCCGGGTGGCCGCTGTTGGCTTTCTGAACCATTTCAGCGGACAAAACCCGAAGAATGTTGATGGTTTTTTGCTGGATGTTCATCTCTTTTCTCCTTGTGCCGCAAGCCCGCGCTTAAAAGACCGGGCCCGGCTGTTATTCGTAGTGGTGATTATAACATATCCGCAGGCAGATTGCTCGCCCAACTTCGCAAAACTCTTGCAAATTGCCTTTGTTCGGTACAAAATAAATCATCGCGGCTCCGCCGCGCGCAGGACAAGCCGCCCCCGCTTCGTTTACTGTGATGCCGTGGATACCGCGATGAAAGGAAAATGAACGAATGAAAGCGTCCCCCGCGCGCGTGCTCTGGCTGGTTCTTCTGTGCCTGACGCTCATCCTGCCGGGCAGCCTGGCTGAGGCGCAGACCCTCAGGGAAGGCAGCAAGGGCAAAGCGGTTGCAGACCTGCACATGCGCCTGTTTGACCTGGGCTACCTGGGCAGCGTCAAGAAGGCCGGCGACCGCTATACCAAGCACACCGCCGCGGCCGTCGTCTCCTTCCAGGCGGCCAACGGGCTGGAAACCAGCGGGCTTGCCGACGCGGCCACCCAGGAGCGTCTGTTCGCGCCCGGCGCGGTCAAGGCGCCCCTGCCCGAGGACCGCCCCCTGTACAACATCGACCCGGACGCCGCGCCGCCGCTGCCCGTGGAGCTGATGCCGCTGACGGATGACGGGGGCTTCCTGCCGCCCGGCAGCGAACACTTCCTGTATGAAAACCGCGAGGACGGCGTCTGGTGCTACCTGTCCGACCGCCTGTGCGTGCACATCATCCGCTATGTCCAGGCGGAGGGCCAGCTGGAGTGGTTTGAAGCCTATATCCAGGCCCGCGAAGGCGCGGGCCCCATCAGCCTGGCCTCCCAGCGCGACGGCAAGAGCGTGGAGCCGCCGCTGAAGATCGCCCAGCGCGAGAACGTCCTCTTCGCCATCACCGATGATTTCTATTACTACCGGGCAACCAACAATGAGCGCACCGGGATCATCATCCGGGACGGCGTCATCCGCGGTGAAAAGACCGTGGCCCATACGCACAACCGTTTCCCCACCCTGGACGTGCTGGCGCTCTTTGAGGACGGCAGCATGCGCACCTTCGCCTCCGACGCCCACACCGCTCAGGAATACCTGGACATGGGCGTCACCGACACCTGGGCCTTCGGGCCCACCCTGGTGCAGGAGGGCGAGGTGCCGCGTTACTTTTATTCGCAGGATTACCAAAGCTACCGCGAGCCGCGCTGCGCCCTGGGCATGATCAGCCCGGGGGAATACTGCGCGCTGATGGTCACCGGGCGTAAGACCGGCAGCAAGGGCGCGACCCTGGGCTGGATGGCCGAGAAAATGCTGGCCATGGGCGCCGTGGAGGCCCTGAACCTGGACGGCGGCGGCACCGCCGCCATCATCTTCAACGGCCAGCTGATCAACCGGCCGGAGCTCAAACAGTCCACGCGCCCGGTCAGCGGCCTGATCGCCTTTCACTAATACTGGGGAAAAGCGCTTCATGAACACCCCGGGGAGGCCGGCAGCCTCCCCGGGTGTGTATTGGCTTCCGTTTCCGTTTATTTGATCCTGCTCTTGTCCAGCCCGTCCAGATAGCTTTCCAGCGCCGGGATGATGCCGGCGATGGCGCCCTCCTCAAAGGGGCTCTTCATGCCGGACTTGGGCACCAGCTGCTTAAAGGGCGTCCTGCCCGATTCCCGGCACAGGGTCAGGTAGGACTGCCAGGCGGCCTGCCTGTCCTCCATCATCCAGGTGAAGTACTGCAGGGCCACCACCTGGGCCAGGGTATAATCCAGGTAGTAGAAGGGCCCCACATAGATATGCGACTGCCGCTGCCAGCGGCCGCCGTTTTCCAGGTACTCAAAGCCTTCATAGTCCAGGTGCGGCTGGTATTTCCTTTCGATCTCCCGGTACCGCGCCCGGCGCTGCTGCGGCGTGGCCTCCGGGTGCTCATACACCCACTCCTGGAACTCGTCCACGCTCGCGCCGTAGGGCAGGAACTTGATGGCGCTGGCCACGTGCGCGTAGTAGTACTTCTCGGTGTCCGGGCCGAAGAAGCCCTCCATCCACGGATGGGTGAAAAACTCCATGCTCATGGAATGGATCTCCGCCACCTCGGAAGTATATTCGGCGATCTGCATCAGTTCGACGTCCCGCTGCAGGTAGCCCTGGAAGGCGTGGCCCGCCTCGTGGGTCAGGACGTCCACATCGCCCGAGGTGCCGTTGAAGTTGCTGAAGATAAAGGGCACCTTGTAATCGGGCAGGAAGGTCATGTAGCCGCCGCCCGCCTTGCCCGGCCGGGTGGTCAGGTCCATCAGCCCCTGCCCCACCATCACCCGGAAAAACTCATCGGTCTCGGGGGACAGCTCGCGGTACATGGCGCCGGCCTGCTCCACCAGGTAGTCCTCCCCGCCCTGGGGCTTGGGGTTGCCGGTGAGGAACTCCAGGCTCACGTCATAGACCTTCATCTGGTCAATGCCGATGCGCTGCGCCTGCTCGCGGTAAAGCTTCTGCGCCAGAGGCACCACGCTGTCCGCGATCTGCCTGCGGTAGACGCGCGCGTCCTCGGGCGTCCAGTCGGTGCGGCCCATGCGCGCGTAGGCGACCGGGATGAAGGTCTCATGGCCCAGCTTCCTGCCAATGCCGTGTCGCAGCGCGACCAGCTTGTCATACAGGCCGTCCAGCTCGGCCTGGCGCGCCGCCAGCCAGCCCCAGTACGCCTGAGCGGCCTGCCTGCGCATGTCGCGGTCGGTGGATTCCATATAGGGGCCCAGGCCCGACAGGTTCAGCGTCTTGCCGTCAAACTCGATCTCCGCGGAGGCCAGCAGCTTCTCATACTGGGAGATCAGCTTGTTTTCCTCCACCAGGTCCTCCAGGATCTCGGGCTTGAAGGTCTTCAGCGACAGCTCCGCCTTCTCGATCAGGTGCGCGCCGTAGCGCTGGATCAGGCTGTCCTTGAAAGGGGAGGCCAGGATGGCCAGCACCTGGCGCTGCCCGATCTGCTGGAAGCGCGGGCCCATCTCGTCCCAGACATCCTGCTCCGCGGCATAGAATTTGTCCCTGGTATCAATGGAATGGCGGATCTGGCACAGCGTGCCCAGCGTCATGAGGGTACGGCTCTTCTTTTCAATGGCCATCAGCGCCTCAAAGAAGGCGGCCTCGTCCCCGGCGGCGGCCAGCTCGTCCACCAGGCGGTTCAAATGCAGGATTTCCTGTTCAAAATCCGGGCGGGTATAGGGCATGTCCTGAAATTTCATCATCGCGCTCCCTTCCGTTTTTTGGTCTTTCACCACAGGGAAGTATACCCCCTTGGCGCCGGTTTTGCCACCCGGAGGCCCTATGCAAAAGCCGTCCGCTCAGGGACGGCCTTTACAGGGGATCAAACCAGCGCGCCTAACCGGCGGACGCGCGGCGGTGGAAGATCCGCGTCAGGAAGGGGAAGGAAATCTTCTGCTTGCTGATGACATCAAAGGCCACCGCGGCCAGCAGCACCAGACCCTTGACCACCTGCTGCATGTCGATGGAAATGCCCATGATGGACATGCCGTTGTTGAGCACGCCCATGATCAGGGCGCCGATCAGGGTGCCGCCCACCGTGCCGATGCCGCCATAGGCCGAAGCGCCGCCGATGTAGCAGGCGCCGATGGCGTCCAGCTCAAAGCCATTGCCCGCCTGCGGCGAAGCGGACTGGAGCCGGGCGGAGAAGATCAGGCCGGCCACCGCGGCCAGGAAGCTCATGTTCACATAGGCCAGGAACTTGATTTTTTCGGTTTTCACGCCCGAGAGCCTGGCCGCCTTCTCGTTGCCGCCCACGGCGTACAAATGGCGCCCCATGACGGTTTTGCTGGTGATGTAGGAATAGACCAGCAGCACGATGCCCACGGTGATCAGCACCACGGGAGCGCCCGTATAGTTGGCCAGCAGGTAGAAGAAGTAAATGATCCCGGCGGCGATGACCAGCGCCCGGATAAGGGTAGCTTCCAAGCTGTCGTAGCTGTAACCCTTGCGTTTGCGGTCTGCACGCCGCTTGATTTCGATGAAGATGACGCCGGCTGCAAGCAATAAGCCAATCACCAAGCTTGACACATTTCTAAGTTCAGTTCCCAGTAAAAACCTGGTGATGTGAGTCACAACATCATAGTGAATTGTAGCAAACACAGCCAGCGAAACCGCAAAACTGATAAGCAGTGCTGCAAGAAGCGACTTCATGAACTTTTCGTCGTCTTCTTCATGGTAAAATGACTTCAATTGTAAAAAGAATACAGCCAAACTGATAATAACAGTAAAAATCAATAATGCTGCTGGATTTATTTCCAGCATGAAGTTTCCGATGGCCCCGGTGGACAGGTTCATGAAGGCCTTGGGGAAGGGCGAAAGCGTCAGCCCCTTGAGCACGATCAGGGTGAGGCCCCTGAAAATGAGCTGCCCTGAAAGCGTCACGATAAACGCCGGGATGTTCACATAGGAAATCCAAAAACCATGCCAGGCGCCGATCACGATGCCGGCCAGCAGGCACAGGAAGGTGGACAGGTAGGGATCCCACTTCCAGGTGATCATCATGGTGCCCGCGCAGGCGCCCACAAAGGCCACCACCGAGCCCACCGACAGGTCGACGTTGCCGCCGGTCAGGATACACATCAGCATGCCCACCGCCAGCACCACCACATAGGCGTTCTGGTTGATCAGGTTGAACACGTTCATGGGCTTGAGCAGCGTGCCCCTTGTCAGCACCTGGAAGAAGATGATGATCACCATCAGCGTGATCAGCATCACAAATTGCTTGAGGTTTTTTGAAAAAGAGGTTTTCAGATTGCTCATGTGGTCTGCGCCCCCTTTGACGCCTGCATTATCATGTCCATGATGATCTCCTGGGAAGCCTCCGCCCGCGGCAGCTCGCCCACGATGCGGCCGTCCGCCATCACATAGATGCGGTCGCACATGCCCAAAAGCTCTGGCAGCTCCGAGGAGATCATCAGCACCGCCTTGCCTTCGCCTACCAGCTGGTTGATGATGCCGTATATCTC
>JAKPNM010000138.1 GCA_029548395.1 Bacillota bacterium
TTTTAGCCCTGTCCCTGTGCCTGGTATTTCTTCTGGCCTGGCGCCACCAGACGCGCCGGGGTGATCCAAAGGAGAAAGAGAGCATGCTTCGGATTTTTTACCTGCTGGGCTGCGCCCGGGAAGCCAAAAACAAACAGCGCCGCGTCACCCTGCTGCTGCAGGCTCTGGCGATGCTGGAAAAGGAAAAACAGGAGGCGGTAAAGGCCTCCCTGGGGGAAAGCGCCCGGCCCCTGCTGGCCCTCCGGGACGCGCTCCATGAGCAGGACGCGGACAGCGGCGCCGGCTTTGTCAGCCAAGGCGCGCTGGACGCCGTCCCGGAGGAGACCCTTGAGCGGCTGGCCCATGCCCTGGTGGAGCAGGCGGAAACAGGCTGATCCTCCCCGTCAAAACCGGTGTTGCCGCTTTGGACGCAAAAAAGCGCCATATCTATATCAGCCGCTCTGTCTGTGGGCCGGGCTTGGATAAAGCGACGGCCTTGGGGTAGAATAACAAGAAGAACACCTGCGCGGAGGAAAGCATGAGCTACGCGGATACCGTATTTATCAATAACTGCAGGCAGATTTTGAGCCAGGGCGTCTGGGACAGGAGCCAGCCGGTGCGGCCGCGCTGGGAGGACGGCACGCCAGCGCACACCGTCAAGGTCTTCGGGCTGGTCAACCGCTACGACCTGTCCCGGGAGTTCCCCATCCTGACCATCCGCCGCACGCCGCTGAAAAACGCGGTGGACGAGCTGTTCTGGATCTGGCAGAAAAAGTCGAGCAACATCAAGGATCTGAACAGCCATGTCTGGGACCTGTGGGCGGATGAGAACGGCTCCATCGGCAAGGCCTACGGCTACCAGCTGGGCGTCAAGCACACCTACCGCGAGGGCCAGTTTGACCAGGTGGACCGCGTGCTCTACGACCTGAAGCACAATCCCGCTTCCCGGCGCATCATCACCAACATCTATGTGCACCAGGACCTGCATGAGATGGCGCTGTATCCCTGCGCCTACTCGATGACCTTCAATGTCACCGGCAAAAAGCTCAACGCCATCCTCAACCAGCGCTCCCAGGACATGCTGGCCGCCAACAACTGGAACGTGGTGCAATATTCCGTGCTGACCCACCTGTTCGCGCAGGTCAGCGGCCTGGAAGCGGGCGAATTGGTCCATGTGATTGCCGATGCCCACATCTATGACCGGCATGTGCCCATGGTCAAGGCCATCCTGGAAAACGCGCCCTTTGAGGCGCCCGCCCTTCACATCAATCCGGACATCGATGATTTTTACCGCTTCACCGTAGACGATATCTACCTTGAAAACTACCAGAGCCACAAGCTGCCCGGCAAGTTTGAGATGGCGATTTAGGAGCGGGGCATGGACGCGATCGTCGCTGTGGACAGCAACTGGGCCATCGGCCAGGCGGGCGGGATGCTCTTCCACCTGCCCAAGGACCTGCAGTACTTCAAGCGCATGACCCTGGGCAAGACCCTGGTCATGGGCCGCGCCACCCTGGACTCGCTGCCGGGGGGGCGCCCGCTGCCCGGGCGCTCATCCATCGTGCTCACGCGCGACCGGGGCTTTTGCCGCCAGGGGGCGCAGGCGGCCCACAGCCTGAACGAGCTTTCGGACCTCATTGACAGCCTGCCGCCGGAGCAGGTCATGCTCATCGGCGGGGGGCAATTGTACCACGCGCTGATCGACTGCTGCCACACCGCCTATGTGACGCGGGTGGAGGCCAGCGCGCCGGCGGCGGATACTTGGTTTCCCCGGCTGGATGAACGCCCGGGCTGGGCGCTGGAAGACCGCGCGCCCATTCAGGAAGACAAGGGCCTGCGGCATCAGGTTTACATCTACCGCAACCGGATCGTCCGGCCGCTCGGAGAGATTTTAGAGAAATTATAGAAAGCTGATATATGAACCGGGCTTCATCAAGGAGCCTGGCTTTTATTCCGGGGACGCCAACAGCTGCGCCGCCGGTATCATCTGCAGGTCATACAGCCCGGTGACCGGGTCAGCTTGCAGGTAGTCGCAAAACACCACCCGGTCCTCCTCCCCCGCGTACAGCAGGCCGATCGCGCGGGGGATATTTTCTTCTCTGGGGAAATGCCTGTCCAGCGCGCGCTTGAGTTCGTGATAGCGCGCGTCCCTGCGCTTGAGGCTGGCGGGCAGCAGGGTGGTTTTGACGGAGGCCAGGCGGTCCCGCAGCAGCAGGTCCCTTAGCAGGGCGGCTTTGTCAGGATGGCGCGCGAACAGATGTTCCGCCACCAGGTCGGTCAGCGCGTCCAGGGGCAGGCTGCCCGCGTCCGCCTCCGCGCGCGCGATGACCTCGCCCAGGGCCAGGAACAGCGCGAAGGGCGTACAGCCGCCCGCTGTGGTCAGCCAGCGCAGGGTGCCCGCAAAGCGCCCGGAGTTGTGCAGCTTGTCCAGGGCACGTTCAGCCAGTTTGAGCGTTCGCAGGTCCTCGGCGCTCAGCCAGGGGGTCTCACGCACCTCATAGGGCGGGTTCTCATCAAATCGGCAGGGATAGGTGTCCGGCTCTTCGCGCATCGCGCTGCCGTGGAGCAGCTTCAGGAAGCCCAGCTGCAGCGCGTGCGGGCGCAGGGCATAGGCCGCGTCAAAGCCGCGCGCAAACTCCGCCAGGCCCTCCCCGGGCAGCCCCGCGATCAGGTCCAGGTGCACATGCGCCCGCCCGCTGTCGATCAGCTTGCTGACCTGGCGGGTCAGGTGGGCCATGTCGGTCTTACGGCGCACCAGACGCAGGCTATGCTCGTCCATGGACTGCAGGCCGATCTCAAACCGGAACAGCCCTGCCGGCGCCCCGGCCACCAATTCCAGCAGGGGACCGTCCAGCAGGTCGCCGGCTACCTCAAAATGAAAGGAAACGCCCTTTGGGATGCGCGCGCCGTATTCGCCGGCGATGAAACGCAGGATCTTCAGCGCCCGCCTGCGGTCCGCGTTGAAGGTGCGGTCCACCAGCTTGATGGTGCGGCTGCCGGAGTTGGCCAGCAGCAGGATCTCCTCAAAGACGCGCTCAAGCGGCGCCCGCCGCAGCCCGTCCTCGTCGCGGCCGGACAGGCAAAAAGCGCAGGCATAGGGGCAGCCGCGGCTGGTCTCCAGATAGGCGATGCGGCCGTTAAGGCTTCGCAGATACTCCCCGTCATAGGGGCTGGGCTGCATCTCCGGATGCTGGAAAGGCTCGTGAAGCTCACAGCCGCCGGGCACCCGGAAGCACAGCCCGGGCACCGCGATCACCAGCCCGAGGCCGCTGAGCACATCCACCAGCCGCGCGAAGGGGAATTCACCCTCCCCGCACAGCACATAATCCGCCTCGGGGATGCGCGCCAGCACCTCCCCGGCGCAAAAGGAAACCTCCGGCCCGCCCAGCACAAAAACGCAATGGGGCAGGGCCGCGCGCAGCAGGGGCAGCAGGCGCTGCACGAACACGATGTTCCAGATATAGCAGGAGACGCTCAGGATGTCAGGCGCCGCGTCGATGACGCGCCCGGCCACCGCCTCCAAAGGCTCATTGACCGTGCCCTCAATGACCCGGGCTTCATAGGGCGCCCTGGCGTATTCCTTCAGCCCCGCCTTCAGGCACCAGGGCGCCAGGGAGGAATGCACGTACTGGGAGTTGAGGCCAAGCAGCGCCACGCGCGCCGGACCGGACAAACCGCTCATGGACGAATCCTCCGAAGTTGCTGAT
>JAKPNM010000069.1 GCA_029548395.1 Bacillota bacterium
CCGGGCCAGCCATGATTTGAGGTCGGTTGGCCATGGTTTGAGATCGGTGTGCAATGAGATAAAATCAGACGGACAAGATCTGAAGAAGGGGCAGAGGCAAACGATGAGCAAATACCACCGTACGGTATGCGCACAACCGCCCTCACAGGCGATACAGCCGTTGGCTGAGCCCGGCGGACGGCGAGGTTTGCCGCTTTCTCCGGCACAGATGATATCTGCATTCTTTCGCTATTGCCATCCCAGCGCCCGCCTGGCCTGGCGCAGGCTCATGCCCGGCCGCAGGCGCGCGTCATACAGCAGGTTCAGCAGCTGCCAGTCCAGTTCGCTCAGCTGCCGGGTGAGGGTCCAGCCCTGGTACAGGATGCTGTCCGGCGGGTCATCCAGGTCGTTGGCCAGGCCCAGCGCGCCGGTCAATTCCTCCAGGAGCAGGTGGTCGCGCTCCTGCTGATTGGTCACATCGCTGGCGATCAGCACCTGCGCCTGATCAATCCGCCAGGCATCGTCATACCAGAAGGTGAAAAAGCCCCAGTTGCCGGGGACATAGCTGTCATCCAGAGCAGGCAGGTCCTCCAGCGGGGCATAGCGGATGACCAGGCTGGCCGCTTTCTCGCCGGACACGCGCCACACCGGCGGCAGGCCGCGCACCCGCCGGCTGAGCTCAATAATAAAATCATCCAGCGCCTGAGCGTCCGCGGGCGTCATGCTGCCTTCGGCATACACCCGGATGGGGCCGGCCCACCGCCTGAGGACATCGGTGTCCGCGCTGTCATACTCCGCGCGGAAGGCCGCCCGGGCAAAGGCCGCGCGCAGGGATCCCTCCTGCGCTGTCACCGGGGCGGTTTGCGCCACGGGCGGCTGGCACCGCCTTGCCTCCAGCCCCAAAAAGCCCAGCCAGGGCAGGGCCAGGCCGCACAGCAGCGCCAGCTTCAGCGCGATGCTGCGCAGGGCAAAAGCGCGGCGTTTTTCCATAAGCTCCTCCTGTCCGGACGGATTCACGGGCATCATGCTGTCTTCAGTATACCACTCCGCGGGCAGGCGGCTGTCTTTTTTTCATGCCCCGGGTATGATATAATTAATGTGGGGATTTGTCCAAACCCGTCAGGAGGTGCAGCACATGAAGAAAACACCGGTCCGGCTGACAGTCATCGGCACGGCCTACAACCGCAACCAGGATGAAGAGGCCATGCACATGACCACCTTTGGCACGATTTGCAGCGATTCCAGGGGATGGAAGCTGCGCTATACCGAGCAGGGCGCCGATTCCAATGAAAAGCACGACATCACCATGACCATGGGCGACGGCATGGTCACCGTGGCACGCAAGGGCGCCTTTGCCAGCGACCTGGTCTTCCGCCAGGGACACCGCTTTGAGGGTAGCTACCACACCCCCTACGGGGATCTAAGCATGGGCATCTATCCCACCCAGGTGGATTATTCCGTCAACCCCGAGGGCGACGGCGCGGTCAGCCTGCGCTACCAGCTGGACATCCAGGGCCGCTACGCCTCGGTGCACAAGCTGGACATCGCCTTTGAAACCAATAAAAAAACCGGCAGGGCTTGACAGCGCCGCGCTCAGGCTCAAGGCCCTGATCGGCCGGGCAGGCTTTGTGCGGCGGGACCGCGCGGCCCGCGCCCTGTTTGTCAGCGACTACCCGCGCCATGTCAGCCAATCAGCCGCGCAGGCCCTGGAAGATACGCTTGCCTCGCAGGGCTGGACGGTGGCGCTGTCCGGCGGCCTGGCCCGCCTGGACTGGTCTTTTGACACCTACCGTGTCTTTTTTGAGGAGCTGGCCCAAAGCCCGCCCGGCCCGGAGGAATGCGGCCTGGCGCGCATCCTGCGCCGGCACCCCGGCGCCTTTTGTCCCGGCATGATCCGGCAGGCCCGGTCAGCCCTGCTCATCTGGGACGCAGGCGCGCAATCCGCCCTGCGCGCACGCGCCGGCGCGGCGCTGGCCCTCAGCCTGCGCCGAAGGGAAGCGGTGCCGGCTTTTTACACGATCCTGCTTGACCGCCCCGTGA
Organism: Bacillota bacterium; assembly: GCA_029548395.1. GTDB lineage: Bacteria > Bacillota > Clostridia > Christensenellales > Aristaeellaceae > UBA6115. The sequence continues at coordinate 2,020 of JAKPNM010000069.1, forward strand.
TCCGCGCCGCAGGCGCCCGCCCGGCAGCGGACTGACCCAAAGGAGGCCCCCCATGCTGATCTATTATCATGGCCACGCGGAATTCCTGGTGGAGCTGGCCGATGGCCGCCGCGTCCTGTTTGACCCCTTTCCCGCCTATGTGAACTTCCCGGTCCGCCGGGTCAGGGCGGACGTGGTCAGCATCTCCCACCAGCATTCCGACCACAACTACCTGGACAAGGTGGACGGCAAGCCCCTGGTGGCGGACGCCGAGGGCAGCCACGACCCGATGCCCGGCATCCGCCTGACAGGCGTCAGCGCCTCCCATGACGAGCAGGGCGGCAGCCTGCGCGGCAGCATCCTGTGCATGACCCTGCAGGCCGAGGGCCTGAAGATCACCCACCTGGGTGACCTGGGCATGGTGCCGGACGAGGCCCTGCGCCACAAGCTCTTCATGCCCGATATCCTGCTCGTTCCGGTGGGCGGCACCTATACCCTGGACGCCCACGCGGCCCGGCAGACGGTGGACGCGCTGCAGCCGCGCATCGTCATCCCCATGCACTACCGCACGGAGCACGGCGGCCTCAAGGAGCTGAGCACGCTGGCGCCCTTCCTGGAAGCCATGGCGCCCGCCAGGGCCAGCGCGCAGCCGCTGCTGCGCGTCACCCGGGAGGACCTTTCCCAGCAGCCGCGCCTGGTCGAGCTGCAAGTGCGCTGAGCCGTGCAGTACCGGGACGCGCCCCAGCGGCGCACAAGCAAAAAGGGCAGGCGCAGCCTTTGGCGGCTGGGCCGGAAAACCATGCCCTGGTATTATCTGGTGATCATCTGCTGCACGCTGATCCTCATGGGCTGGCTGGTGGCCCAGCGCGTGGAGGGCGAGAACCGGCGCCTGCGCATCGTGCTCAGCCAGGCGGAGGACCTGGTCTTTGAAAAGGAGCGCGAAGTGCTGCGCCTGTCCGAGCAGGTGCGCCTGGCCTCCACTGACCAGTTCATCGCCAATGAGGCGCGCACCAAGTACGGCTACCTCTTCCCGGGCGAGATCCGCTTTGTGGTACTCAATCCCGAGGCGCTGGGCCTGCCGCCCCGGACCGATGCCCCGGGGGAATAGAGCCGCCTTTGTCCCCTTGCATGACTGATCCTTATCTGATCGATAAAGGAAGGTGAATCCCCTGCGTTCTCCCCCGCGCCGCGCTGCGGTCATCGCCGTGGGCTCCAACTCCACGCGCATGATGACCGCAAACCTGGACCGTGGCCTGAGCCTGCCGTTCCGGCTGCGGGAGGAAACCCGGCTTTTCCTGGCCCTGGACAAGGAGAACGCGCTGTCCCTGGCGGCGGTCGCCAAGCTGCTGCACACCATCGCGTATCAAAAGCGCTCGGCGGAGGAGGCCGGCGCGCAAACCGTGCACCTGATCGCCACCTCCGCGGTGCGCGACGCCGCGCAGTCCGAACAGCTGCGCCGGATGATCCGGGAGCATACCGGGCTTGACATGAACATCCTCTCCGGGCAGCAGGAGGCTGCCTGGTCTTTTTTAGGCGCCGCCCTGCCCTTCGGGGAGGGCGAGCTGGGCGTCATCGACATCGGCGGGGGCTCCACCGAGATCGCCCTGGGAAACAGGGACAGCCTGCACACAGCCTTGAGCCTGCAGCTGGGCGCCTCACGGCTGTATGCCCAGCGCCCCATTGACGATCCCTCCGGCATCGCGCCCGCCCTGTCCCTGGCCGGGCGCGTGATGGACGAGGCGCACACCAAACTGAACCAGCAGGCCGGTCGCTGGCTGCTGGTGGGCGGCACCGGCGCGGCGCTGGCAGGGCTGCTCAAGGGGCGCCTCATGCCGGCCGACCAGGCAAGCGATGAGCCCTTCAGCCGTGAGCAGGCCGAAGCCACCCTGCAAAGGCTGGCAGGGCTGAGCCCGCAGCAGCGCGCCCAGCTGCCCGGCATGACGCTCGGGCGCGAGCACATCCTGCCCACCGGCCTGGCCATCCTGTGCGCGCTGATGGCGCGGCTGGACATCACACATATGGCGGTCACCGCGCGCAACAACTGCGACGGCTTTCTCTACGCCCTGGCGCGGTCAAACGGGTTTCCGGGGGAGG
>JAKPNM010000078.1 GCA_029548395.1 Bacillota bacterium
GGGCGGGCTGCGGGAGGAACTGATGCCCCGGCTGAAGGCCAGCCTGCTGCGCCTGACCCAGGCCCAGCCCCAAACCTATTGCACCACTTTGCTGGACCACCCCGCCCTGCTGCTCGCCCAGCCCGCCGGGGAGGGCGGTGCGGACAGCCTGGAGGAGCGCGCCTACGCGCTGGCGAGCGCGCTGGAATATGAGGCGGGCCGCGCCGGGCTGGGCCGTCCGGCCATCGCCATCGGCTCCCCGGTGTCCCGCGTCCAGGACCTGCCGCAGGCCCTGGCTTCCGCGCGCGCGGTGTTCCGCGCGGCCAGCGGGCAGCCCCCGCGCATCGTGGGCTCCCTGGATGTGGATTTGTCTGCCAGCCTGGAGCAAATGGAAGCCGGCAGCCTGCCCCTGTCCGAGCGCCTGCGCTACGCCGCGCTAAAGGACGGTGACGAAATCACCGAGCAGTACTTCCTCAGCATGGGCGACCTGGCCGCCCAGTCCGTCCTGGTGCTCAACTTTCTGCTGATGGACGTGCTGCTGGCCGCCTCACGCATCATCCGCCAGTGCGGGGGAGAGCCCTCTTCCGTGCTGCCCGCGCGGCTGATGCAGCAAGCTGAACTGCTCAAGCTGTCCCGCCACCCGGGGGAGGCGCTGCGGGCCGCGCAGGAGCTGGTCCGTGAGGCGCTGCGCTTCCGGGACAGCAACCTGGCTTCGCGCTACGGGGAAACCCTGCGCAGCGCCTGCGCCTACATCGACCAGAATTTTCACAGGCCGGAACTGTCCCTGCAGGACGTCGCCGGCCATGTCGCCCTGTCCGGCAACCATTTTTCCACTGTGTTCTCCCAGGAAATGGGCCTGACCTTCACCGAGTACCTCACCAAGACCCGCCTGGACCGCGCCAAGCAGCTGCTGGGCAGCACCCAGAACCGCTCGGTCGAAATCGCTGCCGCCATCGGGTACAGCGACCCGCATTATTTCAGCTACCTGTTCAAAAAGCAGGTGGGCATGGCTCCGCGGGAGTTCAGGCGCAGCCTTCAATCTGACAGCTGAAGGTATTTTTTGAGCCCTCCGGTCTGCCAACTTCCAACCATTTTCAACTTTTTTCCAAGCACAGTGCATTTTATCTCCGGCTGTTTAATCTATGCTGTAGCAAACGGCATTGATAACATGCCAAAATAAGGAGGAACTCACATGAAGAAACTGTTTTCCCTGATTGTGGCGCTCATGATGGTGCTGGGCATCGCGGCCAGCGCCGGCGCCGTCACCATCGGCTTCTCCCAGATTGGGCAGGAGTCTGACTGGCGCACCGCCAACACCGACAGCGTGCTGGCCGCGGTGGAAGCCGCCGGCTGGGAGATGGTCTACAGCGACGCCCAGCAAAAGCAGGAGAACCAGGTGCAGGCGCTGCGCAATTTCATCTCCCAGGGCGTGGACTACATCCTGTTCACCGGCGTGGTCTCCACCGGCTGGGATGAGGTGCTCAAGGAAGTCAACGAGGCCGAGATTCCCCTGATCCTGCTGGACCGCATGCCCGAGCAGAGCACCCTG
>JAKPNM010000124.1 GCA_029548395.1 Bacillota bacterium
GGATAACAATTTCTTCATCCTGCTGATAGCTGGTGGTTTTCTCCTTGGCAACTGCCGGCCTGGCCTTGTCCAGCCGGGGCGCCAAGGGCTCACCGCAACGGAAGCAACGCGGGAAACTGGCGCGATTCCAATGCCCGCACACAGGACATTTCATCAGCCCACCACCCTGATCCGGCCATGGATGCGGCGCATTGTCTAATCATCCCCCATTTTCAGCACTGCAATAAAGGCTTCACTGGGCAATTCCACGCTGCCAAACCTTCGCATCCGCTTCTTGCCTTCCTTTTGTTTTTCAAGCAGTTTCTTCTTTCGGGTGATGTCGCCGCCATAGCACTTGGCCAGCACATCCTTGCGCACAGCCTTGACTGTCTCCCGTGCAATGATTTTGGAGCCAATCGCGCCCTGGATGGGAATTTCAAACTGCTGCCGCGGAATAACATCCTTCAGCTTTTCAGCAATATTGCGCGCCCGCCCGTAAGCCTTGTCCTTGTGCACGATCATGGTGAACGCATCACATATTTCACCATTGAGCAAAAAATCCAGCTTGACCAGATCGCTGTCATGATATCCCTTGAGCTCATAATCCAAAGAGGCATAGCCGCGGCTGCGGCTTTTGAGCTGGTCAAAAAAATCATAGATGACTTCATTCAAAGGCATATCGTAGGTCAATTTAACCCGGCCGCCCTCGTATTGCATATCGCGGAATGTTCCGCGTTTGTCACGGCATAGCTCCATCAGGGTTCCAACATATTCCTGGGGCGTGAAGATGGTCGCCAACACATATGGCTCACGCATGGTCTCAATCTCGCCTTGGTCCGGCAGGTTGCTGGGGTTGTCAATGTCCACCACTTCACCGTTGGTTTTGACAATTTCATAAATCACATTGGGCACCGTGGTAATCAGCCCTAGGTCAAACTCACGCTCCAGACGCTCCTGAATGATTTCCATGTGCAGCAGCCCCAAAAACCCGCAGCGGAAGCCATAGCCCAGGGCAGAGCTGGTTTCCGGCTCAAAGGTGAGGGAGGCGTCGTTCATACGCAGCTTGTCCAGCGCATCGCGCAAAGCCGGATAATCAGCGCCATCAACAGGATAGATGCCGCAATAGACCATGGGAACAGCCTGCTTGTAACCGGGAAGCGGGCCGGCCGCAGGCTCCAGGGCGTTTGTGATGGTATCGCCCACGCGCGTCTCACGCACCTCCTTGATGGAGGCGCTGACATAGCCCACTTCACCGGCGCTGAGGCGCTCAGCGGGCTGGAAACCGGGCATCAGCTTGCCCACCTCCACCACATCAAACTCCGCGCCGGTTTGCATCAGCCTCATCCGCATGCCGGGTGTCAGGATGCCATTCATTACCCGCACATAACAAATAGCGCCCCTGTAATTATCATACATCGCATCGAACACCAGGGCCTGCAAGGGTGCCTGGTCATCGCCTTCCGGCGGGGGGATGCGCTTCACGATGGTTTCCAGCACGTCCTCGATGCCCAGGCCCATCTTGGCCGACACCAAAGGCGCGTCGTGGGCGGACAGGCCGATAAGCTCCTCGATCTCCTTGCGCGCTTCTTCAGGCTGTGCGCTGGGCAGGTCGATTTTGTTGATCACCGGAATGATCTCCAGGTCATGCTCCAGCGCCAGATAGACGTTTGCCAGGGTTTGAGCCTCTACGCCCTGGGTCGCGTCCACAATCAACAGCGCGCCTTCACAGGCAGCCAGCGCGCGGCTGACCTCATAGGTGAAGTCCACATGGCCAGGGGTGTCAATAAGGTTGAGAATATAGGTCTTTCCATCCCGGGCGGTATAGCTCATGTTGACAGCCTTGGATTTGATCGTAATGCCGCGCTCTCGTTCCAGCTCCATGCTGTCAAGCATCTGGTCCATCATCTGGCGTTGATCGAACACGCCGGTCTTCTCCAGGATGCGGTCAGCCAACGTGCTTTTACCGTGGTCAATATGGGCAATAATACAAAAATTCCTTATATTCTCCAGCCGTTGGTTCGCCATGGTTCCTCCGTCAGACAGTTGTTTGTGTCCGGCGCGCGTGCGCGTTCATTTGATCGTTGAGCAGGTTGATGTTGCCGCAGCCCATGGTCAGCACCAGATCCCCGGGCCGACCGTTTTGGAGCAACCAGGCTTCGGTCTCATCGAATCCGGGCGTATGATATGCTTGGATGCCGTGGCGGTGCATCCCTTCAATCAGCATAGGTGTGCTGATGTCGCCCGGATCCTTTTCGCGCGCGGCAAAAATATCGGTGGCCAGGGTGATGTCGGCTTCCTGGGTGCATGTGAGATAGTCTTCAAACAGCGTTTTGACCCGGGAATAGGTATGCGGCTGCATCACCGCGATCACCCTGCGCCCCTGGAGCCTGGCCATCGATATAGCTGCGCGCATCTCTGCCGGATTATGGCCATAGTCATGATATAGCTCCATCCCCTGAACCGTTCCTGTGTGTTCAAAGCGCCTGTGCGCACCGATAAAATGCGTCAGGCTGTCAGCCGCCGCCTGTATGGGCAAGCCTTGCTGATGTGCGACTGCCAGCGCGCACAGCGCGTGCAGCGCATTGTACTTGCCTGGCACACGCAGGCTCACCTGACTCAGCGTCTGGCCTGCGAAAACAAATCCGAAGCGCGCATTGCCCAGGCTGTCATAGCGCAAGTCCCCAAAGGAATAGTCAAAGCCCGCGTCCTCGCCGAAAGTGACCATTCTGCGCCTCATCGGCTTCAGGCGAGAGACAACCCGGCGTACCCGCGGGTCGCTCCCCAGCGCGATCAGGACGCCTTCCTGCGGCAAGCGTTCCAGAAAGTCCAGGTAGGCAGCCTCAACATGCGCCATATCACCATAGCAATCCAGGTGATCTTCCTCAATGTTCAACAGGGCAGCCAGGGTGACCGGCATGTGCAGAAAGCTGCGGTTAAACTCGCATGCTTCAGCAATAAACAAACCGCTTTTCCCAACCCTTATGCTGCCGCCGATTGCATCCAGGCTGCCGCCCAGGTGCACACTGGGGTCGGAGCCAAGGTCGGTAAACACCTGCGCGATCATGGCGGTGGTGGTGGTTTTTCCATGGGTACCGCAAACACAGATCTGGGATTTGGAAGCTTCCATGATCTGACCCAGCAGCACGGCGCGATCCATTTGCGGAATCCCCAGCCGTGACGCTTCCACGCGTTCCGGGTCATCCTCCGGGATGGCTGCGGAATAGACCAGCAGGCCGGCGCCCGCGACCATTTGCGGGTGATGGCCCGCGCGCACATCGAGTCCCATTTCCTTTAAAAAGGCGAGGGTATATGAATCAGCAGAATCACTGCCGGATACAGTAAAACCGTCGTGCACAAGCATCTGTGCCAGCCCGGACATGCTGGACCCGCCGATGCCCACCATGTGCACCCGCTGACCCTTGTGATCCGCCAGTTTTGCCTGCTTCATGCCCTCACTCCTTGTGTCAATCGGTGCTTTATTATACAGTTGCCCGCGTTTGAATACAAGTTTTGCCCATATCAGTCGCGTCCAGCCAGATGCCGCGCGTAGCAAAACAGGTATTGTTGAAGAATGCCGGCCATGCCCTTGAAACGATATGCAGGAAAGCCCTCCGGATAATGCTCCCTGAGCACCCGTTCAATCCACACATCCACAGGAAAGGCTTCCATGCGCTGATAAGCAAAAAGCATCACACAGGCCGCCACTTTCCTGCCCACGCCCGGAAAACGCTGCAAGGCGGCCTCAAGCGCGGCATCATCCAGATGGCGCAAAGCCTCCAGGCTGACGACGCCCCCATCGACCATCCGCGCGGTCTCAAGCACATATGGCACCCGATACCCCAGGCCACAGGCAGCCAGTTCAGCAGCATTGGCCGCTGCCAGGGCAGCAGGCTCCGGAAAAGCGAACGCATCCGGACAGATGGGCTTGCCATAGCGCCGCGCCAGGGCCTCAATACATGAGCGAATGGCCGGAATGGATTTGCGCTGAGAAACAATAAAGCAGATCAAAGCCTCAAAAGGTTCCTGCCGCAGGATCCTAATCCCCCGCGCATACTGGTAAGCCCGGGCCAGATAAGTGTCATTTGCGCCGATAAGCGCGCCCAGTGCGGAATAATCCCGGTCCAGGTCCAGGTACGGATGCCAAACCGATGCAAATTCCTCCGCATTGCATGAAAAACGACAGGTTTCAGAAGGAAGCTGCTCAATGAACACATGCCGCCCGCAGGCGGTCAGCGAGAAGACGCCTTTCCCCTGCTGATGAAAGCGAAAGCTCTGTCCGCTGTTCGCGGTCAAGGCCAGGTTGAAATCCGGTATCTTTGCCAGCATACTGCCTCCTCGCATGGGGACCATGATGATTGTAACACGATACCATTATACTGGTATGGAGCAAGCCCGCAGTCCTGAGCGACAGAGACATCGACAACTTCATCTTCAACGGGTGCCGGATGGCCGGGACATCGCAATGATGATCGTGGTATAATGCTGATAGTGTGTTAGCTGGAGGATCAGATGGAGCAGACAAGCATTGCAGCCCTGTCCACCCCGCCCGGCAGGGGTGGTTTGGCCGTTATCCGCATCTCCGGACCTCAGGCGGAAAGCATCCTGCGCAGCCTGTTTATACCGGTGAAACGGGATGCCACGGGCTTTGACGAGCGAAAAATGATGTTCGGCAAGCTCATCCACCAGGGAAAGCTGCTGGATGAATGCATGGCTGTCCTGTTCCGCGCTCCGCGCAGCTACACACGGGAGGATGTGGCTGAAATCCATGTCCACGCGTCTGAGCAGGTCATCAATAGTGTTCTTCACGCTGTGTTTTCCCTGGGCGCTATTCCGGCAGCGCCGGGAGAGTTCACACGGCGCGCCTTTGAAAACGGCCGCCTGGATTTATCCCAGGCGGAAGCGGTGATGCAGCTGATCGCAGCCTCCGGTCAGCAGGCAGCGGACGCTGCCCTGCGACAGCTTCAGGGGGGCGCGCTGCGCTTTGTTCAGGCAGCGCAGGCGCAGCTGATCAGCCTGATGGCCGGGGTCACGTCTGCGATTGATTACCCGGAAGAGATTGATGAAGCAGAGGCTGTAGGCAACATCGCACCGCAGCTGCGCGCCCTGGCTGGAGAGCTGGAACGCCAGGGGAACCTCCAAACAGCCAGGATTCTGGAGGAAGGGCTGCAGGTGGTCATCTGCGGCAAGCCCAATGTAGGCAAATCTTCCTTGCTCAACGCGCTGCTTCATGAGGAGCGCGCCATCGTAACCGACATTCCCGGGACCACACGGGACGCGGTGACCGGAAGCACCCAGATCGGAGGCATCCGGGTCAATCTGAAGGATACAGCCGGCATCCGCCAAAGCGGAGAGACGGTGGAGCAGCTGGGCATTAAACGGGCGCTGGACGCTGTCAAAAGCGCGGACCTCCGCCTCTTTGTGCTTGACCGCAGCTGCCTGCCGGACGCCGAGGATGAACAGGTGCTTCACGCAATCACCGGGCTGCCTTCCGTACTGGTTATCAACAAGAGCGACCTGCCTGATCATCCCGGCTTTGCCCATTGGATCGACAGCCACAGGGACAAGCTGCCCGAGAATACCATCCATCTGTCAGCCAGCACAGGAGAAGGGCTGGACAGCTTGCGCCAGGCCATCCATGCCCAGGCAGGCCAGCCGGAACACAGCGCCCTGACGCTGGCCCGGCATATCAGGCTGGCGAGCCAGGCGGCAGGCAGCCTCCGCAACGCCGCCCAGGCCATGGAGGAGGGTTTGCCGCTGGATATATGCGCGGTGGATTTAAACTATGCGCTGGCGTCCCTGGGACGCATCACCGGGGATAATTATTCCGAAGAGCTGTTAGATGAGGTATTTTCTGCATTTTGTGTAGGCAAATAAATCTCGGGAGGAGACATCATGAACTATATAAAATTAGGACGCACGGGGCTGGATGTGTCACGTATTTGTCTGGGTTGCATGGGGTTTGGCGAGCGTGGCACCTGGATTCACGACTGGGTGCTGGAAGAGGACGCTGCGCGCGCTGTCATTCGCCGGGCGCTGGAGATGGGCATCAACTTCTTTGATACGGCCAATGTGTATTCCGGTGGTACCAGCGAGCAGTTCCTGGGTCGGACGCTGAAAGATTATGCGTCGCGCGATGAGGTTGTCATCGCCACCAAGGTCTACTTTCCTATGAAAGAGGGGCCTAACACCCGCGGCTTGTCGCGCAAGCACATCCTGGATGCGGCGGATGCCAGCCTCAAGCGCCTGGGCACAGACTACATCGATTTATACATCATCCATCGTTGGGACTGCCAAACCCCCATTGAAGAAACGATGGAGGCGCTGGACAGCCTGGTGCGCGCGGGGAAAGTACGCTATCTGGGCGCCTCAGCAATGTACGCATGGCAGTTCCAAAAAGCACGCAACATCTCATGCCAACACGGCTGGCATAGCTTTGTGTCCATGCAGAATCACTGGAACCTGCTTTACCGCGAGGATGAACGCGAGATGGTGCCTTATTGTGTGGACAGTGGCGTCGCGCTGACTCCCTATAGCCCCCTGGCCTCAGGCAGGCTGGCGCGGGCACCTGGAGAACAAGCCACGGCGCGGCTTTCAAGCGATGCTGTTGCCCGGGAGAAATATGAAAAGACCGCGCAGCAGGACGTGGGCATCATCCTTCGTGTGCAGATGCTTGCACAGCGCTACGGTGTGCCGATGAGCAGCATTGCGCTGGCCTGGTTGCTCAGCCGCCCGATGCTTGCAGCCCCGGTCATCGGAGCAACAAAAGTTAAACATGTGGAAGACGCAGTGCGTGCGGTAGAGATCAAGCTGACAGCGCAGGATACCGCGTTTTTGGAAGAACCCTATGTGCCCCACGCAGTAGTTGGCGCACTGTAGACTACATTCATACAGGCTGTGTAAGCCCCAATGACGTGCAACCATCCATACCGCAAAATTAGCAGGCCCCCGGAATTCTCCGCGGGCCTGCTGTTTGGCTTGGTTGTTTAGGCCTTGTCCACCTTGGCCATGTGGCGAATCAGGTCAACGACCTTGCAGGAATAGCCCCACTCATTGTCATACCAGGCAACCAGCTTGACAAAGGTCTCATTGAGCATGATGCCGGCGCCCGCGTCAAACACAGAGGTGCGGGGGTCGTGGATGAAGTCGCTGGAAACCACGGCATCCTCGGTGTAACCAATGATGCCCTTGTATTCCTCGCTCTCGCTGGCGGCCTTCATGGTGGCCTTGATGTCCTCATAGGTGGTGGGGGTGTTCAGCGTGACCGTCAGGTCCACAACGGATACGTCAGTGGTGGGCACGCGGAAAGACATGCCGGTCAGCTTGCCCTTCAGCGCGGGCAGCACAACGCCCACGGCCTTGGCTGCGCCGGTGGAGGAGGGGATGATGTTCGCGGCAGCCGCGCGTCCGCCGCGCCAATCCTTCTTGGAGGGGCCGTCAACCGTCTTCTGGGTTGCGGTGGTGGCGTGCACGGTGGTCATCAGGCCTTCCTTGATGCCATACTTATCGTTGATGACCTTGGCCAGGGGGGCCAGGCAGTTGGTGGTGCAGGAAGCGTTGGACACAACATTCATGTCCTTCTTATATTCCTTGTGGTTGACGCCCATAACAAACATGGGGGTCTCCTTGTCCTTGGCAGGCGCGGTGATAACCACCTTCTTGGCGCCGCCCTTGAAGTGAGCGCTGGCCTTGGGGGTGTCGGTGAACACGCCGGTGGCATCTGCGATATACTCAGCGCCGGTTTCGCTCCACGGGATCTCATCCGGGTTCATCTTGCCATAAACCTTGATGGGCTTGCCGTTTACATACAGGATGTTGTTCTCCTTGTCAGCCTTGACTTCGCCATCAAAACGGCCATGGACAGTATCGTACTTGATCATGTAGGCCATATATTCCACATCGATGAAGGGATCATTGATGGCAACTACCTGCAGCTCATCAGCGTGCTGCAAGGACGCGCTGAGCACTAGGCCGCCAATACGGCCAAATCCATTGATACCAACTTTTACCATGTTTTCCTCCTTTTTATTCACACTCAAGCTTGAGCGGATGATCAAACGCATAGAATTTATATCTGCCCATGTAGTATATTAACACAGACAGCAGGCAGCCGCAAGAAAAACCACACACTTTATGGGATAAATTTGTCCCGAGCGGGTCAATGACTGCTCAGCCGTACGATTTCTTCTCTTTTTTGCTCTTCAAACAGACAAAGCCCGGATACAGGCTGCCGGAGCTTTGTCTTCAGTTTGGCTTGCTTGTGTTGCAAGCGATGCTTGAAGCTGGTGATGGGATTCGGAACCATGACCTCCTCCTTGCCAGGGAGGCAATACAATCGCTCAAACACATTGCATTGTCTGTGTTTTTGCCGTGTTTTCTTTTTGTTTACCGCCATCTGTTCCGGATTTCTCCCTGATAACTCCTCGGCATCCTTGATCGCCTGCTCCTGTTTTGGCGTGGAAAGCTATGGTGCCAAAATCACAGCTGCGCGGTCTTAATGTCTGTTCCCGCGTCACAGGGCATGCCCGTGAAAGCATGTCTGAGGTCATGCGATTGCTGCCCTGTCTGCGGCGAAAAATCATAGATATAACCATAGATAATGGCCAGAATACACAAAACATCTGCCCATGAAAGCAAACGGCGATCGAGGAGAATAAACAAATTCTTTATTTGTCCAACAAACATCAGGTGAAACCTGCTTTTTAATTCATAATGATCAAAACTACTGGCCTTGAATATTTATCCCGGCGCGATGACGCAATAAAGTTTGGAATCATTATCAACAGCCCCTGGACAATCAAAACCACCGGCTGAGCCGGTGGTATGCACGAGGCCTTCAAGGCCATTTACTGGCTGCGTCTGAAGACGCACTGAATAATCCGACAACCGCAACTTTTTCTCTGGCCGCCGCTTAAGCGGCCTTCTTTATGCCTTCTCTGTCTTGCCACCCGTAAACGGGTCTATGTATTCCTT
>JAKPNM010000017.1 GCA_029548395.1 Bacillota bacterium
TCAGCCCGCCGCCCGGCCTGCCGAACAAGAAGGCCTGTTTTGCGGGCGACCATTCATAAAAGGCCCGGGCCGGCACCAGCACGCGCGAGCGGCGCAGCAGGGGGCCGAACATCGGGCTCTCCTGCGCGGTCTCGCTGCGGGCGTTGATCAGCAGGCGTTTCATATGGGAGGGCCTGTACCCGAAGCGCAGGGGGGCCAGCCCGCGGGCCGTATAGACCGGCGCGATCTGGCCGGGCAGGATGTCGCCCGTCCTGATGTCCGTCCCCGGGTGCGCCAGCATCAGCCTGGCGACAGCCTCCCGGAAATCAAGGTTTTCATCCTCCGTGGAAATATGGTACTTCCCGCACATGGCTCTCCTCCTCCACATACCAGCGCCGGTCGTCCCAACACAGCCGCAAAGGGGTCTGGCCGATCAACACCGTGTAGCGGATGCCGCTGCCGCCCTGACGGGTCTGCCGGGCCGGGCGGCAGTCCACCACCCGGTCGATCTTCAGGGTCTGCCCGCGCAGCCTGAGCATCTCCGGGGTGACGCGGCCCTGCTCATCAGCGCGCGCACGCACCCAGACAGCTGTCCTTGTGATCATTTTATCCCCTTCCTCTCATCATTCCAAGGGTCTGCAGCTCATGGTCGTCCACCGGGTTGAGTTCCCGGGTAGCCTCCCCGCACAGCAGCAGCCCGCGGCGGATGGCGTTGTGGCCCCAGCGCGCGCGGATGCCGTCCAGCGCTCCCTCCAGCGCGCGCTCCTTGCGCGTCCTGGGGAGCACCCAGAGCGGCATCTGCACGTATTCCCGCGTGCTGATCAGGTCGCTGCCGCACACGCCCAGGGAGCGCAGGGGCAGGCGCCAGGCGTAGTGCTCGCGCAGCAGGTTCATCGCGGCCCGGGCAATGTCCGAGCCCAGGTCGCTGGATTGCCCCAGGCGGCGCTGGCGGCTCAGGCTGACCAGCTCGCTGTCGCGCATCCACAGGCTGACCGTGCGGCAGGCCATCCCGTGGGCCCGCAGCCGCGCGCCCACGCTGTCCGCAAGCAGGTAGATGACCACCTTGGCCTGCTCCTCGTCACACAGGTCGCGCGGGGTGGTGGTGGAATTGCTGATGGATTTGATTTCATCCGCCTCCTGCGCGTCCAGCACCGGGCTGTCGTCCCGGCCGCGGGCAAAGCGCTGCAGCGTCTCCCCGTTTTTGCTCAGCAGGGCGCGGATCAGGCCGTCCGGCGCCCGGGCCAGGTCGCCGATGGTGGTCATCCCCAGGCCGGCCAGCCGGCGCCGGGTGGCGCGCCCGACATACAGCAGGCTGTCCACCGGCAGCGGCCATACCTTGTCGCGAAAATTGTCCGGGGTGATGACCGTGGTGGCATCGGGCTTGCGCATGTCCGAGCCCAGCTTGGCGAAGACCTTGTTGAAGCTGACGCCGACGGATACCGTGATGCCCAGCTCCTCCCGCGCTGCGACGCGGATCTGCGCCGCGATCTCCTCGCCGCACAGGGAATGGCCGGTCACGTCCAGCCAGCTCTCATCCAGCCCGAAGGGCTCCACCAGGCAGGTATAGCGCCTGTAGATGGCGCGCATCATGCGCGAGTAGTGCAGGTATTTGCGCTGGTCGGCCGGGATGAGCACCAGGCCCGGGCATTTCTGCCTGGCCTGCCAGACCGCTTCGCCTGTGATCACGCCGTACTTTTTGGCCAGGGAGGACTTGGCCAGGATGATGCCGTGGCGCAGGGCCGGGTCCCCGCAGACCGCCACGGGCTTGCCGGCCAGGCTCAGGTCCTCCGCGGCCTCCACCGAGGCGTAAAAGCTGTTGCAGTCGCTGTGCAGGATGGTCCGCACACCCTCACCCCCTAAACGAGAACATTTGTTCTCATATTGAGTATAGCATGCGGGGGACGGCGGGCGCAAGATGGACTTCATGCGGATGCGATGCCGGCTTATACCGATGTAGAGCCTGTTTGTATCCAAAGCGCCGCCCGCGCATCAAAAAAACGCCCCGGGAGGAAGCGTTTTGAATGCACAGGGGGTACGGCGGCGCGCTCAACCCTTGCTGATATAGGGGGAGATGCCGTAGGTCAGCAGGCGGTTGGTCAGCTGCGCCAGCTGCTCGGGCGTCTCGTGGAAGTTGCGGGTCACCCAGTGCTCGATCACGCCGATGTGCGTATAGGTGTAAAAGGTGTACAGATAGTCCAGCGTGGCCGCGTCCAGCGGCTGCAGCAGCTTTTTCCACTCCTTGATGGACTGGTCGCGGTAGATATTGGTGATGCGCTTCATGAGCTCCTTGTCGCCGTACTTGCCAAACACCACGCGGGCCAGGTCGCGGTTTTTGTAGATGACCTCATAAATGCGGCGCAGCAGGTCCGAGCTGGGCAGGATGGTGGAATTTTTGACCACCAGGGCGTCCAGTTCCTCATACAGCTCCTGCTGGATGCTGTCCATCAGGTCGTAGACATCCTTGTAGTACAGGTAGAAGGTGCTGCGGTTGACGTCGGCCGTCTCGCACACGCGCGTCACCGTGATCTTGTTGAGCGGCTGCTTCTCCATCTGGGCCAGCAGGCTCTCCCGCAGGGCAAGGCGGGTGTAGCGCACACGGCGGTTTTCCTTTTTCTTGAGAGTTTGCGACATCTTGTCTCCTTTAAAACAAAAGCGGCCTTTGCGATGGGGAAAGGTCATATCCTGACAAATTGCTGATAAAACAATTTGCTGTCCGATTTTAGTATAAAAGGGGGGTGCCTGTCAATCATTCATATACAGCAAACAGGCAGAATCAGCTCGCTTTCCCACCGTTCAAGCCCGCCGCTTCCCTGCGTGCGCGGGCGCGGTCCTGCAGGAGGCTCAGCGTCAGCCCGGCCAGCACGAGCAGCCCGCCCAGCGCGATGCGAACCGGAAACTCGTCCATCAGCATCATGTCCAGCAGCAGGCTGGCCGCCACCTGGCCCACAAACATGATCAGCGTCATGTAGAAGGAAGCAATTTTACCGACAACATAATTGCTGATCAGCACGATCAGCGCGCCCAAGGCGCCGCCCAGGTAGTTGGTCAAGGGGCCGCCCAGGGCGGGCAGGGGCTGGACGCCGGAGATCACCAGGACAAGCAGCGCGCCCAATAATCCGGCCAGGTAGTTGATCAGCGTCGTCGAGTAGATGCCCACGCTGCGGGCCAGCCGG
The DNA here is from genome assembly GCA_029548395.1 of Bacillota bacterium. GTDB lineage: Bacteria > Bacillota > Clostridia > Christensenellales > Aristaeellaceae > UBA6115. Next base: position 3,153 of record JAKPNM010000017.1, read on the forward strand.
GCGTTGACCAGGCGCGACCAGAGCACGCTGACCCCGGCCAGCAGGGACAGGATGACCGCCAGCAGCTCAGCAAAATCGGTCAGCATGATGAGGATGCCGGCCAGGATGATCAGCCCGCCCAGCAGCTTTTCCGCGCGCATCGGCCGCCGCGGCAGGCCCATGAAGCCGACGTGGTCAGCCGCCAGGCTGGCCAGGCTCTCCCCCAGCAGGGCCAGGGCCAGCATGGCCGAGACGCTGATGCGGCCGAAGGCGTACAGGTTGAACAGCGTGGTCAGAATGCCGATCAGCCCGCCGGTGTACCACCAGGGCGGGCGGCCGCCCGGACGCGGCCTGTCTTTGCGAAACAGCATGGCCAGCCCGATGGCCAGGATGCCCGAGACATGGATGATGATCAGCGACCAACCCATGCCGGCCATGTCGTTAAGATGGCCGTTGAAGACCACCATGACCGAGATGAGCGTCCCGGCCAGCAAGCTTAAAGCGTAGTACATAAACTTTCCTTCTTCGCGGAGGATCGCGCCGGTAGCGCCAGACCATCATACCACATTCTGATCCCGCGGGCAGCAGCTTGGCCAGACTTGCGGGCTTGGACAGGGGATGCTATAATCAGTCCATCGCGATGACCGGGAAACTGCCGGACAACCGCTATCAGAGAGCCGCCGGGTGGTGCGAGGCGGCAGCGGGGGATGGCCTTCCGCCCGTGAGCGGGCCGTGAGGAGCGGCCGGGGTGCGCCCCCTGCAGCGTAAAGAGTGGCCGTGGCGCTGAATGGATATATTCAGCGCGGCAATCTGGGTGGCAACGCGGAGCCTTCCGTCCCATAAGGGCAGGAGGCTCTTGATTTTGGAAGGAGAGGACGATCATGATTGACATCGCACTGCTACGCAACGATCCTGACCTGGTCAGGGAGAACATCCGGCGGAAGTACCAGGACCACCGCCAGCCCCTGGTGGACCAGGCGCTGGAATTGGACAAGCTCAACCGCGAAGCCATCCTGCGCGCGGACACCCTGCGCGCCCAGCGCAACAGCCTGTCCAAGGAAATCGGCGGGCTGATGCAGAAGGGAAAAAAGGAGGAGGCTGAGGCCATCAAGCAGCAGGTCAGGGACCTGCAGCAGGAGCTGGCCGACCTGGAGACCAAAGAATCGGAGTACGAGGCCGGGCTGCGCGAGGTCATGCTGCAAATCCCGCAGATCATAGACCCCTCCGTGCCCCTGGGCCGGGATGACAGCGAGAATGTGGAGATGCAGCGCTTTGGCGAGCCCCTCGTGCCCGATTATGAGATCCCCTACCATGTGGACATCATGGAGCGCCTCAAGGGCATCGACCTGGACGCGGCGCGCAAGACCAGCGGCAGCGGCTTTTACTACCTCAAGGGCGACATCGCCCGGCTGCACTCGGCCGTGCTGTCCTACGCGCGGGATTTTATGATCGACCGCGGCTTTACCTACTATATCCCGCCGTTCATGATCCGTTCGGAGGTGGTGACCGGCGTCATGAGCTTGGCCGAAATGGAGAACATGATGTTCAAGATCGAGGGCGAGGACCTGTACCTGATCGGCACCTCCGAGCACTCCATGATCGGCAAGTTCATCGACACCATCCTGGACGCCGACGAGCTGCCCCAGACCCTGACCAGCTATTCCCCCTGCTTCCGCAAGGAGGTGGGCGCCCACGGCATCGAGGAGCGCGGCGTGTACCGCATCCACCAGTTTGAGAAGCAGGAGATGGTGGTGGTGTGCAGGCCTGAGGACAGCATGATGTGGTATGAGAAGCTCTGGCAAAACACCGTGGACTTTTTCCGGACCCTGGACATCCCCGTGCGCACCCTGGCCTGCTGCACCGGGGACCTGGCCGATCTGAAGGTCATCTCCTGCGATGTGGAGGCCTGGTCGCCGCGCCAGCAGAAATACTTTGAGGTGGGCTCCTGCTCCAACCTGGGCGATGCCCAGGCCCGGCGGCTGCAAATCCGCGCCAGGGACGAGGAGGGGCGCCGCTTTATCCCGCATACCCTCAACAACACAGTGGTCGCGCCCCCGCGCATGCTCATCGCCTACCTGGAAAACAACCTGCAGGAGGACGGCAGCGTGCTGATCGCCAAAGCGCTGCAGCCTTACATGGGCGGCAGGGAGCGCATCGGCTGATGCTTTCATCACGCGATGCGCTGCCGGGGGCATTCCGCAAGGGGTGCCCCCGGGCCATCAGGCTGTTTGATTGAATCAGCCACAGCCCTGTGCTACACTCTAAACGGACAGGATGGCGAAGGAGGACGGCATGGCCCTGCCTTTTGAAGGTTTTTTCAATGTTTCCCAGCTCAGGCGCTGGCTGGCTGCCATCCCGCGCCGCTTCAGCTGCAGGGATTATCTGGCGCCCGCCCCCGCCGCCGAGTGGGCTGCGATGGAGTATACCGCCGCAAGCGTGTGCCTGCCGGGCATTCGCATCGCGCTGGAGCGCGAGGGCGCGCAGGACCTGGTATTCCCCGCGCCGCTGTTCCCGCAGTTCAAAGGCCTTGCGCAGTACGCCGTCATCCTGGCGGACAAGGAGGCCAAGGATGCCGCGCTGCTGGGCGGCATCAGCGGGCAGGCCTTCCAGCTGGAGCTGGTTCACCAGGGCCTGCAGGGCTGCTGGATCACCGGCAACTACCGCCGCCTGGTCGCCACGGCCAGCGCCCGGCCGAACGAAAATATCCTGGCCGTCATGCCCTTCGGCCAGCCGCGGGATCCGGAGGGCGCGCGCAAAAGCCGCCGCCGCATCCTGACCTCCTTCAGCCCCGACGACCCCACCCTGTGGCCCTACTGGGCTTATCACGCGGCCGAAGCCATGCGCTTCGCGCCCTCCGCCGTCAACCGCCAGCCCTGGCGCATCAGCTTCAGCGGGCATACGCTGCGCTTTGAAGGCAAGAAGCGCGAGAGCATTGACACCGGCATCGCGCTGATGCACCTGGAATGCGCCCTGTATGAGCTGGAGCGCGCCTGGCGCCAGAGCGCCGACAACAAAAGCTTTTTGGTGCAGATCAAGGATGAGCATGAGCCTGTTTGACTTCAGCCAGACCGCGCAGAAAGGCCGGCCGCTGGCCGACCGCATGCGCCCGCGCAGCCTGGAGGAGTTCCTGGGCCAGGCGCACCTGGTGGGCAAGGGCCGCCTGCTGCGCCGCGCCATTGAGGCCGACCAGCTGACCTCCAGCATCTTCTATGGCCCCCCGGGCTGCGGCAAGACCACCCTGGCCTATGTGATCTCGCAGACCACCAGGGGCCATTTTGAGCGCCTCAACGCGGTCACCAGCGGCGTGGGCGAGGTGCGCGAGGTCATCAGGGCCGCGCGCGAGCGCCGGGACATGTACGGCCAGCATACCTACCTGCTGCTGGACGAGTGCCACCGCTGGAGCAAGGCGCAGTCGGACTCCATCCTGCCCGCGATTGAGGAGGGCCTGATCCGCTTCATCGGCTCGACCACCGAGAACCCCATGATCGCGATGACGCCGGCCATCGTCAGCCGCTGCCGCGTCTTCCAGTTTTTCCGCCTGGGCGACAGCGAGGTGCGCCAGGCGCTAAACGCCGCCCTGAAGGACGCCCAGCGCGGGCTGGGCAGCCTGAACATCCATGTGGAGGAGGAGGCGCTGGAGCACTGGGTGCAGGTGGCCGCCGGGGATGTGCGCACCGCGCTCAACGCGCTGGAATTGGCCGCGCTGACGACGCCCACAGGGGCGGACGGCATCCATATCACCCGGCAGATCGCCGAGGACAGCATCCAGAAGCCCATGTTGCGCGTGGACGAGACGCTCTACTACGATATGCTCTCCGCCTTTTGCAAGTCCCTGCGCGGCTCCGACCCCGATGCCGCCCTGCTGTGGGCGGCGCGCCTGCTCTACGCGGGCTGCGATCCGCGCCTGATCGTGCGGCGCCTGATCGCCCATGCCAGCGAGGATGTGGGCCTGGCCGATCCCCAGGCGCTGGTGCAGGCGGTCAGCGCCGCGCAGGCGCTGGAGTTTGTGGGCCTGCCCGAAGCCAGGCTGGCCATCACCCAGGCCATTATCTACATTTGCATGGCGCCCAAGTCCAACACCGTGGTCAATGCCATGGACGCCTCTATGGCCGATGCCGAGCGCGGGCAGCTGGGCGAGGTGCCCGTCGCGCTGCGCGACACGCACTACCAGGGCGCGTCCCGCCTGGGCAACGGCGAGGGCTATCTCTACCCCCATGATTTTCCCGGGCACTGGATCCGGCAGAACTACATGCCCGACGGCTTTGAGGACAGGGTCTACTACCGCCCGGGGCGGCTGGGCTTTGAAAGCAGCCTGAAGAAAAAGAAGGACAGCGATGAATAACAAGGCCCTGATCCTGGACGCGCTCGCGCGGCTGGACATTCCCTACACGCTGTTTGAGCATGAGCCCAAATGGACCATTGAGGACTGCCTGGCTACCCCCGGCATGGACCCGGAGCGCGCCACCATGCCCAAGAACGTCTTTTTGTGCAACCGCCAGCAGACAGCCTTTTACCTGATGCTGTTGGCGCCCCGGCGCGCCTTCCGCACGGCTGTGGTCAGCAAGCTGCTGGGCGTCTCCCGCCTTTCCTTCGCGCCGGAAGAGAAGCTGCCGGATTTTCTCGGCCTGGAAAAGGGCGCGGTCAGCCCGCTGGGCCTGCTGTTTGACGCTGAGCAGCGCGTGCAGCTTGTGGTGGACGCGGCGCTTTTGGATTATGAGCGCCTGTGGTTTCACCCGGGCGTCAACACCGCCTCGGTCGAGATCAGCAGCCGGGATTTCATGCAGCGCTTCCTGCCGGGCATCGGGCGCGAGGCCATCCTTGTCAGGATTCCGCGGGAGGAATAGCGGGCATCAGCAGGCCCTGCCCTGGCGGCCCGCTTTTTCAGAAACAGAAAAAGCGCGGAAATCACTTCCCGCCCCGTATGCAGTCGATATTTTATATTGTCAAACAGGATGATTTGAAACCAAAGGAGAAACGCCTTGACCTACCATTTCTACGCCTATCTGTCCCGGATGAAGCTGATCCGGCGCTGGGGCCTGACGCGCAACCTCATCCCCGAGAACGACATGGAGCACGCCATGCAGGCCGCCATGATCGCGCACGCCCTGGCCCTGATCGGCAACACGCGCTACGGGCGCAGCTACAAGGCCGAGCACGTCATGGCCCTGGCGCTCTTTCACGACATCTCCGAGGTCATCACGGGCGACCTGCCCACCCCGGTCAAGCACAACAACCCGCAGATCAAGGCCGAGTACCACAAGATCGAGCGCATCGCCATCCAGCGCCTCAAGCAGATGCTGCCGGAGGATCTGCAGCCCGCCTACGAGCCCCTGCTCAACCCCGACCAGGACAGCGGGGAATGGCGCCTGGTCAAGGCCGCCGACCGCATCTGCGGCTACGTCAAGTGCCTGGAGGAGACCAAGGCCGGCAACAACGAGTTTCTGGAGGCCAGGGACAGCATCCTGGCCACCCTGCACGCCATTGACCTGCCCGAGGTGCAGGACTTCATCCGCGAGTTTGTGCCGGGGTTTGGCATGAGTCTGGATCAGATCTCAAGGTAGGCGGGAGAGGACGCCGGGGACGTGAAAGGACGCCGGGGATTTTTTCTGAAGAAAAAATCCCCCGGACCCCTTAAAAGACTTTAATATTGATGCAATAAAACTTCCGCATCCGTAGGAGAACCCCTTTGAATCCTGTCAGGGCAGCTGGATCCTGGGTTCCTTGTCGTTTTTGCGGTAGATGGTAAAGCGCCGCCCGATCACCTGCACCGGCTGCGCGCCGGTCAGGGCACAGAGCTCATCGCTGGCCTCCCTGGCTGTCAGGGGGGCGTTTTGCTGCACGGCGCACTTGATCAATTCCCGCGCCTGGAGCAGGTCATAGGCTTCCTTCCGGGTGTTGGCGGTGACGCCGTCCTTGCCCACGAACAGGGTGGCATCCAAGGTGTTGGCCAGGGAGCGCAGGTAGGCGCGCTGTTTTCCGTTGAGCTGCATAAAATCCTCTTTCTGTCAGATGGTGTCTGTCCGGGAGAGCACATCGTCCCCTTCACAGGTGATCAGGACCCGGCCTGACCGGGGGACAGTTTGTTATCCTTATCCTCCCCATCCCCTTGCTGGGATGGAGGCCCCTGCAGTGCGATCCAGAAACGCATCACGGGCTTGCCGTCGGAGCGGGCGCGGATGTCCTCCATGACCCCACCGCAGGAGAGAATAATTCTGCGGGAGGCTTCATTGTCGCTGTCGCAGCAGACCAGCGCGCGCCGGATGCCCAGGTCACGGCATTTGTCAAGCGCCAGGACCAGCTGTTGTCTGCCATAGCCCTTGTTTCGCTCGGATGGCCGGATGGAATACCCGATATGGCCGCCGGAATGCAGCATCCCCTCATCCAGCTGATGACGGATGTTGACCATGCCCACCACCCGCCCGTCCCTCGGCCTGAGGCACAGGAACTGGCTGCGGGGCACATCCCGGCAGGTGTCGGGATGGCCGTCCCTCTTCAGCAAAGTCAGCCACTCAGGCACGCTGAGCGTTTGAAGCGATCCGGAGCCGTTCATGTTCCCGGCTCCTGGCTGCAGGAACTCCGCGCGGTACGCCTCGATCTCATCCCCGTATGCCATGGAAGGCACAACCAGTGTCAGCTGCCCTTTCATATGCCCGGCATCCTCAATTAAAGTCTTTTGGAAGGTTCGGAAACCTTTTCTTCAGAAAAGGTTTCCGGCGTCCTCCCTCGTCCTCCGCTCCCATTACTCCACAAAGTCAAACTCGATCGCGTCCGCGCCCAGGCGCACGGTGTCGCCCTCCCGGGCGCCCAGCTCGCGCAGCTTGTCAATGACGCCGGAGGCGCGCAGCGTCTTGTGGAACCAGTTCATGGACTCATAGTCATCGAAGTTGACCGCGTCGATCAGGCTGTCCATGGAGCCGCCGGTGACCGCATAGACGCCGTCCTCATCCACCACGGCTTCCCAGCCGCGCAGGCGCTCCTCCTCAAAGAATACTTCCTCCTGAAGCGGCTGGCTCTCAGGCAGGGTGGCCAGCGTTTCCACCGCCGCGTCCAGCAGGGCCTCCAGCCCCTCCCCGGTGGCGGCGGAGACCGCGAAGAAAGCGCGCTCCCCGGCGGCCGCGCGCAGGGCGTCCAGGTGGCCGGCTGCCGCCGGCAGGTCCAGCTTGTTGGCGACCACGATCTGCGCGCGCGCGTCCAGCTGGCCGTAACGGCGCAGCTCCTCATTGACAACGGCAAAATCTTCCGCCGGGTCGCGGCCCTCCTGGCCGGAGGCGTCCACCACGTGCAGCAGCAGGCGGGTGCGCTCCACATGGCGAAGGAAGGCGAAGCCCAGCCCGGCGCCCTGGCTGGCGTTTTCAATCAGCCCCGGGATGTCGGCAACGGCGAAGCTCTGCCCCTTGTGCCAGGCGATGCCCAGGTTGGGCGTGAGGGTGGTGAAGGGGTAGCTGGCGATCTTGGGCCGCGCGGCCGTGATGCGCGAGAGCAGGCTGCTTTTCCCGGCGTTGGGAAAGCCCACCAGGCCGACATCGGCAATGGTGCGCAATTCCAGGATGAACTCATGCCAGACGGTCCTGATGCCGGGCTTGGCGAAATTGGGCGCCTGGCGCGTGGGCGTGGCAAACCGCGCGTTGCCGTGGCCGCCGCGGCCGCCATGCAGCAGCACGCGCTCCTGGCCGGCTTCAAACATGTCGGCCACCACAGCGCCGGACTCCTTCTCGCGCACCACCGTGCCGACCGGCACCTTGATCACCAGGTCCTGGCCGGATTTGCCGGTGCGGCGCGTGGACATCCCCTGGGCGCCGTTTTCCGCCTGGTACTTGACCTTGTAGCGGAAATCCATCAGCGTGTGCAGGTTGTGGTCGGCCAGCAGGATGATGTCCCCGCCCTTGCCGCCGTCTCCGCCGTCCGGCCCGCCGTTGATTACGAACTTCTCGCGGTGGAAGGACACGCAGCCGTTACCCCCGTCCCCCGCCTTGAGGCGGATGACCGCCCTGTCCACAAAACTCGCCATGTTGCCTCCTTCACTGGTCCGGCCCTGAGTATACCACGCCGGCTGTACATTGAGAAACACAGGGGCGCAAAAAGGGACGGCGCGCCACCGTCCCTGAAGGTTTTCGGGCAAATATGTCAGGGCGCGGGGCTTTCCGTCGGCATCATCTGGCGCAGCATCGTGGATGTCAGCGCGTTGAGCAGGATGGTTTGCACCTGCTGGCTGAGGGTGGCAAGCTGCTGGGCGCTCAGGCCGTCCACGCGCACGGCTCCGTTGGCGTCCACCGCCGGGATGGTCCAGGGCGCGGCGGTGTTGCCGGTGATGTCGGCGCGGACCTGCGCCTGGGTGCCCTCGTCCTGCCAGGTGACAAAGCCGGTAAAATAGGTGGCGGACCGTGAGTTGAGCCGGCTTCGCAGGTTCACGCTGCCTGTGACCAGTTGCGCTTTCACGTCCGTGTCGCTCTGGGGGGTCACCTGCAGGGTGAAGCCGATGTCGCGCGTGGAGCTGCCGGCCGCCTGGTCCACCGCCTCGGGGGCCGGGGCATAGCGCAGGCTGAAGCGGTAGACGCGCGCGGGCAGATCGCCCTCGGTGGCGTCCACGGTAAAGGCGTCGCCGCCGGCCTCCGGCTGAAGGCTGATGGTCCCGGCATAGGTGACTTCGTGGGAGTTTGCCACGGGGCCCCCGGAAAACACCAGCGAGGTCACGGCGCCCTTTTGGTTTTTTGCATTCCTGGGCGCGTATTCCAGCGTGATGACGGTCTGTTCGCCCTCCGGCCGCAGGCTGTGGGTGTACAGCACACGGTTCAGGCCGCGCGCGCCGCCCAGGGGCAGGATCAGCTTGTTTTCCACCACCTGGCCCTGGGCGTTGAGCAGGCGCTCGGACACCATGTCGCCCGTCAGGGGCAGGCGGTCCAGCGACTGGAAGAAGCTGTCCCTCATGGACGGCTGCAAATAGGCGGCCGCCTGGCGGGCGTCCATCTCACGCGCCAGCAGCGCCAACAGCTCGGTGTCATTGTAGGCATCCACCAGAAGCTGCTTGATCTGCGCCTTGAGCTGGCTGGCAGGCACGATGATGATGATCCGGGTCTGGGGATTGTTTTGCGCGTCATACTGGTTTTGGCTCTGGGTAAAGGCCTGCAGCCACAGCGTCAGCTTCAGGGAGTAGGCGTCCAGCTTCCTGGCGACCTCGCCCTGCCAGGTGGATTCAGCCGTGTTCAGCTTGAGCAGCACGCCCTCCACCGGCGGCCAGGTCGGGTCCTCCCCGGACAGCAGGGCCATGAGCGCGCCGCCGTCGCGCCGGTCCACATAGCGCACGGCGCCAAAGAAGGCGGAGGTCAGCTGCTCAAACTGGTTGTCCTTGAGCAGGCGCATTTCGCCGATGGCCTGGCCGTTCTTGGTGAGCACCAGCTCCATCTCTTCCTGCCCCTTCAGGACGCCCACCCCGCGCAGGTAGCGTATGGACAGCTCAGCCCCGGGCAGCAGGGTCCTGAGCAGGGCGTTGTCCTCCGGGGACAGCAGGCTGAAGTCGCCTCCGGACTTTTGGGTCTTGATGGTGATGCGCAGGCCGGAGCCGTCCTTGACTTGCTTGAACAGCTTTTCATCCAGGGTATAGTCAGCTCCCAGGGCAGGCAGGGCTGCCAGCAGCGTGGCGGCAAGCAGCAGCAGGGCAATCAGGCGTTTCATGGTATATCCTCCTCGCTTGTGGATGGGCTCATCTCTTCGGTGACCGTGAAAACTTCAGTGTTGACGGGCGGGACAGCGCCTTCCCCCCGGGCGCGGCGGTCCCGTCCCAGGTCGTGCAGGACCAGCCGGCGGAGATCCCCGGGCAGGGCAGCCAGCCAGCTCCGCAGGGCGGGCACCAGCGCGGTGTTCACCCGGCCGGCAGCCTGGCCGCGGGCTTCGTCATCCAGGGAAAGCAGGTCGACCTCCGCCAGCGGCATGGGCATGGCCACGCTGTCCGCCGGGCTCATTTCAAGCGCCAGGCTGACTTCCCTGCGCACGGCCTTCCCGGCAAGCTCCTTCAGGCGCAGGCTGCCCGTGAGCCTGTCCTGTGTCAGGAGCAAATCGGGAACGATCTCATAATCCGTGGTGACGCCGGCCTGGCGGATTTTGGCGCTCAGGCTGCCGCCCAGGCGCTCGCCCTCCGCCTGCGCAACGGATGTAAGCGCGATTTTGCCGGAAGCGTCCAGGCGCTCCTTGCCGGATACCGTCCTGAATTTCCAGTCGCCCTGCGCGCTCCCGGGCTTGGTGGCCAGGGACAGCTGGGCTTCTACCGTGTCAGAGCCCCGGGTGGCGGGCAGCTTGAAGCTCAGATAAACGCCGCTGTCCGAACGCCCGCCAAAGAGCGTCAGCTTGCGCGTGGCGCCGTCCAGCCCAAGGGTGGCGGTCACCTGCAGCCCCAGGTCCTCCCCCTGCTTGTCCAGAAAACGCTTGACGTTCAACGCACCCCTGATCTCCAAGGCGCGCAGGCTGCCGGACAGCGCGGCCGCCCGGGAGGGCGCCAGGGCCAGCAGCAGACGGTCCATCACCGGCAGCAGGTCGGGCCCGGCAGCCTGCCAGAAGGCCTGGGCCTGCTCCTTGTTCAAGGCGTACACCAGCTGGCTGGCGCCGCGCCCGGCGTTTCGGATGCTGATCGCGGTCTTGACCGGTTTCTCCATGGGCAGCAGGTGGGGCAGGGCAGCCCGGCACAGGTCCGTGAAGGCCTGCCCGGCGGCGGCAGGGTCCATTAGCTGGGGAACGCTGCCAAAGAGCGCCTGCCAGGGCGGCTGCGCGGGGCTGCCCAGGTAGCGGGTGGCCGGCAGGCTGCCCGGCACCTCCAGGATCAGGCCAGCCTCTTGTGGGTCCTGGTCCGTGGCCAGGGTAAAGACGACCTGTCCGTCCCCCGCCCACTGCGCGGCTGCCTGGCGATGATCCCCGTCCCGGCGCAAGTCCACCTCCAGCCGCTGGCCTTCCAGCCAGGACTGCAGGGCGGCCAGGGACTGCTCGGCCAGGTCCGGCCAAGCATCCACGCGCGCGGACAGGCACAAATGATAAGCCTGGCCGCCTTCATACCCGGCCTGCAGGGTTTCCAAAGCAGGAAACACCGCGGCCCGGGCAGCTCCGAAGACCAGCAGGGCGCACAGCGCCAGCAGGACCAGACGCCTCCTGATGCGCATCCGTTCCCCCCCCTTCCTTGCTGTTTATCAAACGTCTGGCAGCGCCGCTTTCATGCATCCGCGCCCGGATCGCCGTGCAGCGCCTCATACAGGGCCTGCGCCGCCGGGCGGTTCATGCCCGGGACGGCGGCCAGGCTGTCCACATCGGCCTCCTTGATGCCCTGAAGCGAGCGGAAGGCTGCCAGCAGCGCGCGGCGGCGCGCCGGCCCGATGCCGGGCACCTCCTCCAGGCGCGAGCGGATGCTGGCTTTGCCGCGCAGCTGGCGGTGGCGGGTGACGCCGAAGCGGTGCGCCTCATCGCGGATGCGCTGCACCAGGTGCAGGGCCGGTGAATGGCGGTCCAGCACCACGGGCGCCTCCTTGCCGGGCAGCCAGATCTCCTCCAGCCGCTCCGCCAGGCCAAACAGCGGCACGCTCAGGCCCAGGCTGTCGCGCGCCCGCAACGCGTAGGCCAGCTGCTGGGGCCCGCCGTCCACCAGGATGACATCAGGCAGGAGCCAGGGCTTGTCCGGCAGCAGCGCGCGCCTGAAACGCCGGGTGAGCGCCTCGGCTAGGCTGGCCGGATCGTTGGCGCCCTCCACCGTCTTGATGTTGAAATAACGGTATTCCTTGCGCGCGGGCTCGCCGTCCACAAAGACCACCATGCCGGCGACCGACTGCGCGCCCTGGGTGTTGGAGATGTCAAAGCCCTCAATGCGCCGGGGCGCGGCGGGCAGGCCCAGGGCCTCCGCCAGCTCGCGGCTGGCGCCCACGGTGCGCTCGTGCACCACCTGCGCGCGGGCATTGCGCTTTCTCAGGGCGTCCGCCGCGTTTTGCAGGGCGTTGTCCACCAGGCGCTTCTTGTCCCCGCGCTGCGGCACCACAACGTCCACCGCGCCGCCGCGCTTCTCGCGCAGCCAGGCCTGCATGGTGTCCTGATCGCCCAGCGCCTGCACGATGACCTCGCGCGCGGGCAGGCGATCCTCATAAAACTGGGGCAGGAAGCCGTCCAGCACCTCCCGGAGCGGCTCCGCGCCCTCCCGGGGCAGGGCAAAGGCCTGGGCGTCCAGCATCTTACCGCCGCGGATGAACAGCACCTGGGCCATCGCGTCCAGGCCGTCCTGGGCGGCGGCGATGACATCCTGGTCCACAAAGGCGGTCTGCAGGGCGTTCTGCTGCTCCATCAGGCCAAGGATGTCCTTGATGCTGTCGCGCAGCTCGGCCGCGCGCTCAAACTGCATCTCCCGCGCCGCCCGGGCCATCTCCTTCTCCAGGCGCTGGACCACCGGCTTGTACCTGCCCTTGAGGAAGGCGATGACCTCCTCCACCAGCGCCCTGTAATCCTCCTGCGTGACCAGGCCCGCGCAGGGGCCCGGGCACTGGCCTATCTCGTAGCTCAGGCAGGGGCGCGTGGCTTTTTGGCCGGGCAGGGGCAGCTTGCAGGTGCGCAGCGGGAAGGTGCGCCGCAGGATGCCGGTCACCTGGCGGATGGCCGCAGTGCCGTAATAGGGCCCGAAGTAGCGCGCGCCGTCGTTTTCCACCCTGCGGGCCACGGTCAGCCGCGGGAAGGCCTCCTGGACGCTGATGCGGATGTAGGGATAGTGCTTGTCATCCATCAGCTTGATGTTGTAATAGGGCCGGTGGGATTTGATCAGGTTGCTCTCCAGCACCAGAGCTTCCAGGTTGGTGGCCGCCAGGATGATGTCAAAATCATCCACGCGGTCCACCAGCGCCTGCACCTTGGCCGAGTGGGGCTGGTTGCTGAAATAGCTGCGCACGCGGCTGGCCAGGTTGACCGCCTTGCCGATATACAAAACCTCGCCCCGCTCCTTCATCAGGTAACAGCCGGGGCGCTCCGGCAGCAGGGCGATCTTGCGCCTGAGGGTCTCGTTCATGCTCACGGGCGGCTCATTCGGGCCGGCTGCCTGCCCCGCCGCTGTCAAAACGCTCGCGGATCACGGGGATCAGGCGCTGGGCCAGTTCCTCGTCCACCGGCTCAAAATCCTCGATCTCCTCGCCGTCCTCATCCATGCTGACAGCCACCCGCATCACATATAGGGTCTGCCTGTCCGCTTCCCGGGGCCTGTCCTCCTCCGCCACCTCGCGCAGCAGGACATACTCATCCCCGTTGTAGAAAAAATATTTCTCCACCGTCAGCAGCAAACGGTTGCCATCCTCATCCATGCCCTCCACAATGTCCAGGCGATCCTCTTCCGGCATGATCTCACCCCCTTGGTACGCATATTATACCGTGAGCGGCCGGCGCTGACAACCAAAGACGGCCGGACATGGATCACGCTACAGTCAGGCGGCGCATAGATCACGCTGCAGTCAGGCTGTAGTCATGCGGCACATAGATCACGCTGTAGTCAGGCTGTATTCAGGCGGCCTGCAGTCACGCTGTATTCAGGC
>JAKPNM010000048.1 GCA_029548395.1 Bacillota bacterium
CACTTCGCTGGAGGAAGCGGCGATGTCCATGGCCAGGTCCATCACCGCGCCGGAGTTGGCGATGAACACGGTGGACAAAAACAGCTGGTTCATGTCAAAGGTCATCCCGGACTGGGACAGCAGGGGGACAATGTAGGGAAGCCCGCCCCCGTCCAGCTTGAACAGGTGGATGAAAATCACTGCCAGCAAGATGGTGATGAGGGTGCCTCCCATCGAACCGATCATGGCGGACAGCGCCATCCGGTTGGGCCCTGCTACCAGCAAATCGATCATCACTGTCAGCACCATGACCAGCAGCAGGGCTGTCCATACCGGCGAATATCCCAAAATCAACAGGGGAATGTAAACCTTCCAGATGATTACGGCCGTGGCTACCATGCTGACCAGGGCGCCCACTCCGGACACCCCGGCGAACACCACCAGCAGCAGGGCGTACAACCCCAGCAGAAGGGCTTCCATGCCCCGGCGGTCATGGTCCACCAGGGTGGCGGACAGACCGAGGGAGGATTCATGGATCATGGCGATGGCCCGCTCCCCTTCTTTAAACAGTTTGTCTTTGTCCAGGGCGCCGTTTAAATAGTTGGAGGCGGGGATGATTTTCCCTTTATGGGGGCCGGAGGACACCTCAACCTGGGCCTGCTGTACCCCGATGTGCACGATGCCAATGGGGTCTGACATGGTGTTGTCCACGCTGCGGATGATCACCTGCTCCCTGGGCACCTGGCCGGAGGTGAGAATCACCGGATTGGGCAAAAAGGTCAGGGCATAGGCCAGAAGCCCCATGATGATACAGAACAACCAGTTGCTGCGCTTGCTCATTGATGCTCCCATTACATAGTCGTCGTCAGGTTGACTGAGTAAGTAGTATGAGCACCCCGTCCCGGGGAAGGACGGGGTGCCGGCTGAAAGGGGAGTGTGTAAGGACAGGTTTAATTGCTATCGGGGGTCAGGGCCATGGCGGCCATGAACTTGTCGAAGATGTTGGTGTTGTCATAGCTGCCCATGAACAGATAGGCATTGGCGCCCGTGGCGTACACCGGCAGCTGAAGCCCGGTGTGCGCGTAGGAGGTGTAGGCGATGCCAGCCTTGTTGTTGAGGATGTGGTTGCTGGCGATGGTCAGGGGCTCATAGCCGCCGTAGAGCAGCTCTTCCTGCTTGCCAATCACCCGCTGCGCCTTTGGCAGCATGCTCAGGCCATAGGCGGCCTCCAGGGCTGCCATTTCCTGCTGGGTCAATACCAGGCCGGGCTGGGCGTTCGCGGCGTTCTCGCTGTCGGGGGCTACCAGGCCGAAGTGCTCTTCGATGGATTTGAGGGCATCGGCAAAAGTGGCGCCGCTTTCCTGCATGCCGGCTACCAGCTTGTCAAAATCTTCATAGGAAATGTCCTGTTCCTCCAGATAGTTGAAGTAGGTGTCGTACCAGGTGGTGGCGTAGCCGATGGTCATGCCGCCGGTCTCGTGGTCGCCGGTGACCACGATCAGGGTCTCCTCGGGATATTTCTCGGCAAATTCCTTGGCGACAGCCACGGCGTCCGCGAAGGCCAGGGTTTCATAAATGGTGGTGGCTGCGTCGTTGGCGTGGCAGGACCAGTCCAGCTTGCCGCCTTCCACCATCATGAAGAAGCCCTTGTCGTTCATCAGGTAGTTGATGGCGGACTGGGTGAGCTCGGCCAGGCTGATGCTGTCCTCGCCCTCGGCTACCAGGCGGCGGCGGTCAATTTCATACTGCATGGCGGCAGAGCCGGCCAGGTCGGGCAGGTGGATCAGCACTCTTTCACCGGATTCCGGGCTCAGCGCTCTGATGCCTTCGTTGTCGTTAATGAAAGTAAAGCCGTTTTCCTTGGCAATTTCGTAGACATCCCTCTGATCCTTCGCTTTGCCGGTTGGCTGCTTGAAGCCGCCGCCCGCCAGCAGGTCCAGGGTGGTGCCGGTCATGCCCTGAACGGCGATGTCATAATAGGAATTGCGGCTTGGAACCTTGGCGTAGAAGGCTGCGGGGGTGGCATGGTCCAGGGATACGCTGGACAGCACGCCGACCTTCATCCCAGCTTCCTTGGCGTATTCGGTGACCAGCTTAAAGGTGTGTTCCTTGTTTACATCATAGTTGATGACCCCGGACAGGGTTTTCTGGCCTGCCGCCATGCTGGAAGCAGTGGAGGCGGAGTCCGGGCAGAAGGAGGTGGCGTCGTAGGTGGTCATCAAGCCCACGTTTTGGAAAGTGGTGAAGGACAGGTTGGCGGGGGTGGGGACGGCAGCGTCCGGGTTTTCTTTGGTGCCCAGATAATACTGGGTGGCGCTGATCTGGGGGCCGCCCATGCCGTCGCCAATGAAGAAAAACACATATTTGGCGGGCTTGGTTGCCTCCTGGGCAGAAATGCTGACTGCCAGGGTCAGGCACAGGGTCAAAGCCAGGAGCAGAGAAAGCAGTTTTTTCATCGTTTTTTTCCTTTCTTCAGTGGTCCGGATTGATTCAGACGAATCCATGAACACCATACCAAAAGGATGTAAAATCAAATCTCATGTCAATGTACGGCGCTTGCAAAATCTGCTCCTCACATTCCATTGCCGGAAACCCTTCCATGTCTATATTTCAGCTGACAAAAAAAGGATAAACACTCCCTTCTCTTGAGTAAAGCCGAGACAAAATTGTTGTAAAATAATGAAAAAACGCCAAGCGGAGATAGGACGGGCAGGCGGACAGCGTGGACAGGCTCCATGCCTGAACAAGTCAGCGAAGCTTCATCCGCGAGGCCGGGTGGTGGCTCTCCCGGGTGGGTATTCGGTTGTTTATGGCTGTGCTCTCTATCGTCGGCGAGCGTTTTTTATAGCTCCCCCTTCAGCCTGCTGATGGCGATCTGGGTACGGTGCTCCAGGCCGCTCTTTTGAAGGATGGCGGTGATGTGGTTTTTTACCGTGCCCTCGGACAGAAAGAGCTTTTCCGCAATCTGCCGGTTGCTGTGCCCCTGGGCAATCAGGGACACGATGTCCTCCTCCCGCTGGCTCAGCTCCGCCAGCTTCTGCCCGCTTGCATACAGGTTGCGCCGAACAGCCTCCATGGCCTGGGTGTCAAACACCGTGTTTCCCCGGTGGATTTCCACAATGGCGTGAACAATGCTGTCCGGGGTGGCGGATTTGAGCAAATAGCCCTGGGCGCCCATTTGCAGGCATTGCACCATCTCCTGCTCCTCATCAAAGGTGGTGAGCATGAGGACCCGGGTGTGCAAAAGCACCTCCGGCAGCGCCTCCAGCCCGCTTTTATGGGGCATCCGCAAATCCAGCAGCAGCACATCGCATTGGTGGCACAGCTGCAGGGCGTCCAGGCCGTTTGCCCCCAGTCCAACCACGGAGATGCCTTCCCGGCCGTCCAGCAAAATGCACAGGGATTCCCGAATCAGGGCGTCGTCATCCACGATGGCAACACGAATCATGTCTCTTGTCCTTCCCGGGGGAGAAGGGTGATGACGCTCATCCCTTTTTCCCCATTGATGATCAGGCTGCCCCCCAGGGCGCCGGCCCGGGCGCGCATTCCTGAAATGCCCATGCCCTCGCTGAGAGTGGCGGCGCCGCAGCCGTTGTCCTGTACCAGAAGGCGCACAAAACCCGGCAGCACCTGCAGGGAGATGTCCACCTGGGTGGCCTGGGCATGGCGCAGCACATTGGACAGGGCTTCCGCCAGGTTGCTGTGCAGCACGGCCCACATGTCCCCCGTGATGTGCTCCGCTTCCCCTTGCAGCTGGTAATGGGTGGTGATGCCGCTGTCCCGGCGGAAGCGCTCCACTATCAAATCCATCTCCTGGCGGTGCAAATCCGGCATCTGGGCCCTCATGCGGTGCACCACGTCCCGGATCTGCTCCATTCCTGCCCGCAGGTTATCCGTGGCGCTGGCGACCATGCGCCCTGCTTCCTCGGGCTCTTGCTCCATGATCCGCCGGGCGGCCTCCAACTGGAAAATAGAGCCGGTGATGGCATGCCCCAGCAGATCGTGGATGTCCTGGGCAATGCGCTGGCGCTCCTTGTACTGGGTATTGATGGCCAGTTGGTTCTCATAGCGTACCTGCAGGTTTTGGGTATGGCGGGCTTGCTGGGTCTCGATGCGCAGGCGGGTATTTTCCGCAATCAGGTTTTGCTGCTTTTGCTCCCTGAAGAATAAAAAGAAATACAAAGCGGTATACAGCAGGTACATCAGCATCAAAAGCGAGGGCTGGAAGTGCCTGAGGGGATAAAGCAGCAGCAGGTTGAGCACTGAAAAAGCGTCATGAATCGACAGGGCAACGACCCGCGCAGCCAGGAAGAACAGCAATATAATGATGATGCTGTCCAGGCTTGCCGGAAACAGGCGGAAGCACAGCAGGCCATATACAGCGGTAATGACCAGATCACAGGCCAGCAGCAACAGCTTCATCCCAAGCCACCTTTCCTGTATGATAACGCCGCCTGTCCGCCGGACGGCCCGGGCGGCGGAACGTTTGCCCGAAGAACAGGCGGGATGCATGGCCTTGGCCCGGCCCGGTTTCCGGACGTTCTGTGTACATTCCCTGGACCTTCTTTCAGGTGTTCTCCCGGCATTAGTTTACCATGAAACAGCAAGGTTTGCAGAGTTTAATGCTGATAGGAGTCTGACAGGGACGATGCTCATCCTTTCCCGCAGAGAGCCATTCAGGATCCGTAATACTCAAGCAAATATTACAATTGTTTTACAAAGCGCGCTATAAATATGTTATAATAACCCTGGCGCAAGGAGCGCCAGGAAGTGAGCGCACAATGAACCGCGAAAGCGTCAGGATAAAACAGGTTCCCCGATACACCACCGGTCTGCGGGTCGTACTTGCCAGCAGCCTGCCCAGCGGGCGCAGCAACCGCTACCGCCGTGACGAGCCGTCTGCCATTGCCCGCCGGCGCACACGCGCCTGGCCGGCACGGTCCGCTGTCAGAAGCAAAAATTTTACACGGGGCTGATCAATCGCCCGGGCAAGCCTTTGTTGACCGCGCCCGGTATGGAAAGACGCGGTAGGCTTTGCCATTTGCCGGGATGTGTGTATAATAAAGATGCAAGTAAAAGCCAAGGAGCATGCCGTGCGCCGGATTGGTATCTTCAGCGGAACCTTTGATCCTGTGCACATCGGGCATCTGGGGGCAGCGCAGGTTTGTCTGCAGGCGCTGCAGCTGGACAAGGTATTCTTTGCGCCTTTTGGCAAGCCGCTGATCCGCCAGGCGGACGCGTCCGCGGCGCAGCGCTGCGAGATGATCCGCCTGACCATCGCCGGGCATCCGGGGCTTGAATTAAGCGAGATTGATCTTCAGCCGAAGCCGCGCTACGCGGTGGACACGGTGGGGGAGCTGCGGCAGCGTTACCCGGACGCTGAACTGTTTTATATCATCGGCGCGGACAAGCTGCGGGATATTCCCGGCTGGAAGGACGCCGCGCGGCTGATGACGATGTGCAGTTTCGCCGCCTATCCGCGCGCGGGCTATGATGCCTCCGCGCTGTGTGAGGACCTGCGTGACCATGGCGCGCATGTAAGGCTGATTCCCGCGGCGCAGGTGACGATGTCCTCCGGACAGATCCGCGCGCAGCTGCGCCTGCTGTCGGACGCCCCGGGCAGGCTTCTGCCGCAGGTGGCCGAATACATCGCATCCAACGGCTTGTATCAGCCGGATTATGAGCGCATGGTGCGCCAGGCGGTATCGCCATCCCGCCTGCTGCATTCCCAGGGAGTGCGCCACACAGCGGTCCGCCTGGCGCGATTGCACGGCCTGCTCATGCAAAAGGCGGGCGTGGCCGGCATCCTGCACGATTGCGCGAAAAACATGGAGCTGGGCCGGCTGCAGTTTATCGCGCGCCAGGCGCGTTTGCCCTGTGACGCGCAGACCATGGGCAGCAATGCCCTCCTGCATGGGCCGGTGGGCGCGCAGATCGCGCGTATGCGGTACCATATCTCTGACGCGCACATCCTTAATGCCATCCGCTACCATACCACCGGGCGCGCAGGCATGAACGCGCTGGAGCTGGTAATTTTTGTGGCGGATGCGATCGAGCCTTCCCGCAAATACCCCGGGCTGGGGCTGATGCGCGAGCAGGCACAGGAGGATTTGCGCCTGGCCGCGCTGACCTCCCTGACAGGCACGCAGAAATTTGTCAAAACAAAGGGGCTGTCAGAAAGCCCGCTGTCGCTGATGGGCATCGCGGATTTGCGCGCGCGGCTCAGGCATCCGGTGAAGGAGGATTTGGCATATTGACAGCCGTGAGCGGCTGTGGTCAATATATAAAAGAAAGGGGATTTATCATGGCAGAAGAGAACCTGGTTTCGACGATTGCCAAACTGCTTTATGACAAGAAAGCGCAGGACCTTGTCGCGCTGAGGATCGCGCATCTGACCGTGCTGGCGGACTACCTGGTCATCGTCAGCGCGCACAATGCAATTCAGGCGCGCGCGCTTTGTGAACACCTGGATGAGCATCTGGCACAGCAGGGGATTGAACCCCGCCGTGTGGAAGGCAAGAACGATGGAACCTGGATCGTGATGGATTACGCAAGCGTGATTGTGCATATTTTCAGGCAGGACACGCGCGCCTTCTACCGCCTGGAGCGGCTGTGGGAGGATGGACAAAACCGCCTTGCGCTGCCCTTTCTTGAACAGGCTGAAGTTTCAGAGGCATGAACATTCAGATTTATTGGCACAAACGCAATTTTGATACACAAAAGGCGGAGCGCTATTTAAAGGAGCGGCGCATCCCCTACCAGTTGGTTGACTTGTCAAAACACCGTTTGGGAAAGAGGGAGGTGGAGCTGTTTATTCGCGGCCTGTCCGCCCGCGGGATGCTGGACCTTACGGACACCAAGGTAAAATCACATCCTGTTGCGTACACTGATTCAACCCAGAACATTATCGACTATGTGCTGGACAACCCGCGCCTGCTGCGCTCGCCCATCATCCGCTGTGACAACAAGGTGATGGCCGGCTTTGATGAGGCGGAGCTCAGGGAGCTGCTGGGCTGAGGCATAAAAAGTATGGAGGAAAAACGATGAAAAAACTAAGTATCCTGTTGGCCATTGTGGTATTGGCCGCTGCCGTGGGCATTGGCGTGCTGGTAAACCGCAACAACACGGTGAACAAAGAGCTTGCCAGTGTTGAATCTGCCAAGGCCAAGCTTGAGACCAAGGTAGGTGAGCTTGAAACCGCGAAGACCGAGCTTGAGACCAAGGTAGGCGAGCTTGAGACCGCCAAGGCTGAGCTGGAGACCAAGGCGGGCGGGACCGAGACTGCCAAGGCTGAGCTGGAGACCAAGCTGAGCGAGCTTGAGACCGCGAAGGCCGAACTGGAGACCAAGCTGAACGCAGCTGAAACCGCGAAGGCCGAGCTGGAGACCAAGGTGGGAGAGCTTGAGACCGCCAAGGCCGAGCTGATGACCAATCTGAGCATGGCTGAGACTGAAAAGGCATCAGCCGAGGACATAGTATCCGATCTTACGACCACCAATACTGTTCTGGAAGTCAAGGTAAGCGGTTTGGAAGCCGCCAAGGCTGATCTGGAGACCAAGCTGGGCGCGGCTGAGGCCGCAAAGGCAGCAGCCGAAGCCAAGGCGGGCGAACTGGAAACCGCGAAGGCCGAGCTTGAGACCGCCAAGGCAGGGCTGGAAACCACGGTGGGCGAGCTTGAGACTGCCAAAGCAGCAGCCGAAGCCAAGGCGGGCGAGCTTGAGACTGCCAAGGCAGAGCTGGAAACCACAGTGGGTGAGCTTAAGACCGCCAAGGCTGATCTGGAGACCAAGCTGAGCGCGGCGGAGACCGCCAAGGCAGCAGCCGAGGCCAAGGCGGGTGAACTGGAAACCACGAAGGCTGATCTGGAGACCAAGCTGGGCGCGGCTGAGACCGCCAAAGCAGCAGCCGAGGCCAAGGCGGGTGAACTGGAAACCGCGAAGGCCGATCTGGAGACCAAGCTGAGCGCGGCTGAGGCCGCCAAGACAGCAGCCGAAGCCAAGGCGGGCGAGCTTGAGACTGCCAAGGCAGAGCTGGAAACCACGGTGGGTGAGCTTAAGACCGCCAAGGCTGATCTGGAGACCAAGGCAGGCGAGCTTGAGACTGCCAAGGCAGCAGCCGAGGCCAAGGCGGGCGAGCTGGAAACCGCGAAGGCCGAGCTTGAAACCGCCAAGGCTGATCTGGAGACCAAGCTGAGCGCGGCTGAGACCGCCAAGACAGCAGCCGAGACCAAGGCGGGCGAGCTTGAGACCGCCAAGGCAGAGCTGGAAACCACGGTGGGTGAGCTTGAGACCGCCAAGACAGCAGCCGAGACCAAGGCAGGCGAGCTTGAAACCGTCAAGGCTGAGCTGGAAGCCGCTGCCGCTGCGCAGGACAAGTATGGCCTGGGCATGGTGACCTCCATCGGCTCTGTGGCTGACGCCACCGCCGAGAAGGCCGGCGCCGCCCAGGTCAACACCACCGTGTGCAGCCTGGTCCTGGATGCCGAGGACAAGATCAAGTCGGTCACCTGGGACGTGCAGCAGACCAAGATCCAGTTCTCCGCGGAAGGCAAGCCGGTTGACCTGCCCGAGCAGCTCCTGACCAAGCTGGAGAAGGGCGAGGCCTATGGCATGCGCAAAGCCAGCGCCATTGGCAAGGAATGGTTTGAGCAGATCGCCGCTTTCGCCGAGTATGCCGTTGGCAAGACCGTTGAAGAGCTGCTGGCCATGCCCGTGTACGAGCGTGACGCCAGCCACACCCAGGTTCCGGATGTGGAGGATCTCAAGGCCTCCGTCACCGTGACCGTGGGCGACTACCTGGCCGCTCTGGAAAAGGCCGCTGCCAACGCCAGATAATTGATCGTTCCAGGCAGCAAGGCCCCGCAAATCCGCGGGGCCTGTTGCTGTGCGTTCGGATTGAGCGTCGGTATTGCTTCATCCGCGCCGTGCGAAAGCGGGCAGCTGCCTGAAAAAATTAAATATTTGTCAGATTGTTCCTCTTTGTGCGTCAGTAGGGGTGAAGGGGGGTGGGGGCTTGGCCGGCGCCATGGCAGGCTTTGAGGCGGTATACCAGGCTTATTTTCAGGATGTCTACCGCTATTTGCAGCGCCTGGGCGCCCAGGAGGTGCTGGCCGAGGACCTGAGCCAGGACACTTTCTTCAAGGCCATGGCCGGCGTTCACCGCTTTCGTGGCGAGTGTGAAATGCGCACCTGGCTGTGCCGCATCGCCCGCAACAGCTACCTGAGCTTCCTGCGCAAGCAGGGCCGCGTCATCCCGGTGTCAGAAGTACCTGAGCCTGGTGATGCCCCTGATCCCGCTACCCTGACAGTCAGCCGGGATGAGCAGGCGCGCGCGCTTGACCTGGCTGAGCGTCTGCCGGAGCCTGCCCGGCAGATCGTCTTTCTGCGCGCAGTGCAGGGCCTGCCCTTTCGCCGGATCGCAGCGCTGTATGGTAAGGACGAGAACTGGGCCTGTGTGGTCTACCACCGCGCCCGCAAACAACTAAGGTGTAAACTGGAGGAACAAAATGGAGCTTGACTGCGCGGTGATTACCGACTTGCTGCCCCTGTATCAGGAAGGCCTGGCCAGTGAGGCCAGCAGGCGCCTGGTGGAAGCGCATCTGCCGCATTGCCCCTCGTGCCGGGCGGAGCTGGAAACGCTTGAAAGCGCAGCCTCCGGGCCGCAGACTGTGGCCCGGCCCCTGATCGCTGTTGGCCGGAGCATCAAAAAGCGCCGCTGGCTGGCCATTGGGCTGGCAGCCTGCCTGATCCTGGCGTTGGCTGCCTCTTTCCTGGCCTATGCCACCGCCTGGCAGGAGCTGCCCTGGGACGCGAATGACTTTACCTTCACCAGGAAGGGCGACCAGCTGGTCATCGGCATCCGCCGCGCCCATGCGAACGTCAGCCTCACTGGCAGCGCGTATCCTGATGATTCGGGGCTGATGGTGTATTATCTCCTGACACAGTCCGTGCCGCGCTTTGATCCCTTCCGCCGGGGCGGGCAGGGCCATGTTCCAAGCCAGATCACACTGGACCTGCCTGAGGGCAGGGAGCCTTCCATCTACTACGTCAAAACCGGGGAACCGGCAGTGCACGTGTATGGCCCGGACCTCTTTGCGGATGGCGGCTTCATGACCCTGCCCCGCCTGGCGCTGTCCTTTTATGCGTTGGCTGCTGGCGCGGCTGCGCTCTTCTTGGCGGCGCTGCTGCTTGTCTTTTACAGGAAGCCCCGCGCGCGCCGGGCGCTCAAGGCACTGCTGGGCCTGCCGCTGGCCTACCTGGGCGGGCAGCTGATGGTCAAAGGTTTCTCCACCATAAGCTATGAAAGCCTGCTCAGGGACTTGGGCTGGATCCTTGCCTGCGCTGCCTTTCTGTATGCCGCCTGGCTGCTGTTTTGGGCGCAGCGGCGGCTGATGGCCGCGGAGCGGGCAGCATAGGACGTCTGGCCAAAGCCATTTGCTCTCACAATAATAACTGTGCTGGCGCGTCTGCCTGAAAATGGCCAGGCGCGGGTTTGCCCGCATGCCCCCGGGGGCGGATGCCCGCCTGGCGCTGTGTCGCCTCAAGCAAACGGGTTCCCTTGTACTTTGGCCGTTCATCCCGCATGCCGGAGTAAATTCTGCCCCCTTTACACATTGCAATCTTGCTTTATATCGCATATTATTAGGGAAAGTCATGAATCTTCAAGGGCAGAGGCCCTTGTGCTTTTGTGTCAAGGAGGGGGCATGCGTACAGGCTTTGATCATGAACTGTACACCAAAACCCAGTCCGAAAGCATCCGTGAGCGGGTGGCCCGCTTTGGCGGAAAGCTGTATCTGGAGCTGGGCGGCAAGCTGTTTGACGACAACCATGCTGCGCGCGTCCTGCCGGGATTCAGGCCGGACAGCAAGATAAAAATGCTGGCGCAGCTGCGCGAGCAGGCGGAGATCGTCATCATCATCAGCGCGGACGATATCGAAAAGAATAAAAAGCGCGGGGACTTGGACATCACCTACAACCAGGAAGTCCTGCGGCTGATCGACGCCTTCCGCGCGGCGGACATGCTGGTAGAAAACGTGGTCATCACCCAGTGGGGCGGCCAGCATCAGGCTGTCGCCTTCCGCAGGCGCCTGCGCAGCCTGGGCGTCAAGGTGTCTCTGCACTACCCGATTCCGGGCTACCCGTCCGACATTGCCCTGGTGGTGTCCGAGAAAGGCTATGGCAAAAATGACTACATCGCCACCACCCGCCCCCTGGTGCTGGTGACCGCGCCCGGCCCGGGCAGCGGCAAGCTGGCCGTATGCATGTCTCAGCTGTATCAGGACATGCAGCGCGGCGTCAAATCCGGGTATGCCAAGTTTGAGACCTTCCCCATCTGGAACCTGCCGCTGCGCCACCCGGTCAACGTAGCCTATGAGGCTGCCACCGTGGACCTGGGCGATGTCAACATGATCGATCCCTTCCACCTGGAGGCCTATGGCGTCCAGGCGGTCAACTACAACCGTGACATCGAGGTCTTTCCCATCCTGCGCGCCATCCTTGAGCGCATCTGGGGGGAGATGCCCTACCAGTCACCCACGGACATGGGCGTCAACATGGTGGGCAACAGCATCACCGACCTGCCGCTGGTGGAGGAGGCCGCCAGGCAGGAGGTCATCCGCAGGCTCTACAACACGCTGGTCGAGCAGCGCCGCGGCCATGCGGAGGAGGAGGAGGTGATCAAGCTGCGCATGCTCATGCAGCAGCTCAACCTGAGCGACGACAACCGCCCGGTCATCGCAGCCGCCCGCAAGCGCGCCGACTCCACCGGCGCCCCGGCCGCCGCGGCCCAGCTGCCGAACGGGGACCTGATCACGGGCAAGACCTCCAGCCTGCTGGGCGCCTCCAGCGCGCTGCTGCTCAACTGTCTCAAGGCGATGGCAAACATTCCCCGCAATGAAAAACTGATCCCTCCCGAGGTCATCGGACCGATTCAGGATTTAAAGCTCAACTACCTGGGCAACTCGAACCCGCGCCTGCACACCGATGAGGTGCTGGTCGCCCTGTCCATCACCGCGGCTACCAGCGAAAAGGCCACGCTGGCGCTGTCGCAGCTGCCACAGCTCAAGGGCTGCGAGGTGCACACCTCCGTGATTTTGTCTGAGGTGGATGAAAACATTTTCCGACGCCTGGGCGTCAACCTGACCTGCGACCCGGTGTACCAGAG
>JAKPNM010000050.1 GCA_029548395.1 Bacillota bacterium
ACGGCTACAAGCTGCTGGACGCCGATATACCCTTCCTGCAGATGGTGTACGATGGCTGCCTGACATATTCCGGCGTATCCTGGAACCTGGAGCCTCAGATCCCGCTGGAGCGCCAGCTGCTCCATGCCATGGAAGGCAAGACCGCTCCGCGCTTCACGCTGACCTGGGAGAAGCCTACCATATTTCATGACACCATTGACATGACGTTCCTTGGTTATTTCTCTACGTGGCACGAGGAAAGCCTGCCCGTCATCCAGCGCGCCTATGAAGCGTATGATGCATACTATCAGCAGGTGGCAGATGCCCGCATTGTCCGGCACGATATCCTCAGCCCAACCCTGCGCGCAGTGCACTTTGACAACGGCGTGCAGCTGCTGCTCAACTACAGCGACCAGGAGGCAACTGCGGATGGCATCACCATCCCGGCCAACGGCTATATCCTGTCAGGAGGTGAATAATATGGCTGGCGAAAAACGAAGTTGGTACTATCGGCTGAGTTTCCCCCGAAAGACAGCCCTGTGGGGGTTCATCTTCCTGCTGCCCTGGCTGCTGGGCTTCCTGCTGCTGTTTCTGGTGCCCATGGTACAGACCTTCCAGTACTCCTTCAACCAACTGGAGATTGTGCCCACCGGCGGCATCAAGCTGACACCTGCCGGCTTTGAGAACTTCCGCCACGCGCTGCTGGTGGACCCCAATTTCAACCCGGCGCTGGTCAACACGCTGATTGAAGTGCTGTTGTACACGCCGATGATCATCATCTTCTCCCTGCTGTGCGCCATTTTGCTCAACGGAAAATTCCGGGGCCGCGCAGTAGCGCGCGCGATATTCTTCATCCCCATCATCATGGCGACCGGCCTGATGATGGAGCGGGTGACCAACCTGTCCGGCCAGATGCAGGCCGCCACCGAAGGCGAAGGCGCCGTCTACGGCGCCGGGTTTATCGCGCAACTGCTGTTCAACCTGGGCATTGGCAATCAGCTGGTGCAATACCTGCTGGACATGGTCAACCGCATCTTTGAGATTATCTCGCTGTCCGGTATCCAGATCCTCATCTTCCTGGCATCGCTGCAGGCCATCTCTCCCTCACTGTATGAGGTGGCCAAAATCGAGGGCGCGACGGCCTACGAAACGTTCTGGAAGGTGACGGTGGTGATGGTGTCACCCATGATATTGACCTGCACCATCTATACCATGAGCGACCTGTTTGCGCGCAGCGACATCATGACCCTGGTGTACGACCTGGCTTTCCGCCAGTCCCGCTATGGCCTGAGCGCCGCGATGAGCAGCATCTACCTGCTGCTGAGCGTGCTGACCATCAGCATCGTCGTGTTGATGCTGCGAAAGGTGGTGTTCTACTATGACTGAACTGACAGAGCGCCTTGTGCTTCCCGATGAGAAACTGAAGCGGCGCGAGCAGCGCAAGATACGTGCCGCCAATGCCGCGCGCAGTTTTGTGGTCAACGTGTTCCGCTATGCGCTGATTATCTGCCTGTCCTACCTGATCTTGGCGCCGATCTTGATCAACATCTCCACGGCGTTTACCTACCCCAAGGATGTGGGCCTGTCCTCCTCCATATGGATCCCCTCGCGCGTATCGTTGGAGAACTGGCATGTATCCATGCTGGTGCTCAAATATAAGACCGCGCTGCCCTACACCCTTGTACAAACGGCCATAATCGCCATTCTGCAAACGTTGTGCGCCATGCTGGCTGCATACTCCTTCGCCCGGCTGAAGTTCCCTGGGCGCGGGCTGCTGTTTGCGTTCGCGGTGTTCACCATCATCGTGCCGCCGCAGGTGTTCATGCTGCCGCAGTACGTTTACTTCCGCAATTTTGATTTCTTCGGCATTATCAAAGCCATCACCGGTAAGCCGCTCAACCTGCTGGGCAACCCGTTGTCGCTGGTGCTGATCAACATCACCGGCGTGGGCTTGAAGGGCGGTCTGTATATCTACATCCTGCGCCAAACCTATCGGGGCCTGCCCAAGGCGCTGGAAGAGGCCGCCTATGTGGACGGCGCCGGCTTTATGCGCACCTTCTGGGGCATTGTGGTGCCCTCGTCCTCCTCGGGGCTGCTGACGGTGATGGTGCTGTCCTTCGTGTGGAACTGGAACGATGCATACTACATCCGCCTGTTTGACTCCGCCAACACCAATAACCTGATGCTGGCCTACACCCGTGCCGTGGGCTCGGTGGACGAAGCCATTGCCCGCATCGCCACCCAGGTGCCCGCGCACTACGCTTTCCTGCAAAAGAATCCCATGTACGAAGCCGCCATCGGCAAAACCGCTGCCCTGCTGGTCTTCCTGCCGCTGGTGATCCTGTACCTGTTCATCCAGCGCCGCTTCGTGCAAGGCGTTGAGCGCAGCGGTATCGCAGGGGATTGATACTCAAAACAGAAATGTCGTAAACACTCACCCGGAGCAAAGCGTGTGTTTTGTTCCGGGTGAGTGTTTTATTCCAGTCTTAATTGCATCGTTGCGCCGGGCCTTTTGTCGCCCTGCCGCCTCAGTCGATCTCAACGTAGCTTTAGTTACGCCCTCGGTTTCCTTCCTTGCAGGCCAACAAAATCCCCCGCCGCTTTGGATGCAAAAAAGCTTTACACCAGTATTACACTCCTGCATGCGGACTGGATTCTCCTGATGTTGACTTTTTCTTTCCTGTGAAAGTACAATATAATGCGTAGTTCTATATATAAACTACCATAAATAGAAAGGAGAAAAATATGAAAGCGGGAATCTATCACGGTATCAAGCAGGTAGCTGTCGAGCAGCGAGACAAACCCGCCATCGGCCCCAAAGACGTGCTGATTCAGGTCACCTACGCTGGTATCTGCGGCACTGACATCGGCGCGTACCTGCATGGCGGCGACGCGGTGGGTATTTACCCCGGCAACGAGTTTGGCCATGAGTTTGTGGGCATCGCGGCAGAGGTAGGCGCTGAGGTACAGGGCATCACAAAAGGCATGCGGCTGACCATCAACCCTACTGATCGGCGCTCGGTGGAAACCAGTGGCATGAATACCACCGAAATCGCTGATATGGCGGGTGCCTTTTCCCAGTATGTGTATGTGGAAAACGCCCGGCTGAACAAAAATGTTTTCCACTTGCCCGATACATTGCCTGATGAAATTGCCATGCTGACCGAGCCTCTCAGCGTGTCCATGCATGCTGTCAACCTGTCGCAAGCTAAAAAAGGCGACAAGGTGCTGGTGTACGGGGCGGGCACCATCGGTCTATCCGCTGTGGCCGCCCTCAAATACAAAGGCGTTACCGACATCATTGTGTCCGATATCAACGATTTTAAACTGAGTTTTGCAGAAAAGCTGGGGGCGATCCCTTTCAACTCCAATGGCAAGAGTCTGCCCGACTTCGTTAAGCAGACCTGGAGTATCCTTAAGGGCAACGCCTCTGAGGATACCTGGAATGCCGATGTGGTGCTGGACTGCGCCGGTGCGCCCCAAATCCTGCAGGAGTACATGGACAATGCGAAAACCAACTCCACCTTCGTGGAGGTAGCCATCAACATGCAGCCCAGCGAGTTGAGCCTGTTCTGGCTGCTGGCCAAGGAAGCAGTCATCAAGGGCTCACGTGGCTATACGCCGGAGGATATCCTTCAGTCCATTGATGCCCTCAATCATCCCGACTGCAAATTGAAGGAGATCATCACCCACACCTTCTCCCTGGAGGAGCTGCCGAAGGCATTTGAAGTCGGCAGCAATCCCAACCAGGCGGTAAAGGTCGCCATCAAACACAGCCTGTAAGCCTTCCTGTCCCTTCTGTAATCACATTATGCGGTTTGGCGCCATCATGGCAGATGAGCGGCGCCGGACCGCATTGTATAATAACGGAGATATGAGCATTCCACGGGCGGCCTGTTTCGTGTATACTGGTCACGGCATCACAATACACAAGAGGAGGCACTATGGCGTTTTCTGTCAACCATCCCATCCTCTACCTGTTTTCGGGCATCGTGGTGGCCTTCATCCTGGCGCAGTCGGTCTATTTTCTGGTAAAGGCGGCAGCCCGCGCGCGGGAATTGGGCATATCGGGCGCCACCATCCGCAAGACCGTGCTGTCCAGCGCGCTGTTTTCCGTCGCGCCCGCGGTGTCCATCCTGGTGGGCGTCATCACGCTGTCGCAGTTCATCGGCCTGCCCTACCCCTGGCTGCGGCTGTCCGTGCTGGGCGCGGTCACCTATGAACTGCCGGCCGCTACCCTGGCCGCGGGCGCCATGGGCGCGGAAGTCACCCAGACCATCAGTGACGCCCGCGTCTTTTCCACCATCGCCTGGGTGATGGCGCTGGGCATCCTGTCCGGGCTGATCCTGGTGCTGGTGGCGCTGCGCAAAATCCAATCGGGCATGGTCAGCCTGGCCGGGCGCGACAAGCGCTGGGGCGAGATTCTGACCGACGCGCTGTTTCTGGGCATGATATCGGCCTTTGTGGGGTTGCTGTTCGCCCGGGTGCGAGAGGGACTGCCCGGCTTCATCCCGCTGGCGGTGGCGCTGGTCTCCGCCCTGCTGATGGCGGTGTGCGGGCTGCTGATGAAGGCTTTCAAGTGGCAGTGGCTGTCCCAGTACGCGCTGCCGCTGTCCATGCTGGGCGCGATGGCGCTGAGCATCCCCATTACGGCGCTGATGGGCGGAGGACACTGAGATGGGTAAAACAAAGACTGTGGTCAATGAATCGGCCTACGAGCGTTCCCTGCACGCCGCCGGACGGCTGTGGGGCAGCCTGGCGCTGCTGCTGATGCTGCTGGTGCCCGCCGCCATCAGCCTGTACTTTAACGCCTGGCCGCTGCTGGCGCCCTTCCTCAAGGCGCTGCTGGGCGTGCTGCCCATGTACTGGACGGTGGGCATCATCGAGGTGTTCACCTTTGTGCCGATGCTGGGCACCGGCGGCTCCTACCTGGGCTTTGTGACCGGCAACCTGACCAACCTCAAGGTCCCTGCCGCGCTCAATGCCATGCAGGCTGCCGGGGTGCGCGCCGGCACGGAGGAGGGCGATGTGGTTTCGACCATCGCCATCGCCTCCAGCTCCATCGTCACCACGCTGGTCATCGCGGTGGGCGTCTTTCTGCTGGGCTTTTTGCGCCCGGTGCTGGAGTCGCCACAGCTGAAGCCCGCCTTTGACAACATCCTGCCCGCGCTCTTTGGCGCGCTGGGCGTGGTGTTCATCAGCAAGAATCCTAAAATCGCCGCGGCGCCGCTGCTGTTCATGGTGGCGCTGTTCATGGCGGCGCCCGGGCTGTCTTCCAGCGTGTCCATCCTGGTGCCCGTAGGCGCGCTGATTGCCATCGCTGTGGCGCGCTTTTTGTACAAGCGCGGCAAACTGGGTTCTCCTGGGGAGCGGGGCTGATGTTCGCGCTTTGCCTGACGCTGGGCCTGCTGGCCGCCTTTGTGGCGGCAATCGTCATCCGCGCGCTGCGCTTTGTGCCGTGTGAGGAGCCGGAGACGCCCGCGGAACATATCCCGGCAGACCAGGCCGCGCTGGCTGCGCAGCTGCAGGCCATGCTGCGCCTGCCTACCGTGAGCGCCACGGAGGAGGGCCTGACCGACGATGCCGTCTTTGAAAGCTTCCGCGCCCTGCTGGCGCGGTTGTATCCCACCTTGTTTGCCCGCTGTGCGCCGGAGCGCCACGGCAGGCACGGCCTGCTGCTGAGGATTCAAGGCCGGTCCCCGGACGCGCCCTCGGTGCTGATGGCCCATTACGATGTGGTGCCCGCGGAGGAGGAAGGCTGGACGCACCCGCCCTTCGCCGGCGACATCATGGAGGGCGAGCTATGGGGACGCGGCGCGCTGGACACCAAGTGCACCGTGATGGGCATCCTGGCCGCGGCGGAGGCCCTGCTGCGGGAAGGTTTTGTGCCCAGGAATGATGTCTATCTCTCCCTGGGCGGGGATGAGGAAACCCTGGGGCAGGACGCCTCCGCCATCGTGGACGCGCTGGAGGCGCACAGCCTGCGCCCGGCCTTTGTGCTGGATGAGGGCGGCGCGGTGGTGGACAGGGTCTTCCCCGGCGTAAGCCGCCCGGCAGCGTTGGTGGGCATTGCCGAGAAGGGCAGCGCCTTTGTGGATGTGTGCGCAGCGGGCCGCGGCGGCCACGCCAGCGCGCCGCCCTCCCGGCAGGCGGTGGGGCAGCTGTGCCGCGCCCTGGTGAACATCCAAAAGCGCCAGGCGCCCTTCACGCTGACCGCGCCCGCCCGCGTGCTGTTTGACACCTTGGGGCGTCACGCCGGCTTTGGATACAGGCTGATTTTCGCCAATCTCTGGTGCTTCCGCCCGCTGCTGGATTTGGTTTGCAGGCAGTCCGGCGGCGAGCTCAACGCCCTGGTGCGCACCACGGCGGCGCTGACGCGGTTGTCTGCCTCCCCGGCTTACAATGTGCTGCCGGCCGAGGCAAGCGCCGGGGTCAATCTGCGGCTGATTCCGGGGGACAGCGCGCAGGCCGCCATGGATCGGCTGCGGCGCGTGCTGGGGAAGACCGGTGCCACAGCGCGCCTGGTGAAGGCCAGCGCGCCCTCGCCTGTCTCGCCCGCTGAGGGCCAGGCCTGGCAGCGGCTGGGCAGCGCCATCGCGCACACTTTCCCCGGCGCCATCCGCTCGCCCTACCTGATGATGGCGGCCAGCGACAGCCGGCACTACTGCCGCATCAGCGAGCATGTGTACCGCTTTTCGCCGCTTTCGCTGGACCGGGCGCGCCTGGGCTTGATCCACAACCAGGATGAGCGCATCCGGCTGGACCTGCTTGGTGACATCTACCGCTTCTATATCCGCGTGCTGCGGCAGTGTTAGGAAGCGTTGATTATCCATCCCTATTATGACCCTGGCATGCCGGCCAGGCCGCCGGACAACACGTGCAGAAATATTAAAACAAACAGGAGATCACATGGCACAGAAGATTCCACGGCCCGAGCATCCCCGGCCGGATTTTGAACGAAGCAGCTTTTTCAATCTCAACGGCACCTGGCGCT
>JAKPNM010000053.1 GCA_029548395.1 Bacillota bacterium
CAAGGAGAAAGCGTGGGATAACTGTCTTGAGAATAAGCTGATATCCAAAAAGCAGAAAAGAGAAAACATCAAGAAACGTTCTTAACACTGATGTAAAGCTTGTTTGCATCCAAAGCGGCGAGGGATTTTGTTGGCCTGCAAGGAAGGAAACCGATGGCGTAGCCATAGCTGCGTTGAGGTTGACTAACACAGCAGGGCAAAAAAAGACCCGGTGCGACGATACAATAAAGTTTGGAATCATTATCAATTCAGTGTCTGCTCAATCTCCAGGATGAACCGATCCAAAGCGGCTTCCATCTCCCGCCCATGCCCTTGCATCAAATGACCCCCGCTTTCAAACAGCAGCAATTGGCGGGTTTGAAACCGGGGCGCCGCCTTTTCCATGGCGGACACATCCACCAGCTTGTCATCCTTAGCGCCGATGATCAGCACCGGGCAGGCGATTTCCTCAATGGGATAGTCCCGGTAGTTTTTAGCCATATCTGGGTTGGTCACCTGCGCGTCCAGCCGCATGCCGTCCGAGCGCAGGTACAGGGGCAACATACCGTGCACTGTATCCGGTTCCATGCCCATCAGCGGTGAAAACAACCCCCGAAAGGCCCACATCACAAAATCATTCAGGGTGAATGCCGGGGGACCCTGCCAGGTGCTGAACGTTTGCGGCGGGCTTGTTTCTGGCATGGCTGAGGAATAAAGGATGAGGCCCTTGCAGCGCTCCGGGTAATCCAGCGCAAAGCGAATGGCCGGCGTGCCGCCGGCGGAGGTGCCCAGCACATAGGCCTGCTCTATGTCCAATGCGTCCAGCAGCTGGGCAAAGGCGGTTGCCTGCGCCTTGACGCTGGCATCCGTTGGCAGGGGGCTGCCCGGATAACCAAAGCGGGAGGGCGCCAACAGCCTGTATTTTCCTTCTTTTCCTGCCACAGCATCATACGCCTGGTCAAACCCGCCGCTGATGCCATGGGAGACCAGAACTACCGGACCTTCCCCTCTGTCCACATAGCTGATCTGCCCCTGGGACAAGACCAGAACCTGTGCCCCATAGGACGCCAGCCTGGTTTCCGCTTCTCTCAGCGCACCCTGCAGGGTGATCCCCTGTATCAAAATCCAGACGCCTGCCAGCGCAGCCAGACCCAAAACAACAAAGGGCATGACACGATGCTTTTTTCTTCTCATTGCTTATTCCTCCTGCTTGGTATATGTCATGCAAAAACTACGCACATGCTCAGCCAGCATGCCTCTTGCCTCATCCTCATACTCCGGCTCCCGGTCACAGCGGAGCAGCAAAAAGTAAATTGGGGCATAGAAAGCCAGAGCCAAGGCCTTTGGGCTGGGGCTTGTACTGTCTGCTGCTAACGGCATGGCTGCAAACAATTGCTCCTGGTAATGGAGGGGATCCTCCATATACAGCTTGGTCAGCAAGGCAGCAAGCTCCCTGTCCTCAAACTGGGACAGGGTCAGCATGCGGCGCAGGCCGCTCACGGTCGGCTCATGCAAAAACCAGGAAAACAGATGATTGACCATGGTCAACAGTTGCTTTTCATCCATGCCGGAAAACGCTTGTGCATCCTGACGGCCGCTTTGCCAGCCAAGGCCTATCCGTGCCGCCTGCTGCCGGTATGTTTCTGTTGTATCATGGATAATTGCATCAAAAATAGCCCGCTTGCTGTGAAAATGGTTGTATAGGGAAGGCGCCCGGATGCCTATGGCTTGGGCGATCTCCTGTACGCTCACTGTATGGTATCCTTTTCGGGAGAACAAAAGAAGAGCATGCTGGATGATCTTTTCTCGTGTCGATTGCATGGAGAGACTCCCTTCAAACTAATGATCGTTAGCATTGTGGTAATGGTAACTAACGGGCATTAGTTTGTCAAGAGTATGAATATGATAAACATCCTTGATGCCATAAATTTGAAGCGCTGGGGATCCCGAACGCTCATTTCTTACCAAAGCCATGTCCACACGGCGGTAAAGGCGTTCAGCGCCAGGCTGATGACAATGAGCACCCGGTCAAAAAGCCCGGAATAACCGGCGACGCCAAAGATATTCACAATAAAAAGCAACAGGGAGCCGATGATGCCGGCCCACCTGGCGAAGCCGCGGGGCAGGAAGACCATGCCCAGGGCCAGCAGAACAGGGATCAACATCAGGAGGGCGGCCATCATCAGATGGGTCTGGGTCATGGGCTTGCCGTCAATGAAGGCGGCGGCCTGGCCCTTTTCATACAGGCGCAGCACGTCCCCCAGCAGGTAGATCAGCATCAGTGCCACCCAGCACACGGCCAGCTGGATGCGGTGAGGCTCCATGGATATCATGTCATGGGTCATATGCGTACCTCCTGATTCATCATTAAAATCACGCTGCCCCGCTTGTGCCCGGTATCCACGATGCGGTGGGCTTCACGGGCTTCTTCCATGGGCAGCGCCTTGTCGATCACGGCCTTGATGCTTCCTGCTTCAAACCACTGCGCCAGCCTCTCCGTCTGCTGGCGGTTTTCCCTGGCGATATCGCCGCCGCAGACATTGATGAAACGTCCGCCGGGCTTCAGCGCTGCTGTTGCCTGGGCTTTATTCAGCTTGCCCACCGTGTCCATCACCAGATCATATTTGACACCGGGGACAAAGACGCGGCCCAGGGTGTAATCAATGAAGTGACTGGCGCCCAATTCCTGCACCAGCGCCTTGTTCCTGCCGCTGGCAACCCCGGTCACCTCAAGACGCAGGATGCCGGCGATTTGCACCGCCATGGTGCCCACCGCCCCTGCGGCGCCGTTGATCAGGATGGATTCCCCGGCCTGAGCCTTATGTTTTTCCAGGAAATACTGGGCGGTGTTGCCGCCAAAGGGCAGGGCGGCGGCCTCTTGAAAGCTCATGGACGGGGGCATGAGGGCCACAGGGCCTGAAGCCGGGATGGCGGCATAGCGGGCGTGACAGCCATAGCGCATGCCGGGGGAGGAGCCAAAGACAGCGTCCCCCACCTTGAAAGAGGTGACCTTGGCGCCTAAGGCAGCCACAGTGCCTGAGAATACGGTGCCCAGGATGGGCTGGCGGGGCCTGCGCCATCCCAACACCAGGCGCATCAGGGTTTTTATGGGTTCTTCGGCCTGCAAACCCCTTGTCCTGGCGTCCCCGGAGTTGACTGCGCTGGCTGATACGCGCACCATGATCATGCCCGGCTGCAATGCCGGCAGGGGAACTTCCACAATTTTGATGACTTCTGGGCCGCCATAGCTTGTCGCCTGGGCTGCCTCCATTCGTTCCGGCAGGCCACTGTCAAGGCTGTTCATTGCTTTACCTCCTTGTTTTTCTTACTCGTCCTCAAACGCATTTCTTACTCGTCCTCAAACGCAAAAACCTCTTCTACGGATTTATCGAATACCCTGGCGATGGCAAACGCCAGTTCCAGCGAAGGTGAGTATTTGCCGTTTTCCACTGCCAGGATGGTCTGACGGGTAACCCCTACCGAATCTGCCAGCTGTTGCTGGGTCATTTCATTGGCCAGGAAGCGGAGGGTGCGGATCTTGTTGGTGATGCGGGTTTTCTTTGCCATGATCACAGCCCTCTTTCATACCCGATAATGTAGGCGATCCAAATGGCGAGGCCGGACAGCAGCACCATGAGGGCCAGGGCGCAGAAGAAGGTATGCAGCCCCAGCCCTAGCGCCAGCAGGATGGCTGAAACAAGGAAGGAGAGAAAGGAAACCGCGCCAAAGGCTTTCATGGCAAGGCCCTCGATATGGCGGTCACGCTCATCGGTCTTTTCCTCAAAGCCCTGCCCACCGGACCGTTTTTCCCTTGACATGATCAGAATCGCGCTGAGCACATCCAGCACCAGGAAACCTGTGACCAGCACGAGAAAATAAATGCCCCATGTTTTGCCTAAGGCCTCGCCGTCAAGGGACGCTACCCTGGAGCGGTTCCAAAGAAAAGTCAGGATGAACCAAATCAAGTTGTTGATGGCTGAGAGAATGGCGATCTTTGTACGGTTGTTCATGTGACCTCCTTGTGCCCGATGGAAATCCCTTTTGATTTTCCCGGACGATGTTAGAATTTACAGACATCGTGTTAAAGAAACCATACACACAATATCATATGCCCTCTCGCGATGTCAAACATTTTTAACATCGTTCCGTGAAGATTTTACAATCCTGCTTGTTTTCTAATCCTGGCAGCCTTGACAACTGTTCTTCATTGCCTTATTCTCAATTAGGTAATACATTACCTAATCGACGGAGGTGTTTCAATGAGCATTAAACGGCTTGCCATAGGGCTTGTAATCCTGTTGTTGGCGGTTGGTATCATTGTTTACGTATTGATGGTAAGGCAGATCAACAAGCTTGAAGAACAAAACTTTGATCTGGTGGATCTTGCCAGTTTGCCGGTTGGCAGATATCAGGGCGAGGCGACCGCTCTGCTGGTGACAGCCCGGGTGGAGGTATTTCTGCAGGATGGGCGCATCCGGCAGGTCAACCTTCTTGAACACCGCCACGGGCCTGGTTATGGCGCTGAAGCGATTGCAGACAGCATTGTAGAGGCAAACAGCCCGGATGTGGACAGCATCAGCGGGGCCACCGCCTCCAGCATCGTGGTCAAGACAGCGGTGCTGGAAGCGCTCAAGAGCGCAGGAACGCGGTGAAACGGCATCAGAAGCTGTTAGCGGAAGCGGATCCTGCCCTTGACCTGAGTGGTATTGAGGACCGGTACTATCTGTTTGCCATGTTGACCGCCTTTGCCAACCGCATGCAAACCGTTGGGGACAATGTGTTTGAAGAGGTGACATGGAAACAATGGTTTGCTTTGCTGGGCGCCAGCGTTTTACAGCCCGCTCCTTCTGTTTCCCAGGTAGCGGGTTTGGTGGGCACCTCTCATCAGAATATGAAACAGCTGCTGCTGCGCTTGCAGTCTGCCGGATTGGTATCCCTTGAGAAGGACAAGCATGATTTGCGCCGAACCCTGGTGAAGCTTACCCCGGCAGCCGAAGCGTTTGAACTGAAATACCATGAGAGCA
The DNA here is from genome assembly GCA_029548395.1 of Bacillota bacterium. Classification (GTDB taxonomy): domain Bacteria; phylum Bacillota; class Clostridia; order Christensenellales; family Aristaeellaceae; genus UBA6115. The sequence goes on from JAKPNM010000053.1 coordinate 5,004, forward strand.
GCGGCCTGTTCATGGATTGTCTGTTTGAAGGAATTTCCACCGAAGCCCTGGCCGCGGCCCGGCAGGTGATTCATCAGCTGGACGAGAACCTGAAGGCCATCGCAAAAGAAATCGCTCGGCAGGAGGACAGCGCATGATCGTCATCATTTCAGATGAAAGCAGCGGGAAACTGGGGGTTGCTTTGAAGGAAGCAGCCGGCCGCGCAGGTGCGCAGGTGGTTCATTTCGCTGCCAACACCCTTCATATCAAGCCCTGTGCCGCCTGCGGCAGCTGCAGCGGGAAAACCTATGGCCGCTGCGTCATCCGGGATGATATGCAGCAGGTGTTACCCAAAATCGCGGGCTGCCGGGCGCTTGTGCTGGTCTCCGCGGTGGTGTTTGGCGGTGTCAGCCATCATATCAAGAAGGTGATGGACCGCATGGCGGCTGTGGGCGATCCCCGCTACCAGGTGAGCAGCGGCGAGCTGGTAAAAGGCATGAGCGGGCAGGGCATGAGCTATTATATGGTGGGCACAGGGGATAAGCTGGGTGAGACCGAGCGGTCAGCCTTTTTGTTCCTCCATGAAGAAAACCGAAACATCATGAACACCAGGGGAAAGGCCTTTCTCCTTCACAGCAGTCCGGATCAAGCCGTGATTGACAATATCGCTCAGGAGATCGCCCATGAATAAACCGGAGATCATGCTCCTATGCGCCAGCTCCAGGCGAAAGGGCACCAGCGCCATGCTGCTGGAGCGCATCCGCCTTGTCACCGGCGGGGAAGTGATATTCCTGCCCCAGAAAGGCAGCCTGAACGAGGTGATACTGGCCATGCAACAGGCTGCAGCCATCGTAATCTCCGGGCCCTGCTACATCAACACCTATCCGGCCCGGCTGATTGAATTGCTGGAAGCGGCGTCCCTAAGCGGCGGTTTCTCCGGGCAGAAGCTGTACGGCATCATCAACGGCGGCATGCCTTATGTCCACACACACCGGCATGGGCTTGCCTGCCTCCGGCTGTTCGCGGAGCAGAATCATCTTTCCTGGCAGGGCGGCTTTGTATTGGGCGGCGGCGCCATGCTGGACGGCAAACCCTTGGAAAAGCATATGAATCGCAAAAAAATCGTGCCGGTTTTTGACCTGTTTATCCGACACATCGCAGAGGGCAGTCCGTCGCCTGACAGCTTGTACGAACAGGCACAAATCCCTCCCGGTCACATCATGACACGGGTCTTTGCCAAACTTCTGACCTTCATGGTGGTACGGCGCATCAAAAAACATGGGCACGACCCGGATGCACCCAACTGGTATCTGCGGAAAAAAGAGTAACACGCACAACATCAGTTTTCCATTTGATGCTTTAAGTCCAGCAAAACCTTGATATACTCGTTGGGCAAATCCGCATGGATGTCGTGGCTGGATTGAAAACCCCCGATGTAGGTGCCACGAGGCAGCAAATCCACCACGTTTTGCGCATCCTTTTCGTCCATGGCAGCAAGCAAAACTCCGTTGGCATCATAATAGCTGGGGGCCGTAAGCTTGTTAGGCGCTACATGCATCACAATGGTAGGAGACTGTATATTTTTTAGTATTTCTTCCTGGTCAAACTCTTCAAACCAGGAAAAATCATAGAATGTAACCCCAAACCGTAAGTCGTAATGGCTTGTTTCATCCTGCATGTTGGCATTGATGGCATAGATGGAGTTAATCCCCAACTCCGGCGGGAAGTACCACATTTTAGGGACTTGCCCGGGATGTTTCTTTATATGCTTTAGCGCAGGGTTTTTGATCAGCCTGTCCCACAGCCATGGCGCTTCGGCGTTAAAGATTTCCTGCATATAGTCATGCTCTAACGAATACTCCAAAAAGGTTTCGATTTCATGTTGATTCAAATAGTCATGCATGTTCTTGAAACCTAACCATGAGATAGTCTTTTCCGCCCGACCAGGCAGGGTGGCAAAAAACGGCCCATCCTCTAAAACGGTGGAGATGATGCAGTCTGGCGCCTTGGCGGAAACATACGCAGCCAGCAGCGCCCCGGAAGAGTGGCCGGATATATACGCCTTTTCCCTGATAATGTTTCGGAGAAACCAGATGATATCCTCCCCGATGGCTACCGCCTGATACTTGTCAGGGTTTTTGGATGACCGCCCATGGCCATAGTAGTCCAGGGCATAGACATGAAATTCTTTGGATAGCTTGGGCAATACCCTGGCATAGTCGTAGCAGGTTGCTTGCTGGCCATGGAGCAATAAGAGCTTGGGGCCATTGTCCGGGCCTTCGATATAATATATTTCTGACCCATCATCCAATTGAGCCATGCCCTCCTTAAAGCCCAATTTGAACCCCTTTTTTTGCAAAAACTGCTCGTTCAAAATGTCATGGTTCATGTTCCTGTAGGCAAAAATGCCGACTCCTATCAGGAGCACCACAATAACAATCCCCACGATGATGAGTACCCGATGCATTACACGCATATGTTCTTCCGTTCTATCTGGTGTAGCGCCTGCTCAGGCCTTGCCTTTCCAGGGGAAATGACCGTCCAGCCATCCTTCTTTTTGCCAGAACAGGTAATCGCTGGTAGCAGGCTGGTCCTTCTTTTGCAGCATTTTGTGAATTCCTTTTTGACCAAAAGCCATGGCCCGGTATAGCAGCTTTGCAAAAAGGCCTGGAGAAACATCCTGTTGTTTTGACATAATTTTGCGGATTGTTCTCTCGATCTGCCGGTTCAGCTTTGCTTTTGCTTTCTGGTCCACCAGGTCGTAATCCGTCATGCCCAGGCGCGCTTTTATGTGATATATTCGCTTGATCCCCCAGAAACGCAGGCTGTGTTTCAGGGGGATCAGGGTGCTGCGAAAGCCTGCTCCCACGGCTTGATTGATGATCAGGGCCTGTTTTCCCAGCATTTTGGGGCTGGGCTGATGCACGATCCACCGGCTGCCGAAATGATCCAGCAGAGCCTTTAACTGTCCGGGAATGCTGAATACATAGGTAGGGGTGATGAACACCACCAGGCAGGCCTCCTCCATGGCCTGCCAGATGGGCAGCGTGGCCTTCAGGTGCGGGCAGGCGCTCATGTCTTTAAAAAAACAGGCTTTGCATCCCAGGCAATACGTCGGCCCGTCCTTGGGGAGGATGAACTGCCTGATCCGCGCCCCGGGTATCAGGACGTTCAGTTGCGCTACAAAAGCTTCCCGGATATGCGCCGTGCAGCCCGGATTGGATACAGCCGTAATCAGGCATATGTTCATGACAAACTCCTCCTGTCAGGGGCGAAACAGATGATCCATGGCCTTTATTGCAGGCAGATGCTGCTATGAACTCTCCGGCGAAGCGCTTTTTTCTTTCATCGCCCGATTCCCCAGAATATAACTCCCCACACAGACCGCTGCCAGCACCCAAAACCCCCAGTTGCCAAAGATGCGCTGCCATGAATTTTGCATATCCAGCAACTCGGGAGGCCAAAAATGCGCGCTTTTGGACATCATCCATACGAAGCCTGTCGTTCCGATCAGGGAAAGAACGATGGTATATATCCCGTTTGCTTTTTCAGAGGTTATCTTTTTCATGTATTCCGGTATAAAAGTCATTAGCAGGTTGAACAGAATGTGATAGGCTGTACACAACAGCAGGCTGCCGCTGCTCACATACACCCAAGACCACAGAAAGCCGGTATGAAGCATACCCACTGCCACTGCGATCCGCCCGGTTTGAAGATGAAGCAAGGAAAACACTATAGCGGACATGCATAGGAAAAGCCCTGCCTGATCATTGCCCAGTATATCACCCAGCAGCTTTCTGCAAAGAAGCTCCTCCATCAAAGGAACCATGAGTATTAGCAAAACAGCATTAAGGCCTTGGCTTTTTTCTTTTTGTTGCTGCTCCCATGCCTGAGACGTGACCAGGCCCAACTTGATTTCAAGGATAGTAAACGGCACCATCAGCACAAAGGCAAAAAACTGCGCCATAAACACCACGATATAATCTGCCGTTCCAAAGCCCTGTGGAGAAACCTGGAACACCGGCAGATCCTTAATGAACAGCAGCAGAAGCCCCAAACCGGGCAGATAAAGCAGGGCTGTGCTCACCAGGTATTTTTTATCTTTTGGCAGCCTGCCCTTTTCAAGAAGCGGCGAAACAATAAATCGATTGCACAGCCAATACAGGCTGAACATCGCGCCTACGCCAAGGGTATATCGTGTGATGGGTTCATGCCACATATACTTTCTCCTTTCTGACAGCAGGTGACGATGCTTTGGATTTTGCATTCTCTTTGTCATCAGGTGCCGGAAGGTCAGCCGCTTCCCCTCTTTGCCCTGTTTGATGGGCAGTGTCGTGTATATCCTGACCGGTCATTCGTGAACGGCTCTTCCGTACCCGGTGAACAAGCTGTACGGTACAGCTTGTCAAAAACAGTCAGCGCGGCGATCTTCTTCCCGCCGGATCTTGTTTATTGCAGGCTTCCGCTGTTGACTACCGGTTGGGCGTCCCGGTTGCCGCACAGCACCACCAGAAGGTTGGAAACCATAGCGGCCTTGCGCTCCTCGTCCAGGGTGACAACTTTGTTTTTGGCAAGCTTTTCCAGCGCCATTTCCACCATGCCCACCGCTCCGTCGACAATCAGCTTCCGGGCGTCCACAATGGCGCTTGCCTGCTGGCGCTGCAGCATGACAGCGGCAATCTCCGGCGCATAGGCCAGGTAGGTAATCCGGGCTTCCAGAATTTCAAGCCCGGCATCGTGTACCTTGCTTTGAATCTCATCCTTGATGCGCTGGGCTACCACCTCGCTGGAGCCGCGCAGGCTGCCCTCGTCCGGCTCGCCATCGCCTGTGGTATCCACATTGGGCGCCACATCATAAGGATAGATGCGCACAATGTTGCGCAAAGCGCTGTCACACTGCAGGGACAGATATTCCTTGTAATTGTCCACGTTGAAGACAGCCTTGGCAGTATCCACCACCCGCCAGATCACTGCAATGCCGATCTCCACCGGATTACCCAAGCAGTCGTTCACTTTCTGCCTGGCATTGTTCAGCGTCATGGCCTTGAGAGAAACCCGTTTGCCCAGGGATTCCACATCCACCTTGGCGCTGTCACTGGAGATGATGATGCCCGGCTTGCCTGTCTGCACATCGCCGCTTTGTCCCAGCTTGGTTTTGGCAGCGGGGTTCACAGCCACTGAAAAGGGATGAACAAAGTAAAAGCCTGCTTCCCGCAGCGTGCCGGTGTATTTGCCAAACAAAGTCATTACCAGGGCTTCGTTGGGCTTGAGCACTTTCAGGCCGATGAAAGGGATAAAGCCGACGATCATCCAAAGGGTGCCCAGCACCAGAGGAAGGGCGCCAATGTTCTTTTCCTTTTCCAGCAGGACGCCTCCCAGCACAACAAGCCCGATGGCCGCGAGGTACAGCACAACGGACAAAAGCAGAACCGGCATGCCTGGTCTGGCTTTGAGCTCTTGTTCCTTCATACGACAGGCCTCCTTCTTTTGTTTTTCCTTTGGTCCCTAATAAATAGATACCGAATTTAAATAGCGTTTAAGTATAAACCATGTAAAGTTCTGATAAAATTTATGTTATTTTTGGAGAAATCGAATGAATCCGGGCAAGCTTATTATTTATAATAAACGATTTTTATGGGGGATTCTCATTGATGCATCCATGGAGAACAGCTGTCAACTTAGACTTAAAAGCCATTCAGTGTCAAATTCCGCGACTGAGATCCCGTTTTCGTAAGGATCCTGATCGTTGCCATTTTCGTATAGCAAGTAAAAGCGGCCATCCTTTTCATTATACGCAAGACTCGAATAGCCGGCGGCTGCCGCGTGGACAGTCTTCAGACCGGCCCATGTCATCCCTTCATCAAAGCTGTAGCAGATGGTCATGTTCCTGCGGTTCTCCGCACGCGGATTGGCAAAGAGCGTCAGGGAGGTGCAGCCCTTGGGGAGTGCCGTTCCCGCCGGCAGCCTGTCCTTATCCACTCGCAGGAAGGAAGCGTTGCAGCCAATATTCTTTTCTTCAATCAGGAAATCATCCGCTGTAAATTCACCGAAGGTTTCTCCGCCATCGCGGCTGACAGCCAGATAGCGCTTCTGGTCAAAAAAATAGGCACGGGAATTATACAGGATCGTCCCGTCCGACCGTTCGATCAGTGTCCCCTCGCCAGTGCCGATCTGTACTGGTCCGCCGCATTTCCATGTCTGTCCGTGGTCATCGCTGTAGAGCGTATTGTTATAGGAATAATCCTTCAATTGATCGAAACTGGTATATTTCCCGATCGCATATCTGGAGGGACAAAGCAGCCTGCCGGCATGCGGGCCGCGGATCAGCTGGATTCCGGCGGAGGAACCATGTGTGCCGGAAACAGTCGTTTCGCGTTTTCCGGTATTCCTGTTAATGTATTCCAAGGGCTTGCCGGCGAAGGGGCGCTCGGTCCACGTCGCGCCGTTGTCTTTGGTTTCAAGGATAAACCTGCCCGGTTTGATCCCGTCCCGTTTGATGATTCGCCGGCGCTCCTCCTCCTTTTGCCGCCTTTCTTCTTCAGAATAATCCCCGAATTCATTTTCGCTTACACAGGATCGACTGAAAAAGCACATGAACGTATCGGTCATCTGGTCATAGACAACGCTTCCGATCACGAAAAACCAGCCTGGAATGCCTCTGGCGACTTTGCTCCCGGACCATTCCCGGCCAGGCGCTTTGACAGCATAAGCCAGATTACATTCTTCACAGTCATCCCGTACCGTATCCAGCCGCTCATTACAGAAAGCGATAGCATAGCCATCCTTTGTGACGCCGATACTCGGAATGCGGAAATGGGAACGGCCGCCTGTTTTGAATACCTGTGTTTCTTGAAAAAACATATCATTTCCATTTCTACAATTATTTGCCCGACTAATCCTCATATCTTGACAGAGCCGGTCAGGACGTCTTTGGCGAAGCGCTTCTGGCGACCGGATATACAAGCAGAAACGGCAATTCCGGTGCCTTTCAGCAGCCTTTCAGCACTTGCCTTTCAGCCTGGCCTGTGCTTGCAATTTTTCCACGCTTTGTGCTATACTGTCAAGGCATTACACACGCGGGGTGACTGTGCGCTTGTGCCTAATGGCGGCCGCACAGGATGAAGCCCGCGGAGGCAACAACAAGGAGGAAGACCCATGGCTATCATTTCTATGAAGAGCCTGCTGGAAGCAGGCGTCCACTTCGGACATCAGACCCGCCGGTGGAATCCCAAAATGGCGCCCTATATCTTCACGGAGCGCAACGGCATCTACATCATTGACCTGCAAAAGACCGTGCGCAAGATTGAAGAAGCCTATATGTTCGTGCGCAACCTGTCCATGGAAGGCAAGAGCCTTTTGTTTGTCGGCACCAAGAAGCAGGCTCAGGAATCCATCGAGCAGGAAGCCAAGCGCTGCAACATGTTTTATGTCAACCGACGCTGGCTGGGCGGCATGCTGACCAACTACCGCACCATACGTTCGCGCGTTGATCGTCTCAACGAGATTGATAAAATGGAAGCCACCGGCCAGTTTGAGCTGTTGCCCAAAAAGGAAGTGGCAAAACTGACCCACGAACGTGAAAAGCTTAACAACAACCTGGGCGGCATCCGTAGCATGAAAGGTTTGCCGGGCGCACTGTTTGTTGTGGATCCGCAGATGGAAGCCATTGCGGTCGCTGAGGCGCGCACGCTGGGCATTCCGGTTGTCGCCATTGTGGACACCAACTGCGATCCGGATCTGGTTGACTATGTCATCCCCGGAAATGATGATGCCATCCGCGCCGTCAAGCTGATTTCCAGCAAAATGGCTGACGCTGTTCTGGAAGGCAAGCAGGGCGCTCAGGCGGAGAGTGATGCCGATGAAACTGGTGAGGATGACAGTGCGGAGATGGGCAACTGATTGCCGCTGCGCTGAAGAATAAGGAGATTGACAATGGAAATTACTGCTGCAATGGTAAAGGAACTGCGTGAGCGCACGCAGGCGGGCATGATGGACTGTAAGAATGCGCTGATTGAGTGCAAGGGCAATATGGACAAGGCCATCGAGTATCTCCGTGAGAAAGGGCTGGCCGCCAACGCCAAGAAGGCGGGCCGCATCGCCGCTGAAGGCCTGGTGGACAGCTATATCCACATGGGCGGCAAGATTGGCGTGCTGCTGGAAGTCAACTGCGAGACCGACTTCGTCGCCAAAACCGACGCTTTCAAGGATTTGTGCCATGATCTGACCCTGCAGATCGCGGCCAGCAATCCGCTGTACATCAGCAAGGCGGACGTCCCGGCAGAGGACCTCGAAAAAGAGCGGGAGATTCTGCGCGCGCAGGCCCTCAATGAAGGGAAGCCTGAAAAAATCGTTGAGCGCATGGTGGAAGGCCGGATAGAAAAATACTATAAGGAAGTCTGCCTGCTGGAGCAGCCTTTTGTGAAGAACCCCGATATTACAGTGCAAGCCCTGGTCAATGAGACTGCGCTGGCCAGCGGTGAGAAGATCTCCGTGCGCCGCTTCACCCGTTATGAGCGCGGCGAAGGCATCGAGAAGAAAGTCAGCGACCTGGCCGGTGAAATCGAAGCGATGACCGGCAAGGCCTGAGCTATCGTCAGGATGATTATTCAATGGGGCGGCGCATTGCGCCGCCCTGTTTCAAAAAATACAGGAGGCTTGCCATGATGTATAAGCGAATCCTGCTCAAGCTCTCCGGGGAAGCCCTGGGGGAGAAGGGGTGGTTGTTTGACCATGAAAAAATCCTGGAAGTGGCCGGCATTCTCAAGGAAATCAGGGACGGCGGCACCCAGGTCGGCGTGGTGATTGGCGCCGGCAACCTATGGCGCGGGCGCCATGGCCTGTCCTCCGGCATGGATGCGGTGCGCGCGGACATGATGGGCATGCTGGGCACAGTGATGAACTGTGTCATGATGCAGGATGCCATGGCGCAGCACGGCTGTCCGTCAAAGGTGTTCTCCGCCCTGTACATGCCGGATGTGTGCGATAAATACCGCCGCGATCTGGCGGATGAGGCGCTTGAGCGCGATGGCGTGGCTTTTTTCGGCGGCGGGCTGGGCAATCCCTTTTTTACCACAGATACCGCCGTGGTGCTGCGCGCGGTAGAGCTGGGGGCCGATGCGCTGTTGTTGGCCAAGAACATTGATGGCGTCTACACGGCCGACCCCAACAAAGATGAAACAGCCGAGCTGATCCCGGTCATTACCTACCGAGAAGCCTATCAAAGGGGGCTGAAGGTCATGGATTTGGCGGCCTTTACGATCTGTGCGGATCAGGGTCTGCCCGTGGTAAGGGTCTTTGGCCTGGATGACCCGCGCAATATCCTGCGGGTGATTGCCGGGGAAAACCTGGGCACCATTTTGCACCCCTGAGGATACCTCAGCTATGAAAAAACTGCGGCGCTTCGTCTGGTTCATTGCCAAGCGGCTGATGCTGATCACCGTGATCCTGGGGTTGATGACGATTGCTTTTTACTTTTCGATGAATGCTGCCAACATTTTTGTCATTCTCAAGGATGGCATGGCGCAGCGGGCCTTGACGGTGATGATGGATCTGGATGGCACGGAGCTGCCCAAGTATTTTTCCACTGCTTATTTGCCTGTGGACAAACGGCTGGCGACCATGCGCGATGGCACCAATCCCTATGAGCCTTATCAGATCACAGGCATTGACCATCGTTTGCGCATGGAATGGGTATGGGCCTGGCCCTGGGAGGATACCGCCCGCGCCACCATCATTGAGCAGGTGCCGGGCATAGACGGACGCATCAAGGCCTCCTGGCGCGAGCGCGTCCCAAAGGAGCAGTGGTCGCCGCCGCGCTGGCCGTCCGCGCGCTATGATGTCATTTTAATCCGGGAGAACGGACGGTGGTTTATCCGCGAACTGCGCAATGAGCGTGCCTACACGCCCTGAGATAAATGTGTGCAGGATGACATACCCTGTTGCCCAAGCTGTTGAGGAAGCGTTGATGAAACGGAACATGCGTGAATGGAAAGAAGCCCTTATTGCATCGCCAGTCAAGCAGGCGATGCCTATTTTATCCTTTCCGGGCGCAGGGTTACTGGGGGTCAGGGTGGAACAGTTGGTACGCGATGCCCGTTTGCAGGCGCAGGCGATGCACCTGGTGGCGCAGCGCACGCCTTCCTGCGCTGCGGTCAGCATGATGGACCTGTCGGTGGAGGCTGAAGCTTTCGGCAGCGCTGTCCATTTTGGGCCGGGTGAGGTGCCTGCCGTCAAGAATGCCATTGTGCGCCCGCACAGCGCAGACAGCCTGGCAAGACCGGATGTGGGCGCCGGGCGGACCGGGCAGTATGTCGAGGCGATTGCCCGGGCCTGCGAATTGATCATTGACCGCCCGGTTTTTTCGGGCGTGATTGGCCCTTATTCACTTGCCGGGCGGCTGATGGGCGTCAGCGACATTATGATGGATTGTTTTGATGAACCGCAGGCTGTTCATCTGGTGCTGGGCAAGGCGACTGATTTTCTTGTGGACTACCTGTGCGCCTTGCGCGATGCGGGCGCCAATGGCGCGGTCATTGCGGAGCCTCTGGCCGGTCTGCTGTCCCCGGCGTTGGCTGAAGAGTTTTCCGCGCCTTATGTGGCGCGCATCGTGACAGCGCTGCGCGCGGAGGATTTTTTGGTCATCTACCACAACTGCGGAAACAACACGCCCCGGATGATGGACAGCATCCTCTTCACCGGCTGTGATGGCTACCATTTCGGTGATGCGGTGAATCTGGCGGAACTGGTGCCCCAGGTGCCGGCGGATGCGCTGGTCATGGGCAACATCAGCCCTTCCGCGCAGTTTCTGGGGGGCACGCCGCACAGCATACGGGAAGCCACGCTGGCCTTGATGCGCGCATGCAGCCCCGGCCATCCCAATTTCATTGTGTCATCCGGCTGTGACATTCCGCCCGGGGTGCCCTGGGAAAACATTGATGCCTTTTATGAGGCGGTGACAGCATATTATGCCGGTATGCAATCTTTTTCCTCAAGGGAAGATACGCATTGAAAAATCCATGAACAAGCAGGCTCCTCTTTTGGTGCTGGCGCCCATGGCAGGCATTACGGACTGGCCTTTCAGACGGCAGGCCATGCTGCACGGAGCGGACAAAACCATGACTGAGATGATCAGCGCCATGGGGCTTCTTCAGGCGCCGCGCGGCAACATCGCCTATCGGCATTTGCTGTCCTATGATGAAAGCGAAACAAACCTGAGCGCCCAGATTTTCGGAAAAGACCCGGATTTCATGGCTGAAGCAGCCGCCATCCTGTCTGCCTTGCCGCAATACACGGGGCTGGACATCAACTTCGGCTGTCCGGCGCCCAAGGTGACTTCCTCGGGCAGCGGCAGCGCATTAATGAAAGACATACCCCGTGCCCGGGCTATTATCGCCGCGGTGCGCAAAGCCTGCGCCAAGCCCTTGTCCGCCAAGATGCGCATTGGCTGGGACAGCCATTCCATTAACGCGATGGACTTCGCCAAAATGTGTGAGGATGAGGGCGTGGACAGCCTGTGTGTGCATGGCCGCACCCGGGCGCAGCAGTATTCCGGACGCGCGGACTGGGGTCAGATCGCGCTGGTGAAGCAGTCTGTAAGCATCCCGATCATCGCCAATGGGGATGTGTTTTCCGTTGCGGACGCGCTGGTCATCCTGAACCAGACCGGCGCGGATGGCATCGCGTTGGGGCGCGGCGCACTGGGCAAGCCCTGGCTGTTCTCACAAATCAAGCAGGCCCTGGCCGGGGAGGCTGTGAGCCTTCCAGACCCGCAGAAGGCGTTGGTCACTGCGCTTGACCACCTGGAAGACATGGTCCGCATGAAAGGGGAGCGCAGGGCGCTCATTGAGATGCGGAAGCATTTTGCCTGGTATCTCAAAGGCACCCGCAACGCCGCAGCTGCGCGGGCCATCATCAATGCCGCTGAGGAGCTTGAAACGCTCAAATCCGTGCTTGCCCGGCATTTCCTTGCGGAAGACCATGGCACGTCAGCCGGCTTATAAAATATTGCCATGATATGACTTGACTGATTTCTATTGTATCTGCACGGCGCCAGGCTCTATCGCCCTGCCGTGTCAACCTGGCTCAATGCGGTTCAGGTTGCGCATTTGCCTATCATACAGGACAATGCTGTGGTGATTGCGTGGGCAGTCAGATGCCGGTGTATCAGCGCTTAACTTCGGCGCATAAAACGATAGCTTTTGGGGCCTACGCGGATAATATCACGGTGGTTGAGGGGGACAGGGACTGTATTGGGCAGGAAGTGCCCATTGTGAAACGTGCCGTTGCGGCTGCCCAGATCCTTCAGATAATATCGCTGGTCTTGCCTGCGGAAAAAAATCTGGCAGTGATGCTTGGTTACCATTCGGAAATTGACGCGCAGGTCGTTGTTCGCTTCCCGTCCCAGGGTGAACGGCGAATGATTGATGTCCGCAATTACGCGCTGGGTGTCGCAGTCCACCAGACAATACCGGACCGCCGTGGCGCCGGTTTTACTTTTGGTGTCGATCAGATCGTCCAAGGATACCTTGCGCCCTTTTGTTGAAGAGAACTTATCCGGCATCAGGTAGTACATCAACGCAGTCAACAGGACCAACAGACACAACAACACCAGGCTCAGGGTGAAATCCAGCACCGCGATAACAGCCAGAAGAACAAGCACAAATATCAGCACAGCAGCACATATCTTGCTTTTGGCAGGTGTGTTGCTTCGCATTGTGTCCTCCTTGTGAAAACTTCCCTCTTAGTGTACAAAAGCTCCTGTGAATTGGCAAGCCTGCAGGTGCTGTATGCCCAATGCCGCACACTGCCGTATGGCAGGCTTTGTTTTCACAAGGGAAAACCGCCGAAAAACCAGCGTTTCCATTGACAAATCCATTATACATTTGTAGAATCATGTTGCGTCAAGACAGGTATGCATGATGCAAATGCACTATGGCTGTCTTTACCTCACAGGCTGTCAGGCTGCGCTTTACGTTGATATGTGAAGCTGCGCCTGACAGGAATTTCTATGGTCAAAGCAGCGGAGCAACAGGTCACTGCTTTGTCTTTCTGTATTTCATTACTCGCTGGCTTGATGTTCTCCTGTGTCTGACAAACATCCGGGTTTTTGCCCGGGGCTGTGCACGAAAAGATTTGAGGTGTCGAATGAAGTATCTGCAACGCGCCACTGCCTGTGTGCTTGTAATGCTCATGCTCGCAGCGGTCGTCTTGCCTGTGCTGGCAAGTTCTATCACGTTTTTGAGGGTTATCAAGCTCGAACAGGTCAAGGAAGGCCATGTGCTGCGGATGGGGATCAAGGCTTCGGACGATGCCGGCCGTGGACAGCGCCAGGCAGGCGGTCAGATTTCTGTGTCGGTCAACGATGTGCCAGTGCATCTGGTTGATATCACCGGTTCTGAAATTGGACATTTATTACTTATTGACACCACCACGCCTTCCCATTCCCAGAGTTGGAGCTATGATGTGATCCGGGCAATGGCCCAGGCTTTTGTCAATGCGATTCCCTTGGATGAGCGTGTGATGATTATCACCTTTGATGATAAAGGCGCCTATGATCAGGGCTGGCAAAGCCCGCAGGAAGCACTGTCTTTCATCAGCTCCATCCAGCCCTCCTCACAAACCCGGGCGCGATTGTATACAGCGCTAAAACGGGCTCATATCCTGATCCGGGAGCCCAGTAAAGGCGATGACCCTGCTTTTATCAGTTCTATTTTCACTGTGACCGATGGTTCACCCTCCCTTAGCAGTTACCAGGACATGGGCAGCCTGATTTCTGACAGGAGTTATATCAATTTTGTTATTGCCCGCCCCTATTCCAGCGTAGTTGTCAACAGCAACTCAAACGCGGGCAAAGCGTTTATCAACAATCAGGCTTTGCTGCAAAGCATCGCCTCACAGCAAAACGGCAAACTGATTGATTGCGAAACGCCCAGGAACGGGATGCCCGACATAAATGGCCTGTACCGCGAAGTGTACGACATGCTCAATGCGGATTTGTATTACGAGTTTAGTCTTGATCCCCTGATCGGCAAGGTTCAATACAAAGCGGATGACCTGGTCATGGTAAACATCCAGGCGGGAAATGTCAGTGTAAAGGTGCCCATCGAAGTGGACACCTTGTCCCTGCCCACGCCCACGCCTACGCCCACGCCTATACCTACGCCTACGCCTACACCTACGCCCACGCCCGCTCCCGAGGCAACTGCAACCAAGCCTGCAGAGAAAATGACACCCACACCCACCCCGACCCCTTCGCCGGAGCCCTTGATGGTCGAATATGGCAAGGCCAGTTCCAATGCGCGTCAGGCGCGGTATTTCCTGCATCTTTATAATTATATGGAGGATCACTACACCGAAACCGAGGTGTTTGACAAAGCCGCCCAGCAAGCCTTTGATGAGTTTGCCATAAGAAACGGGCTGGATACGACGGATGGCATCTATGCCGGTGCTTTTGCGATACTGACAGATCCCTCCAAGATCCCGGTCACCTATCCTCCGCCCAGCCCCACGCCCAGCCCGACGCCGACGCCTACCCCGGAACCTACCCCAAGCCCTGAGCCGACACCCCGGGCCATCTATCTCAATGAGGAAGATCCGATTGATGGCAAGGACCTGATTTTGCCTATGCAGATGAAATTGGAATCGCTGGGCTACTATGCGGCAATCAATGAGACATTTTCTCCCAAAAAGCTTGATCAGGCTACGCTGAACGCCTTGGCTCTGTTCGCGCAGACCAAAGGAATTGCAAACGAAGCGCCCAATGGCGTCAGCGTTGGGCTGCAGGAAGTGCTCCTGAAAGGTTCCTACGAGCCGTTTACGCCTTCGCCAAGCCCCAAGCCGCCGGGATTTGTAGATAACCTTCGCGCCAGGATGAGCCAAACACTCAGCATCGGCAGTTTGAAAGTTCCCTTTTGGACGATCATCGCGCTGGTCGGCTTGTTGTTGCTGGGAGTAATCATCCTGATTATTCTGCTTCGCAGCGGTCATCAAACCTCTTCGGTCTCCGGCGCGGGCATTCCTCTTGATCCCTTGGGACAGGGAGACGGTCAAACCAAGGAGGAAGGGACTAAAAAGACAGCTGTCATAACAGGCGAATGGCGTAGGACTGGCAGTAAGACTGTTGCCATGGACAATTTAGGACTCGCGGTTAATTTCCATATTCAGTTTATGGGCCGCAGTGAAACCACCCATGACTTTGTGTCCCAGCGCTTCACGATTGGACGGGAGAACTGCACTTTACTTCTGGATGCCAGGGACATGAGTGTTTCCAAAGAGCATGCCGAATTGAACTATCATGATAACCAGCTGGTTATCATAGATTCGAACAGCACCAATGGTACTTTTGTCAATGGTATGCGCGTGCCCAGTATCAAGGATGGCATGATGCCCGTCGGTGGAGATATGAACAAGACACTTGAATTGAAAGGCGATGTCTTTGGCCGCGTGATCAACAACGGCGACATCCTCAAAATAGGGATGCATCAGATCACGATTACCTGGTAAGGAAAGCTGATGAATCAACCAAACGGCTCTGCCCGCGCGGTATCCCGGCAGGTGCCGGCGGGCAGGTGCCTGGCCTGCATGAAGACGTTGACGCCGGCCGACATCCGGGAATGCAGCGCTTGCCACAGCACGCTGCCCTATGTGAGCAAAGACAGCACTTTGCTGGAGCCTGGCGCTGTGCTGAAGGGGCGCTATCAGATTGGCCGTCCCTTGGGCAGCGGCGGTTTTGGCAACACCTATCTGGCGTTTGATTTGGCAAGCCATTCTGTGTGCGCCGTGAAAGAATATTTTTTGCGCGGGGCTGCCGTCAGGGACAGGAAAAGCAGCCTGGTGCTGGTTGAGCAGGGCAGGGAACACGCGTTTAAACGTTTTCGCGACAGTTTCATAAAAGAGGCCCAACAGCTTAGCCAATTGGGCGCCATACCTGGTATGGTCAGGGTCTTTGATGTGTTCCAGCAAAACAATACAGCGTATTTTGCGATGAGCTATGTTCAGGGACAGACGCTCAGGAATTGGTTGCTGGAACAGAAAGCCCCCCAGGCATTGAATGACGTCTTGGCAATGGTCAATGAATTGCTGGATATTCTTGGTCGGGTGCATGCCCGGGGCATCCTGCACCGTGATGTCAGCATGGACAACATCATCCGCGGATCAAACGGAGAGCTGACCCTGATCGATTTTGGCGCCGCGCGCCAGGCCGGCAAACCGGAAATGACGGTCTACCACAAGGGCGTTTATACTGCGCCGGAGCAAAAGCTGGGTGTCACGCAAGGCCCGTATACGGATATCTACGCAGTAGGGGTTATCATGTTTGCCCTGCTCCATGGCCGCTTGCCCCATGAGGATCAAAACCGCCTTGAGCCATTGCCGGGTTTGCCGCAGGACATTCAGGCGCAGTTGGACCGTATTTTCCGAAAGGCCACCCATCCAAGGACTTCCGCCCGTTATCAGCAAACAGCGCAGATGCGCGCAGAACTGCAACAGGTTGCCTTGCGTGCTGACGGTTATCGGCTGTCTCTTTCAAGGCCCCGGCGCCCCCTGCGAGGGATGCTCCGTACCCCAAAAGGCAGCCGGGAGATTAGGCTGAAGATTTTGCTGGCTGTGTTTTTGTTTTTTTTATTGCTTCTTTTGCTTGCCATTGTCTTAGGTGATGCGGGTTTTCAAGGTGTAACGGATTGATGTGCTAATGTATTCGATGGGAGATAGCAGATGGTAAAACCGGGAGACGTGCTGTGTTATTCCTGCATGAGGGAAGTAGTCGCGGGCAAGAGCTGCCCCTTGTGCGGTGCGCCCATACCATATGAGGCGCGGGATGTATTGGACCTAAAACCCGGCACAGTGCTCAACGGCAAGTATACGATCGGCCGCTGCCTTGGCAGGGGCGGCTTTGGCGCGACTTACCTGGCTATGGAAAGCAGCCTGGGCGGGCGCTTTGCGATCAAGGAGTATTTTTATCAGGCTTGCTGCACCCGCGCGGTAGATTCCAATGAGATTGTTGTCAAACCGGGCATGGAGGAGGATTTCCGCCGTTTCAAGGAGAAATTCCACCAGGAAGCGCGCAGGCTGCAGGAGTTCCAGCATTCCCCGGGGGTGGTGAAATGTCTGGAGTACTTTGAGGAAAACGGCACCGCTTATTTTGTAATGGAATATCTTGAGGGTGTCACCCTGATGGACTTTATGAGAAAACGCGGCACCACTCTGACAGCGGATGAGCTTATTCCCATTCTTCTGCGGGCGCTCAAGGCGCTGGAACAGGTACACGCCAAGGGCTATATCCACCGTGACATTTCTCCGGACAACCTCTTTTTGCTTCAGGGCGGAGAGATCAAATTGATAGACTTCGGCTCGGCCAGGCAGACCAGCGCGCGGTCCATGACCCGCCTGGCTAAGGGCAGCTATACCGCGCCTGAGCAGGAGTTTAACCGCGAGCAAACCCCGGCTACCGATTTATATGCCCTGGGCGTCAGTATTTTCACGCTGCTGGTCGGTAGGCAACCGGAGAAGCAGCCTTTAACAGGAAGCGGAAGCCGCTATAAGCTGGAGCCTCTGCCGGCAGACACCCCTCCTTCCCTGCAATCAATTTATACCAAGGCAACAGCCTTTGACGCCAAGAGCCGCTACCGGACCGCGCCGGAGATGGCCGCCGCGATAAACCTGGCTTTCCCCGGCTTTATCCCGACTACCGGCAGCTATACAACTTTCTCACCGTCCCCAAAGCGTCAGATCGGGCGCATTATCGGGCTTGTGAGCATCCTGCTGGCGCTTGCTGCCGTGGTTCTCATCCTCCTGAATCAGCCGTCAGCGCTTACTAGCGAAGTTACCATCCGCTACTACAACCAGCAAGGGAATTTGCTTAATACAGTCAATCAAAGCTTTTCAAAAGGCACCTACACCATTACCGCGGATGATGATATGGTACCGCCGGGGCATCTGCTTACAAGTGAGCGTGAACAATTCCTTCGGGTCAATGAGGATGGCTCCGTATCTCCTGGAAACATTGATTTTATCTACATGCAAACTGCGCAGTCTGCTGCGGGCAGCGTGACCTACGATCTGTTGCCGGATCAGGATGGCGGGCTGTTCATTATTATTAACGGCGGCGCTTCCGTCTCCATTCAGATGACGCCCCATGAGCTGGTGCGCGCGAATCTGGTAACTGAAAAACATTTGGCTTACCCGCTGTATTTGATCCACCGGGAATCCGGCAACCGTTTTCAGGTTGTTGACAGCCTGGACGGTTCCACAGCCGTTGGTCTGCAGCCGGGGATATATGATGCAGCATTAGATTTGTCCGGGAATGATCTTCTTTCGAAAGCCCCCCTGGAAATCCGTGCAGGGCAAAGCGATTATCAGCTGTTTTTTGATGATGACATCCTGGCGTTTTTCAACGACTACGGGGCTTTGCCCCTGCCCGCTGACCAGGCGCTGGTGGATTATGGCGCCGGTCCTTACAGCACAGACAAGTTGGAAAAGGTACGCCTGACCGTGTTTGCTGAGCAGGCGCAGCCTAATGACCTGCGCCGCTTGATGTATCATGTGAACTTGCATATGGATGTGCCTCAAGGGTTGAGCGACAGATTTGAGTTGATTCCAAACGGTCAAGACAGAGGCATATCCTTCAGTCAGGAAAGCGCTGCATCCCTGCGCATGACATCAGGCACTTACGAAGTCAGGATGTATATTGGCGCAGCGGAATTTGAAAGCCTTGAACAAATCACAGTTAAAGCCGATAAAGTTCAGCAGAATCTGTCAGTCAGCTTCAACCTGGACGACGCGATGAGCTTAGCAAAGACTGCCGCGTATAAAATAGCGGACAACGACGTGACGAAATTCATTGGCCAGCAGTTAGGCAATGCAACCGGCTTGACGCTTTCCAAGGTCAGCCTCAAAACCAACCTGATCAATCTGTATGGTATCAATGACGATGACGTTGTCTTTCGTTTGCGCCTTCAAAACGACGACAACCTGCTCAGCGACCCTTTGCCGGTTAAAAGCCTTGGCACCACTGTTCATCTGAGCCCCGGATCGTACACGCTTCAGGCGGAGATGAACAACCAGACCCTTATATCCGAGCCTTTTTACGTTGCTTACAACAATGATGTAAGCCAAACTTTGAATTTTGACACCTCTGTGCTGACGCGGTGGACACCCCCGCCTGAAGGCTCGGTCGTTTTTGCCTACGACCTGGATCACGATGAGCGCAATGGTTCCATGATGGTTGTTGTTGGCAAGGACGCCGAACTGATTATGAACAATCCGGTGGCCCTGTACCCGGTCGCCCTTAGTCTGGATTTGCCGCCTTATATGGTAGAAAATAAGCAGTTCACCCTTGAGCACCATGAAAGCGGGATGACGCTGAATGCGCCTTACTATGGCGTTGAGCCTCATCAAATGCGTTTGATGGCCGGCAGCTATACACTGAGCATCACCAACAAGGATACGCCGTTTGAAGCGGAGCAACCTTTTCTTGTTGATGGTAATACTGAACAAATAACAATCTTATTTGATCAAAACGCTATTGTGTTTTATCAAGAAAATGGCTTGTTGCCCCTGAAGCCGGATGCCATGGTGCTCAGGGCACGAGGCGCTACCCTGCTGGGCAGGACAGGACAGAAGCCGCTTGAGGTGGATGCCCGTCTCGCGGCTGGTCATGAGGCGTTCAATGCCGGGCAGATCCCTTTGTACCCGGTGACCATTCGGGTGGATTTGCCACGTGAATATGACAATGCCGTCAGCCTGACCCTGGCGGATAACCCGGACATTGCTATTCCGCTTGCTTTGCGCCCCGGGCCAGTAGAAATGCAGGTGTCAGCCGGCTCTTACCGGCTCAGTTATTCCGTCAATGGTGTGCCTGTGTACTCCCCGGTGTTTGCCTTCGGTCCAAACGCCGCTGCCGATTATCATTGGCAGCTGGACGATGCGATGGCGGATGAATACCAGCGGTTCGGTTATTTCACCGCGCAGCGTGGCGCGGACAAGGAATCCTATCAGAAACTGGGGTCTGAAAAATATCATTGGCCTCAATTATGTCTGGCTTTGCCCATGTATGAAACTCCCATCAGCACCAACATGGATCGAATAACGGGCTTTCACCATGCGTTAATCACGGGTCTTGAAATCGTCAATACCCTGACAGGCAAGGCTTATAATGTCCTGCCTCTTCTGGACAGCGGCATGAGCCTCAGTGGCTTGCAGGTAAGCAAAGGCTGCTATCTGTTGAGGCTGCACACCAAAGGCGGCCAGGTAGACAGCAGTGAAACCTTTGCTGTGGACGGGAAAAAGGATGCGTCATACAGCGTGAGTTTCAACCAACAGGCTGTGCTGAGCTTGCTTCCGGCGCCATTGCCTGAGGGTAGTTTTGTGATCGGACGTGAAGGTAAAGACAGGATTGAGGTCATGCTCATCAAGGATGGCCAGGAGATCCCGGCGCAGGCTCCCGTGCAGCTTTGGCCGGTTGAAATCACCACCAACCTGGGCAAGAAGCATCAGGAAATGATCCTCAGGCATACCCAGTCCGGTCAAACCACCAGCTTGGCTCTGAAGGACGGCAAAGCGCATATCTTGGCGTCAGCGGGCACCTATGTGCTGGAAGCCCTGGTGTCCGGCATACGGCTGACTCCACAGGGCCTGCCAAATTTTGTCATTGCAGACAAGAAAGTGTCTTTGGATGTAAAATTCGGTTTGTTGTCCGGTGTCACCTATCCCAATGGCCAGCCATCAGGCGATGTGACGGCAGGAGACCGGATTGTTGCTGCCCTGGATTTTGGCAGCAATGCGCCTGCTTCCGTCCAAACCATGTCCTCGGACAGCAAGATTGTCAGCATAGAACAAGATCATAGCAATCTGTCCAGAGTAGTGATCCGTGTGTTGCGAAAGGGTACCGCGACGGTCACCATTACTGATGGGATCAGCCGGTATTCTCTGGACTTGAAAGTCAAGGCATATGAGTTTGCGGCGGCTAAGGAGCAATTTGCGCTGTATGCCGGCGGCAGTGTCAAGGCCGGATTTCTGGATAAGGACGGCGTTTCGCTCTCCGGGTCTTACCTGGAGGCAAACGATGTCAAGGGGCTGAAAGTCAGCGCGGGAGAGAACGGCCTGGTGATTTCCTCCGTAGTGCCTGGCACCTATGATTTGCCGGTTACATGTCTGAATACTACCATCACGGTCAAGGTTCAGGTCTATGACGATATAAAGGGCAGCCCCATACCGCCGGCAAGCATGTCTGTAAACGAAGTTGTCATGATGGATTTGCCAACTTACTCCGGGACGCTCAACAAGCTGGAGATTCCTGCTGATTCCGGAGGTGTTATCAAGGTAGAAAAGGATGCGGACAACCCGCAGCAGCTGCGCTTGCATGCCCTGAAAACCGGCACGGCAGAGCTGGTGTTGACTTTGGACGGGCGCGTAAGAACGCTGGGCACCATAGAGGTAATCAGGTTAAACACAGCGCATATCAAAAACGGCGTAGGTTTTTTCGGCACATATTTCTTTCTTGATGAGTACGGTCAGACACTCCTTTTTAAGCGCGGAAGTGATCGGGCCTATAACGTACTTGAACCGAAATTCATCAAACTCCTTGCCAATGACACCGTGGTGGTCGGGCTGACTGAAGAAGGCGAATTGTATGCCTACGGCAACAAGATAAACCTGGACAGGTGGTTTGACAGGGTAAGTAGAGGCCGTGTGACCTTGAACTATATGGACATCAAAATCAAGGATTTTTCTTTGACCGATTCCAGCCTTGTATATATCCTGAAAGAGAACGGAATCATGCAATCCGATGGCAGGCGGCAATTTGTGAAAGCGGGCGGATTATGGATGCATTTCCCACGCACTGCGGAAGACGCCCCGCTGCGGCCATTGCAAGTGTCCCACGATCCAGTTGTTCCCGGCACGCTGGAGCTGCAGCCAAGCAATTCCCGGTCCCATAACTTTCTCGCGGTTCCCGAGGGATCTCAGGATGGCTTGAATCAAGTATTTACGATCGGCCATGATTCCCGGTACGCACGCGTCAATCCGCAGATCAATGCCGGCAACGCAACCCTGAACCCTGTTCGTGTATGGGCTGCGCAGGATGCGCTGTTCATCCTGACCGCGGAAGGCCGGCTGTATTCCCGCGAAACCAACCAAAAGGACTACAGGCTCGTCAGGAATAATGCTGATTTTAATTCTT
This sequence comes from Bacillota bacterium, assembly GCA_029548395.1. Taxonomy (GTDB): domain Bacteria; phylum Bacillota; class Clostridia; order Christensenellales; family Aristaeellaceae; genus UBA6115. Next base: position 27,157 of record JAKPNM010000053.1, read on the forward strand.
TTAATCTTGTCCATGTCCTGCCCATGAACAACCATACTTATTTCCTGGACAATCAGAACAGACTCTATCTTTCCGGCAAAACTTCAGACAGCCTCTATAAGCAGATTACGCTGGTGGCGCAAGAGGTTGCCTGGATGCAGCAGGTTTCATCCGAGGATGTGATGCTGTTCCACACGGATGGCTCAATCAGCCTGTACCAGAACGGTGTGGCCGTTTCTGAGGTATCGCGCTTAAAAATCAAGTATCCATAGCGCTCACGCCAAGCCCGGACAACTGTTTTTGATGTATAATAAGCAAGCGCTGGATGGATGATGGAGCTGTTTTCCCTGGCGAGATCATGGTGAACTGTCAATCTGTCGAAGAATCGAGGAGAAGATCATGAAGAAACTGTTGGCGTTGTTGTTGATTACCACGCTTGTGATGCCCCTTTCAAACGGTCTGGCAGCCGGCAAGAGAGAGCCAAAGCTGATCCTGTTGCCCATGCAGGTAGGAGAGGTCAGCCAGGCGATCCAGGGGGAAGGAACCTGGCGCAGCGAGCATCCGGACATCGCAGCCGTATCGGATCAAGGGGTCATTACCGCGCTGGCGGAGGGCTACACCCTGGTGCTGCTCAGCAACAAGAAAAACGAGGTGACTGTCCGGTGTGAGGTCCAGGTTGGTGAAAAGCCGGTGCCGGAGGAAATCACCCGTGTGATTGAATCAGCCCTGGCCGACTGGGCTGCGGCGGATGGAAAGCCTCTGCCCCGCTATAATGAATATACCAAATGGTTCAATCCGGCCGCCAAGGACGGCTTTGGCTGGTGCGGCGCCTTTGTCGGCCTGCATTTTGACAAGGCCGGCATTGAGATGAACAAGGAGTATCGCGCCAAGAATGCCCCGCCGCTTGCGGACGGCTCCCTGTTCGCGGTACGCCAGGCCTCCCAGACCAAGCTCTACGAAGGCTTTCAGAGCCGCAACCGCCTCAGCAACCTGCCTCGCCCGGGCTATTACATTATCTATGGCAAAAAGGGCAGCACGCCCTACACCCATGTCGGCCTGATTACTGCGGTAAAGGACATGGGGGAGGGCGTCTACCTGCTGGAGACCGTGGAGGGCAACCTGAATTCGCGCATCAAACGCTACAGCTACCTCTATGACAGCCTGGCTGAGCGCAAGGACCGTAACATCAGGCCCATCCCGGCTGAAATGCAAACCCGGCCGGATGAGTTCAACTATGAGTATGTCAAGGATTTTTATATCAATGTCTTTGGGCAGACCTGGTATTGACGGCAACTAAAGCTGAGGGTGACATCGTCCGGCAACCCATGAAGCAAACAAAGAGCGGACGCCGAGAACGGCACCCGCTCTTTCCGTGTCAATTGTGTATACTGATCTGACCGGAATCACTATTCAAAGGCGTCGCTTTGCTCCGTCGCCTTGCTGGCTTCCTCAGCCTTGAGCGTTGCGATCAGCCGCTCATGCGTGATGCCGTTGAAGGCCTGGCCTTTGCGGTTGCGCACGGACACCGTGCCCTCCTCAGCTTCACGGTCCCCGATAACCAGCATATAGGGTATTTTCATCAATTGCGCTTCGCGCACCTTGAAGCCGATCTTCTCGTTGCGCAAGTCGAGTTCCACGCGCAGCCCGGCTTTTTCCATTTCTGCCTTCAGGGCTTTGGCGGCTGCGTCCGCGCGCTCGGTGATGGTCAGGATGCGCGCCTGCACGGGGGAGAGCCACAGGGGGAAAGCGCCGCCGAAGTGCTCGGTCAGAATGCCGATGAACCGTTCCATGGAGCCCAGCACAGTGCGGTGAATCATGACCGGGCGGTGCTTTTCTCCATCAGAGCCTGTATAGGTCATATCAAAACGCTCGGGCAGATTCATGTCCAGCTGCAGCGTGCCGCACTGCCAGCCGCGACCCAGGCTGTCCTGCAGGTGAAAATCGATCTTGGGGCCATAAAAGGCGCCATCGCCCTCGTTGATGGTATAGGGTACCTGCATCTCATCCAGCGCCTCTTGCAGCGCGCGGGTGGACAGGTCCCACATCTCATCAGAGCCAATGCTGTTTTCAGGCCGGGTGGACAGTTCCACTTTGTAGGAGAAACCAAAGTCCCTGTAGACCCTGTCCTCCAGTTTATACACGCCGATGATCTCGTCCTTGATTTGCTCTGGCGTCATATACAGGTGGGCATCATCCTGGGTGAAAGCGCGCACGCGCATCAGGCCATGCAACGCGCCTGATTTTTCATGGCGGTGCACAAGACCCAATTCCGCCACGCGCGCCGGTAAATCCCTGTAGGACCACAGCCTGCGCTTATAAGCCAGGATACCGCCGGGGCAATTCATGGGCTTGATGGCAAATTCCTGTTCATCAATCTGAAGCGTGTACATATTCTCGCGGTAGTTTTCCCAGTGACCGCTTTGCTCCCACAATTCCTGGCTGAGGATCAGGGGCGTTTTGATTTCTTCATAGCCTGCCTGGCGGTGGATTTTCCGCCAGTAATCCTCCAGAAGATTGCGCAGCACCATGCCCTTGGCGTAAAAGAAGGGGAAGCCCGGGCCTTCCTCCATCAGGTCAAACAAATCCAGCTCGCGCCCCAGCTTGCGGTGGTCGCGCTTTTTCGCCTCCTCAATGCGCGCCAGATGGGCCTCCAGATCGGCTTTGTCTGTGAAGGCAGTGCCATAGACCCGCTGCAGCATCTTGTTTTTCTCGCTGCCGCGCCAGTAGGCGCCGGCCAGGCTGGTCAGCTTGAAAGCCTTGATTTTACCGGTAGAAGGCAGGTGCGGACCGGCGCACAGATCAATAAACTCGCCCTGCCTGTAAAAGGACAGCGCCTCATCCTCCGGCAGGTCGAGGATCAGCTCCACTTTATAGGGCTCATCGCGCTGCTGCATCAGCGCAATGGCTTCTGCGCGCGGCAGGGTGAAGCGTTCCTCCCGCTCGTTCTTCTTGATGATGCGCGCCATTTCCTTCTCAATACGCGCCAGGTCCTCCGGCTGGAAAGGCTCCTCCACATCAAAATCGTAGTAAAATCCGTTCTCAATGGACGGGCCGATGGCCAGCTTGGCCTTGGGAAAGAGGTTCTTTACGGCGCTGGCCAGCACATGGCTGGCGGTGTGGCGCAGCAGATGGCGGGCTTCCTCATCCTCAAAGCCAAGGGGTTCCAGCGTGCCCTCCTCATGCAGCGGCGCCATCAGCTCCACCAGCTTGCCGTTGTGTCGGGCGGCGATGGCGTTCTTTCGCGCATCGGGCGCCAGATCCTTGAAAGCATCCAGGGCGTTGACGCCAGGCTGGTATTCCCCGGAGCGTCCCATGACAGTCAGTTTCATCTCGTCCTCCTTGATTGAATCCGGTATAAAAAACATCCGCCCACACAGGGACGGATGATGTTGTCCGCGGTTCCACCCAGATTGCCGGTTGCCCGGCCGCTCTTATGCGCTCTAACGCTCGCCATGCGCTCATGTCAGGCGGTGGTACTGTCCCCTTCCGTGCCCGGCGCGCTTTCAGCCTTGGCGCTGCCTCTCTTGTGGGGCGGTCAGGGGGAGCTTGTCCTCCCTCATCCACGAATGGACACAGTATACTCCCTGCTGACGCCGGCGTCAACATTTGGGTTCGTTGGGATTCCGGGCGCGATATTCTCCCCGGATTGAAAAATCAAGTGCAACACGTCGCAACACTGGAAGAGAGCTTTGCTGAGTTGATTATATCGCTCAATTTCTTCTCGAACAACTCCTCAGGCGTCTTGTAACCGAAGCGTTTGCGCGGCAGTTGGTTAATGTATCGATTGATTCGAACCAAGATGTTCGGAGCTAAGTCAGTCAGGTTCATGCCTTTGGGAAGGAACCGGCGAACAATACCATTCCAATTCTCCGAGGTTCCCCGTTCATAACTGCTGTAGGGATGTGCATAGTAGGCCGTTATGCCGCCTTTGTTTTCAATTTCCTCTGCTGATGAGAACTCAGGGCCATTGTCAAAGGTGATGCTTTTGAATACCCCGGAGAACAGTTCTCCGTATTCCCGCCTCAACTCAAGAAGAAAAGTCACAACCTTGTCCGCTCCCCGGTCTTTGGCGTCCCAGACAATGCCATAGCTGATGCTGCGCTCCACCAAAGTCAGCAAATGTCCTTTCTGACCTTTGCCGATGATGCCGTCGCATTCCCAATGCGCAAATTCGTTCCGCTGATTGATACAATCCGGTCGTTCATCTATGCTTCGTCCCAGAATTCGCTTCCTGACCCGCGCGCGTTTCTTCCCTTTCAAGCGCACTTTGAGCAGCAGGTCGATGTTCCGAATCCTCAAGAAGCCGGCGTCAACCCAGTTGTAGACGGTCTTTGTGCTGGGGATTACCGGAAACATCTGATGCCGCTTTGCGTAGCCGACAACCGCGTCAATGGACCACTTCTCAGGCCCGAGCACCTTCCGCTCCAGGAACTGCACAAAATCCGCACATTGCGCCAGCTTGCATTTCGCGCCTGTATTCATCCGACGTTCCTGGTATAAGCGTTGCGCGGAATCATGATAATAGCGCTGCACAGTTCTGTACAGGGGAACATTGATGGACTTGCTATAGGTCTGCACGTTTTCCCGCTGCTCCACCATGTTTCGCTTTAGTTCACGGCCAATGGTGCTCCAGTGACGGCAGAGTATTCTCCCAATCTCTGTATTGCTTAATCCTTGGCGTTTGAGTCGTTCAATACATTTTCGTTCTGATTCCTGGATGTGATGATACTTCTTTGTCCTTGTGCTATACTCGACTTGGCTCATGGTGCGCCTCCACGTGTTGTTTTCTGCAAAAACTATCATACCGTGTTTGCGCAACATGAGCTGTTCCTATCTTCTCATGTCTGTTGCACTTCGTATTTCAATCCGGGGCGCGATATTCTCTTGATTTTTCTCCGTCTTTTATTGTTGGGTTGTCGGCGCATGAAAACTGAAGCTGTTACGGCTCTTGACCGGCTGGAAGATACATAGTACATTAGGTCCAGGTCAAAGCTTCCATTACGTAAAAGGAGACAGGTTATGTTGAGTAAAAAGTCGCTTCTGAGCTTGTTTTTCATTGTGTTGTTTCTTTTTTCTGTGGACGCATACATGGAAGCCGGGGATGTCTTAGCGGATTACCGTTCCAGGGGGATTGAAGTATACAGCGTGGAATCCGGCGACTTGACCGAGAACGCCGAGTGTTATCTTGACACCTATATTCTGACTGTCATCAAGGTTAAAAAGAAACCCAAGGCGGAGGTTCTTTATGCTTTGGAGGTGGACAGTAGATCTTGGACGCACGATATCCGTGCGGTCTTCGCTGACAAAAACCAGCTTGCAGGACTCCGCGCCGGTGATCTGGTGGCTGTTATTGGCAAGGTTGGAAAAGCGCGATGGAACCAACTGGCCGATGTGGTGCTGACGGATTGCCAGATGATTTTCGCGAACCTGGAAGCCAGCAAACTGCAAAGCGAGCTGGTTGCAAACAAGGAACTTGCTGTTTTGGACAGGCAAAACCTTGCCAAAGCCAGGTATGAGAAGGATTTTATGGCGTACAAGGCAAAAGCTGTGTCTCCGGACTACGAAAAGGTTGCCCGAAACCCAGACCAGTTCAAGAGCCAGATCTTCAATATTAACGGCACAGTCATCGGTTTGGTGGAAGCTCCTCTCTCCCGTTATACACAGATTCTGCTGCATGATTATAGGGGAAACCTCTGGACGGTGTACTACTTCCGCAAGGCTGGAGGCGAGAGGTTTCTGGTCAATGACAGGCTTGAGGTTTACGGCACCTACACTGGAATTATGTTATCCGGATTCGGAGAAAACCAAGAGTATTCATTACCGGCTGTATACGGCGTCTACTTGAATCGTCAATAGCTTTGAAACGGGAGCTGCAAGCCGGAATCCTGAATATTCAACCAGAACGGTAAGTGCCTGAAAGCCCCGGCAGATTTGGCCGGGACTTTTTTTGTGCGCGGACAGCTTTTTTGTGCGCGGACAGCGCGCTTTTCAGGGTTGTTCAAACGTGATATAATCATAAAACACAGGTGAGGAGGACGAAGGATGCGCAGCATGACCGGGTATGGCAGGGGACATTCCAGCAAAGAGGGGGTCAACCTGACTGCGGAAGTCAAGACGGTCAACCATCGTTACCTGGATATATCCGTTCGCCTGCCGCGGCCGCTGCAGGCCCTGGAGGTGCCGCTGCGCAAGCGCCTGAGCGAACGCTTCTCCCGCGGTCGGGTTGAATTGAGCATCACCCAGGACCTTGCCGGTGCCCAGGCGGCGCTGGTCAGCGCCAACCTGCCCCTGGCGCATGAGTATGCCCAGGCTGCGCAGCAAATCGCGCAGGCTGCCGGCATCAAGGGCGCGCTCAAACTGAACACCCTGGTGACGCTGCCAGACGTGCTCACCCTGATTCCGCTGGATCCCCAGGCAGATGTGCTGCTGGACGCGGCAAACGAGGCGCTGGACCTGGCCTGTGACGCGGCGCAGGAGGACCGTGAGCGTGAGGGCGGCCAGCTGAAGGCCTTTCTTGAGCAGCACCTGGACGCGCTGGAGGAGGCTGTGAGCCAGCTTGGACCGCAGGCGGCCCAGCAGCCGGTTTTGGCGCGTGAGAAGCTGCAAAAGCGCCTGGCTTCCATGCCCGAGGTACAGGTTGATCCCCAGCGCCTGGCCCAGGAGATCGCTTTATTCGCCGACCGCTGTGACATTGCCGAGGAAATCAACCGCCTTGGCGCTCACTGCGCGCAGATGCGCATCCTGATTGAAAAGGACGGATCCATCGGGCGCGATTTGGATTTCCTGTGTCAGGAAATGAACCGTGAAGCCAACACCATCTGCAGCAAGTCAGCCTCGCTCGCTGTCACCCGGCTGGGCCTGGTCTGCAAGGGAGAGGTTGATAAAATCAAGGAACAACTGCAAAACGTGGAGTAAAACGATGAAACAACCCCCGGCTTGCAACGCCAAGAAACCTGATGTTGACCTTTGCCAGCAGCCCGGCCAGACGCGCAAGGGCATGCTGATCATCGTGTCCGGCCCCTCGGGAACGGGCAAGGGCACCCTGTGCGAACGCCTTTTGGCTTCGGATCCCCACATTGTTTTTTCCGTCAGCGCCACCACCCGCGCGCCAAGGGATAATGAGAAGGACGGCGTACATTACTCCTTCATCACGGAGAAAGAGTTTGATCAGCTGCTTCAAACCGGCAACCTTCTGGAGCATGCCACCGTACATGACCATCGCTATGGCACGCCCCGGCCGCCGGTGGAAGCTGCGCTGGAAAAGGGCCTGGATGTTTTGCTGGATGTGGACTCCCAGGGCGCCATGAGCGTGATGAAGCAAATGCCGCACTGCGTTTCCATTTTTATTATGCCCCCTTCCTTTGACTCCCTCAGGCTGCGCCTGCGCACCCGCAACACCGATGACGCGGACGAGATTGCCAAACGCCTGCGCAATGCGCGCGCCGAGATTGCCCGCTACGTCCATTATGACTACGCGCTCATCAATGATGATCTGGAAAGCGCCTTTAAGCGCCTTCTGTGTATCATCGCGGCGGAGCGCATGCGCACCCTGCGTTATCACCCGGACATCCCTGAACAATAAAATCGGAGGACCCCTATGGCTATCAACGAACCCGGTATTGAATCCCTGATGAAAAATGTCGACAGCGCCTACACCCTGGTGGAAATGGTCGCCAAGCGCGCCCGCATGTTGATCGACGGCGCCCAGCCATTGATTGAAGGCGAGGAAAAAAAGCCCATCGCTGCCGCGATTGAGGAAATCCAGCATGGCTTGATTACTTACCACCGCAACCTCGAGGATGAGGAATAAGCATGAGCGCTGGCGGTAAGACGGTTGTTCTGGGCATCACAGGAGGCATCGCCGCCTACAAGGCGTGCGAGGTAGTCTCCCGCCTGGCCAAGGCTGGCTGCAAGGTGCACGTCATCATGACGCGCAACGCCTGTCAGTTCGTGCAGCCGCTTACCTTTCAGACGCTGTCTCACAACCCGGTGGTGGTGGACACCTTTGCGACGCCCACGGTGTGGGAGGTAGAGCATGTTTCGCTGGCGCAAAGGGCAGATGTATTGCTCATTGCGCCGGCTACGGCCAATGTGATCGCCAAACTGGCCCATGGCCTGGCGGATGACATGTTGACGACCACGGCTTTGGCGACCCGGGCTCCCCTGCTGCTGGCTCCGGCCATGAACACCGCCATGTGGGAGCATCCGGCCACCCAGGCCAATCTTGCGCTGCTGCGCCAGCGCGGCGCGTCCGCCATCGGCCCGGAGGGCGGCCTTTTGGCCTGCGGCGATGTAGGGGCCGGGCGCATGAGCCAGCCAGAAGAGATTGTGACCGCCTGCCTGAGGCTGCTGCACCCGCTGAAGGACTTGAAGGGAAAGAAGGTGCTGGTGACCGCCGGCCCCACCCGTGAGGCGATTGATCCTGTGCGGTTTATCACCAACCGTTCCAGCGGCAAAATGGGTTATGCCGTTGTGGAGGCGGCGCTTATGCGCGGCGCAACGGTCACTCTGGTGTCCGGGCCGGTTTGCCTGGACCCGCCGCAGGGCGCTGAGATGGTGATGGTGGACAGCACGGGGGATTTGTTCGACGCGGTCACGCGCCTGGCGCCCGGGGCCGACCTGCTTATTCAGGCTGCTGCACCCGCGGACTTCAAGCCCCGTGTGTTTTCTGAGGAAAAAATCAAGAAGCGGCATGATGACAGCCTGCGCCTTGACCTGGTGCAAACCCCGGATGTGGCTGCAGCAGCAGGGCTCAGCAAGCGGGCCGGGCAGGTTTTTGTTGGTTTTGCGGCAGAGACGCATGACCACCTGGACAATGCGCGGCGCAAGCTGGACAGCAAGCACCTGGATCTGATTGCCATTAACGATGTCAGCCGCAGGGATGCCGGATTTGACGTGGACACCAACGCGCTGACGCTGATTTCCCGCCAGGGCACGGTGGAGCTGCCGCTGATGAACAAGCTGGATGCCGCCCACAAGCTGCTGGACGAGGCGGTTCTTCTGATGCAGGGCGCGACGAATGCCTGAGGGCAAACCGTATGCCCAGGTCATCGTTGACATTGCCTCCGCCAACACCGACCGGGTCTTTACCTACCGTGTCCCCATGGGCATGATTGTTCAACCCGGCACGCGCGTGCTGGTGCCCTTTGGCCGCCAGCGCCTGGAAGGCGTGGTGTTGTCCCTGGTGCAAACGACAGACTTGCCGCAGGAGCGCGTCCGGGACATTCTTGAGCCGCTGGAAGACTACCCGGCCATCCTGCCGCCCCTGGTGGACCTGGCCCGGGAGATCGCCCGCAAGTCGCATTGTCCCCTGGCGCTGGCGCTGCGCCTGATGATCCCCTCGCAAATGCGCTCAGGCCGCGTCAGGGCGAAGACCCAGACGGTGGCGCGCCTGGCGATCGATCCAAAGCATTTAAGCGCCGCGCTGTCAGCTAACAGCCGTTCTGCCAAACGCAGGCTGCTGCTTACCCTGCTCAGCGATGGCCTGGCTCATCCTGTGAGCGAGCTGCGCGCCCTGGTGCGCGATCCGATGCCTGCCCTGCGCGTGCTGGAAGAGGCAGGCAGCGTTACGCTGCAGGAGGAAGAGGTCTACCGTTCTCCCTACCAGCATACCGAACCCCTGGGTGAGGATCCGGTGCTGACAGCGGCCCAGCAGGAGGTACTGGGTGAGATCCTGCCCGCGGTCCGCTCTGGCAGCGGACGGTTTTTGCTGCACGGCATCACAGGTTCGGGCAAAACCGAGGTCTATATCCGCGCTGCGCGGGAGTGCCTGGTTCAGGGACGAGGCGTGATTGTGTTGATCCCTGAAATCGTGCTGACGCCGCAGATGGTCAGCTGGTTTCGCGGCCGCTTCGGCGAGGTGGCTGCGGTGCTTCATTCCCGGTTGTCCGCCGGTGAGCGCTTCGACGAATGGCGGCGCATCCGCTCCGGCTGCGCCCGTCTGGTCATTGGGGCGCGCAGCGCGGTGTTTGCCCCGGTAAAGGACCTGGGGCTGATTGTGATCGACGAAGAACACGAGCCCAGCTACCAGTCTGAGAACAACCCGCGCTATGACGCGCGTGAGGTGGCCTGCTTCCGGGCGGACAATGAGCGGGCCAGTCTGCTCCTGGGCAGCGCCACGCCCAGCATCCTCTCGTTTGCCAAGGCGCAGCGGGGGGACTATATGCTGCTTGAGATGCTCTCACGCGTCAACGATCATCAGCTGGCGGCCGTCACGCTGGTCGACATGCGCGAGGAGCTGCGCCTGGGAAACCGGGGCATGTTTTCCGGGCTGTTGGTTCAGCGCCTGAAGGCCTGCCTGGACGCGGGGGGCCAGGCAATGTTGTTTATCAACCGCCGCGGCTACGCGCCCAGCGTCATGTGCCGAAAATGTGGTGAAGTCCTCACCTGTTCGCAGTGCGATGTCAAAATGACCTTTCATCAGGCTGACCGGCATATGCATTGCCACTACTGCGGCCAGTCCGTTCTTCTCCCCACCGCCTGCCCGGCTTGCGGCAGCGCATACCTGCGTCCTGTGGGCGCGGGTACCCAGAAGGTGGAGGAGGAGTTTCTCAAGCTGTTCCCGCAGGTGCCCTTAATCCGCCTGGACTCGGATACCACCACAGGCAAGGATGCGCATGAGCGCCTTCTCAACCGTTTCCGTTCCGGGCAGGCGCGGGTGATGATTGGCACTCAGATGATTGCCAAAGGCCTGGATTTTCCCCAGGTCACCCTGGTGGGGGTGGTGCTGGCGGATTTGACGCTCAACTTGCCTGATTACCGCGCGCAGGAACGCACCTTCCAGCTGCTCACGCAGGTTGCAGGGCGGGCTGGCAGGGCGTTTATGCCGGGCGAGGTCATCATCCAGACCTACAAGCCCGAGCATGAGGTGATTCAGGCGGCGGCTGCTCAGGATTTCCGGGGCTTTTTCAATCAGGAGTTTGCCCGGCGCCGCCAGTTGCTTTATCCGCCTTTTACTGTGATCGCAAGGCTTTTGTGCGAGGCCAGGCAGGAGGAACAGTCCCGTGCGGTTTCCCGGCAGCTGCAGCAGCGCATCGCGCAAAAGCTGCTGAAGCAGCCTTTGCTTAAGCGCCGGGTGCTCTTTGTCAGGGAGGACGCTGCGCCCATCAAACGCATTATGGGTCAATACCGCTCCCAGGTGCTCCTGAAGCTGCTGGAGCATCGTGACAGCGAGGAGCTGTTCGCTTTTCTCAACGAACTGGTACAGGAACCATGGCCCTGCAAGGTCAGCCTGGAGATTAACCCGGGCAGCCTTGCCTGATGCCTGGTCAAGGAGAACTGGATGTCAAAGAAACGGATTTTTACGATCGGCGCGAAGGAATTGCGCCTCAAGGCCAACCCCGTCACCAAGTTTGACGGCCGTCTGGGCGTGATTTTACGCGATATGGCCGACACCATGTATCAGGCGGAAGGCGTCGGCCTGGCCGGGCCCCAGGTGGGCATTGTCAGGCGTTTGGTGGTGGCCGACGTGGGGGAGGGCCTGATTGAGTTTGTCAATCCGGAGATCACCGGTGCCGAAGGCAGCTGCGGCATGGTGGAAGGCTGCCTGAGCGTGCCTGGCCGGCGCGGCTTTGTCACACGCCCTGAAAAGGTCGTCATTAAGGCCCAGGACAGGACGGGCAAGCCGTTTACCCTGGAGGCGGACGGTTTGCTTGCCCGCTGCATTCAACATGAGATTGACCACCTGGACGGCGTGCTGTACGTGGACAAGATGGACCACGAGGTCTTCCCGGAGGACGGGGAAGAGGCAGATAAAGACAGGCTTTCAGCCAGCGGAGAAAACTAATGCGCCTTGTGTTTATGGGTACCCCGGAGTATGCCGAAATACACCTGCAGGCCCTGCTTGCGGCAGGACACAGCGTGGTCGGCGTGTTCACGCAGCCTGACCGTCCCAGCGGCCGCGGGAAAAAGCTGATGCCCTCCCGGGTCAAGGCGCTGGCTGAACAGGCAGGCATCCCTGTGTTTCAGCCCGGGCGGATCCGTGTTCAGGGGCTTGAGGATTTACGGGCGCTCAAGCCGGATATCTGTGTCACCGCGGCCTATGGACAGATTCTTTCGGAGGAGATCCTGGCTGTTCCGTTGTTGGGAACCGTCAATGTGCACGCCTCGCTTCTGCCGCGCTACCGGGGCTCTGCGCCGGTGAACTGGGCGATCATCAAGGGAGAAACCCACACCGGCGTGACCACCATGATGACTGACAAGGGGATCGATACCGGGGACATTCTGCTGCAATCCGGGCTGGCCATTCATCCGGAGGAGACCGCGGGCGAATTGACTGTGCGCCTGGCGCATGCAGGCGCGGAACTGCTGCTTGAGACCTTAAAGCGCCTTGCGGCGGGAGATTGCCCCCGCGTTAAGCAGGATGAGCGGGCAATGTCCTATTATCCGCTTCTGACCCGCGAAGCGGGGCAGATCAACTGGCAGGACAAGTCCAGGAACTTGGTCAACCTGATCCGGGGCACCCAGCCCTGGCCGGGCGCCTACAGCGCCTCTCCCTGGGGCACGCTCAAGCTGCTGTCCGCGCGTGTGGAACCGGCTCCCGGCCCGGTGGCGCCGGGCACCATTCTGGCAGCGGACCCCAAAACCGGCTTGCTGGTGAAAACCGGGGATCAGGCCCTGCGGGTCATCACCCTGCAAGCGCCGGGCAGCAGGGCGATGAGCAGCGAGGACTTTTTACGCGGGCATCCGCTGAACCTCCCGGCCATGATGGCAGCTGATGAGGAGACATCATGAGCGATACCTGCAAACGCGACAAAAAGCCCCGCAACCAGGCGTCCCGCCCTCCTTTCCGGCAGCCAGGCAGAGGTCCTTACGGCAAGCCGGCCCCTGCCCCCGAACGCCGCGATGGCCGCCCTGCGCCATTGCAGCCCGGGGAGCGGCAGACAGCGCGCCGCGATGCCAGACCGGCCCCTGTCCCGGAGCGGCGCTATGGCCGTCCCGCCTTGCCGCAGCAGCGCCGGAAGCCTGAACCCATCTTAAGCCAGGACGCGCGCAGGGCAGCCTTTCTGGTGCTTCACAGGGTGCTTCAGGATGGCGCTTATGCCTCCCTGTCCCTGGATGAGATCTTTGCCAACATGCGCCTCAGCCAGCAGGACAAGCGCCTGACCGCTGTTATTGTCTATAAGACCATTGAGGACCTTATCAAGCTGGATTATGCGCTGGATCAGTTCCTGAAGGACGCCCAGGCTCTGAATATTAGGATTCGCAACATCCTGCGCCTGTCTGCCTGCCAGATCCTGCTGATGGACAGGATCCCCGATTTTGCGGCTGTTAACGAGGCGGTCGAGCTTACGCGTGCCTGCGGTTTTGAGGACATGACCGGCCTGGTCAACGGTGTGCTGCGTTCTTTGATCCGCCAGAAGGATGCGCTGGCCTGGCCCGCGCCGGAGGACCCAAACTACCTGAGCGTGACCCATTCCATTCCGCAATGGCTGCTGGACATTTTCCTGGTTTCTTATCCGGAGGATACCGCGCTTCAGATCATCGCTTACCGCAATCCGGACCACGCAACGGTTGTGCGGCGCAACCGGATTCTGCTACGCCAGGAGGAATTTGATGCGCTGCTGCGCAGGAAGGTCTGGGACATATCCCCGGGAGTATTGGAGGGCGTATACCGGGTCAAAGGCGCTTCCGACATCGGACGGGATCTGGATTTCCAGGGCGGCAAGTTTTCCATCCAGTCAGAGGGCAGCATGGCTGCCGTATTGGCGCTGGCGCCTGCGCCCGGTATGACTGTGCTGGATTGCTGCGCGGCGCCGGGCGGAAAGACCTGCCTGATTGCCGAGATGATGCAAAACACAGGCCGCGTTTACGCATGGGATATTCATGAGCACCGTGTCAACCTGATTTATGCCCAGGCTGAGAGACTGCGCCTGTACAACATCCGCCCGGCGGTGCGTGATGCCGTTATCTACCAGGAACGTTTTGAGGGCACCATGGATGCCGTGCTGCTGGACGCGCCCTGCTCCGGCACCGGCGTGATGGACAACAAGCCGGACATCAAATACCGCCTCACCCGGGAGGGGCTGGACGAGCTGGTTGCGCTGCAGGCGGACCTGCTGGATACTGTTTCACGATACCTGAAGCCCGGTGGGGTGCTGGTGTACGCCACCTGCAGCCTGTTGTCCGCCGAGAATGAAGCGCAAATCGCCTCCTTCCTCGGCCGCCATACGGATTTTGCCATGGATGAGCTGCCCGCGGGCTTTCCCGATGTCTTCAGGCCTCGCCAGCGAACGCACGGGCTGCAGCTGCTGCCGCACCGCGATGGTGTGGACGGGTTTTTCATCGCGCGGATGAGAAAGGCACGGCATGACTAAGTCCTGTCTGTGTGGAATGAACCTGGAACAGCTGACTGACTTCGTCACCGGTCTGGGCCAGCCGGCCTTCCGCGCACGCCAGCTGATGGCCTGGCTTGTCAAAGGCATGGATTTTTCACAGATGCACACCCTGCCCGCCGCCCTGCGGGAACAGCTGGACAGGGTGGCCGTCGCCCGCCCGGCCCTTGTGTCTGAACGTCATGTGTCCGCCCTTGACGGGACAGAGAAGCATCTCTACCGCCTGCTGGACAATCACACGGTTGAAGGCGTCCTCATGCGCTACCGGCACGGCATCACCTTTTGTCTGTCCACCCAGGTGGGCTGTGCCATGGGTTGCGCTTTTTGCGCCAGCACGCTGGGCGGCAAGCTGCGCGATTTGAGCGCGGGGGAGATGGCCGGCATGACCTACGCAGCCAATGCCCTTTGCGCGGATGAAGGGATAGGGAACATCGTGCTGATGGGCAGCGGTGAGCCGCTGGACAACTATGAGCAGGTGATTGCATTTTTGCGCTTGATTTCCTCGCCTGACAGCCTCAACATTGGCCTAAGGCATATCTCGCTGTCCACTTGCGGCTTGTCCGAGCAAATGCGCCGTTTGGCGCGGGAAGGGCTGCCGGTCACGCTGTCGGTTTCACTGCACGCGCCCAATGACGAAATCAGGCGGCGGATCATGCCGGTTGCGCGCGTTTACCCAATGGCCGAGGTCCTGGATGCCTGCCGTGGCTATGTCCGGCAGACCGGCCGCCGGGTCGTGTTTGAGTATGCGCTGATCGCCGGCATCAATAACCAGCTCCATCACGCGCAGGAATTGGCTGCCAGGCTGCGCGGCATGCAATGCCATGTGAATCTGATTCCCTTAAATGATGTTGCGGAGCGTGATTTGCGCGCTGCTGATCGCGGGCAGGTCAGGGCCTTTGCCAATCGTTTGGCTGAACTGAACGTCTCCGTGACAGTGCGCAGGCAGCTGGGTGATGACATCTTTGGCGCCTGCGGACAGCTGCGCGCGCAGCGGCTCAAAGCGCCATTCATCGAAGAGGAGGTGGGGACATGATTGCCATTGCCAAAACGCACCCGGGCAAGGTGCGCTTGAGCAACCAGGATTCCTACCTCTTGCGGGAGGAGGCTACCTGTCTGTACGCCGTGGCGGATGGCATGGGCGGCCACCGGGGCGGCAATGTGGCCAGCGCCATGGCGGTGGAAGCGCTTCAGCGGCTGGATTTGTCCGCACAACCCAGCCCGGTGCATCTGCGTGAGGCTGTGGAGGCAGCCAATGACGCCATTTGGGAACGTCAGCTGACCGACCTCAGCTTGTCCGGCATGGGCACCACCCTGACCGTGCTGTGGGCAGGCCAGGACAGCCTGCTGGTCGCCCATGTGGGAGACAACCGCTTGTACAGCTTCGCGGAGGGGACCTTGCATCAGGTGACCACCGACCATTCCCTGGTGGGTGAATTGCTGCGCTCTGGCGTTATTACACCTGAAAAGGCGCGCAGGCATCCCTATCGCAACATTGTGACGCGGGCTGTCGGCACGGATGTCTCCGTGACGGTCGATCTGCTGGAGCTGAACAAAATCCCCGGCATGCGGTTTTTGCTGTGCTCGGATGGCCTGACAGAATATGCGCCGCCGCAGGTATTGGCCAGCAGCCTGGCAAAGGATTTGAACACAGCCGCGCAGGAGCTGCTGGATATCGCGCTGTCCGGCGGCGGACGTGACAACATCACGCTGATTGTCCTGGAGGTACCGGTATGATAGGCGTGCTGCTGATGGGCCGTTACCGCCTGGAGGAGCGCATCGGGGAGGGCGGCATGGCCGCGGTCTACCGCGCGCTGGACCTGCGCACCGGGCACAGGGTCGCGGTGAAGTTCCTGCGCCAGGAGCTGCAAGCCAACCAGGAGTTTTTGGACCGCTTCCGCCGTGAGGCCACCGCGGCCAGCCGCATGTCCCATCACAACATCGTCAACCTCCTGGACATTGGCGACAACCCCAGCGCGCCTTATCTGGTGTTTGAGTTTGTTGACGGAAAGACGCTCAAGGAGATTATCGCTGAACATGGCAAGTTGCCCCAGGGTACCGCGGTGCAGATTGCCATAAGGATTTTGTCGGCCTTGCGCCACGCGCATGAGGCAGGGGTCATCCACCGGGATATCAAGCCGCAAAATGTGCTGGTGGACCGGCAGGGTTATATCAAGGTATCCGATTTCGGCATTGCGCGCATGGTGGACACCAATACGCAGGATGGCGAAAGCAGGCAAAGCGTGATGGGCTCCGTTCATTATTTTTCGCCGGAGCAGGCGCGCGGGGAGACGGCAACCGCAGCATCGGATCTATATTCGGTAGGCTGTGTGCTATATGAAATGCTGACCGGCAGGATGCCTTTTGAAGGGGAAACTCAGGTGTCCCTTGCCATGCAGCACCTCCAGGCGGAACCCAGGCCGGTGCGCGAACTGGCTCCGGAAGTCTCGGCTGCGGTGGCGGCTGTTGTGCACAAGGCGCTGGCCAAGGATCCGGCCGCGCGGTACCCGTCCGCCCTGCTGATGGCGCAGGCGCTGCACGACGCGCTGTTGCCTGAAAAGGACAATAAGCTTGCCACAATGTCGGATTTCCGGAGAAAGCCCAGACCCAAGATACGCATGCGGACCCGCCATACGCTGCTGACCGGCGTGTTTGTGACGCTGCTGGCAATCGTGCTGCTGCTGGGCGTGTTTGGTGGCGCCTATCTGATCTACCGCGATGTGGTCAATACGACGCGCACGCCCTTGCTGACCGGTTATTTGCTGGAGGCTGCCATACGGGAGGCGGAGCAGGACGGCATCATTATTCGCGTGGCACGCAACCCCAGCGATGAGCCTGTGGACACAGTGATTGACCAGAGCTATGATGTAGGTACACCCATCAAACGGGGCGACGTATTGTTGCTGGTGGTTTCCTCGGGCCCTGCGCGCAAGCCGGTTCCGGGTCTTTTGGGGAAAACTGTCAGTGTGGCGAAGTCACAGCTGGAACGCATCGCACTGGAGATCCTGGTCATCAAGGAGCTGATCAACCCTGCGCCTAAGGGCACAGTGCTTTCTCAGGAGCCCCAGGAGGGCACGGTGGTAGATGCAGGCAGCATTGTACAGTTGGTGATATCAGCAGGCCAGACGGTGGTGCCCGAGCTGAGCGGTCGGGTCTGGACAGAAACAGCGGACATCCTGCGCAAAGTCAAGCTGGTTCAGGGCAAGGTAAGTGAAATTGAGACCGAGGACGTCACGCAGCATGGCAAGGTCGCTTCGCAGCTGCCTGTGGCAGGGGAGAAGGTGGGGGAGAATACCCCAGTGGATCTGGCGGTGTATGTAGCTCCCGCGCAGCCATCACCCAATCCCAAAAACGAGGGTGGTTCATGAACCAGCGGGGCCGCATCATAGAAGGCCGCGGCGGGTTGTATACCGTTCGCGATACAAAGGGACAAAGCTATGTCCTCCGTGCAAAAAACCGCTTCCGCCGCGAGGGGATCAGGCCGCTGGTGGGGGATGAGGTGCTCTTCACTCCCGGCCGACTGGAGGAGCATGGCTGGCTGGAGGAAATTTTGCCGCGCCGTTCGGTCAGCCTGCGGCCGCCTGTTGCGAACATCACACAGCTGATTATTACCCTGGCAAGCGAGCCGCCCCCGGATTTGATGCTGGCGGACAAGCTCCTGGTTTTTGCTTTCCGCCAGGACATTAAAGCGCTGATGGTCATTAACAAGTCTGACCTGGATGCCGCTTTGCCCCTGAAAATGCAGGAAGCGTATGCACCTGCCGGGGTGCAGGTGCTGGCGCTCAGCGCGCTTAAGGGCAGCGGCCTGGAGACGCTGCGCGCCGCCATGAAGGGGCACCTCAATTGCTTTGCCGGGCAGTCCGGAGTAGGCAAGAGCACCTTGGTTTCAGCATTGACCGGACTGGATCTGGAAACCGGCGCGGTCAGCCACAGAACCAGGCGTGGCCGGCAGACCACCCGTCACATCAGCCTTATTGACCGCCAGGGCCTGGAAGTGCTGGACACCCCGGGTTTCAGCCTGTTGGAGCTACCCACGCAGCTTGAGCCTGAGCGGTTGCGCGAAGTTTACCCTGAATTTCTTCCGCTGCAGCCGTTTTGCCGCTTTGAGGTGTGTCTGCATGATCAGGAACCGGGCTGCGCGGTGGAGCAGGCACTGGAAGCAGGCCGGCTGAACAGCGGGCGCGTGGAACGCTACCGTCAGCTGTTGGCCGAGCAAAAAGAGAAATGGAGTACTCGTTATGATTGAAATCGCACCGTCTGTGCTGGCGGCCCACCCGCTGTATGTCGCCCGTGATGTAGGTCGCCTGCTGGATGCGGGCATCACGCTTTTACACCTGGATATCATGGACGGGCATTTTGTGCCCAATATTTCCTTTGGACCGGCCATGGTCAATGCGCTTCATCAGCAATATCCTGACATTTGTCTGGATGTCCATTTGATGCTCTCCCGGCCTGCATCGCTGCTGGATGCCTTCATCAAGGCCGGTGCGAGTGAGATCACGCTGCATTCAGAAGCAGAGGGCGACCTGCGCGCCTTATTGCAAACCGTCAGGGCGGCAGGGCTGCGCGCGGGGTTGTCCATCAAACCGGCTACGGCAGTGGACACGGTGCTGCCCTACCTGGATGTGCTGGACCTGGTGCTGATCATGTCAGTGGAGCCTGGTTTTGGCGGTCAGAAGCTGATGGCAGACACCCTGAGCAAAATGGGACAGCTGCGCCAGGCAGGCTTTCAGGGCGCTCTCAGTGTGGATGGCGGGGTCAAGCAGGATAATGCCGGCATAGTCAAGCGTGCCGGCGCTACGCGCCTGGTCATGGGTACAGCGGCTTTCACAGCGCCTGATCCCCGTGCCTTTTTAGCTGCTGTGCGACAGGCATGACACAGGGCTTGCCCGCCTTTGAGTATAAGATTTCCCTGGGGCAGAATTTTCTTTTTGACCAGGATCTGCTCAACCGCCTGGTGGACAGCGCCATGGTCGGCCCGGAGGACACGGTGCTTGAAATCGGCGCCGGCCGGGGTGATTTGACCCAGGCGCTGGCGCTGCGGTGCAGACAGGTGGTCACGCTTGAAATTGATCATCGCCTCTCGCCTGTGCTTGAGGCGCGCTTTGAGCATCAGGATAAGGTGCGTCTGGTCATGGCTGACGTCATGCAGACTGATCTTGGGCAGCTGATGGCGCCCTATGGCGCCTACCATGTGGTTGCCAATCTTCCTTATTATTTGACTACGCCCATCCTGCACCGCCTCTTCACCATGCGTGCGCCCGTCCAAAGCGTCAATGTCATGGTGCAGGCAGAAGTGGCACAGCGCCTGACGGCGCATCCGGGCACCCCGGAGTATGGCCCGCTGACGGTTCTTGCGGCTTACCGCGGGATCCCGCATCGCGCGATAGAGGTGCCCGCCGGTATGTTTACCCCGCCGCCCAAGGTGGACAGCGCTTTCATGACCATTCCCTATCACCGGCACATGTCATTGGCACCACAGGATGAAGAGATTTTTTTTGCTCTGATCCATGTGGCCTTTGTCATGCGGCGCAAGACGCTGGCCAACAACCTCATGCGCGCCTTTTCCATGCAGCGCGCGCAGGCGGTATCCTGTCTTCAGGCAGCAGGTCTGCCGGAGCAAATTCGCGGCGAGCGCCTGGATGTGCATGATTTTGTTGCTTTGTCGGATGTGCTGACAGACTGGAACGATTGCCAAAAGAAATAAATTTGTAACAAATGTTTACAAATAAGAAATAATATGATATCATGCGCACATCAAGGATAAGGAGTGTACTGGTGAAGCGCAATCGGAATCGTCCCACTGCCTGGCTGCTTGCCGCCCTGATGCTGCTGCCTGCTGTGTCAGGGGCCGCGGCTGTTTTTGAAACACTGCGCCCCGGCCGCCAGGGGGAGCAGGTTCGGGCGATGCAATCGGCTCTTCGTTACCTGGGCTATTCCCTGGGAGTGGATGGCAAGTATGGTCCGCAGACTGAGAACGCCGTGACTGCTTTTCAGCGTGAAAACCGTCTCACGCCTGACGGGCTGGCCGGCAGCATGACCTTGAACGAGCTGTACCGTCAGGCGCCGCAGTTTTTGCCGGAAAACCAGTCTGAGCCTACAGCAACACAGGCACCCGCGCCCACGGTCACACCCGGTCCTCAGGCGTCTGCAACCCCGGATGGGGCCGGGAGCGCCACTGTGTATACCGCCAACGGAGGTTCTCTTAACCTGCGCAGCCGTCCCGCCCGTGGCAATACCACCATCGCGCAGCTGCCGTTTGGCACGCAGGTGACTGTTCTGAGTGTCCAGGGCGCCTGGACCCAGGTCATCGCCCTGGGGCAGCATGGCTATGTGCAGTCTTCCTTCCTGCGCTTCGGGACGCAGCCTGCCAACCCGGCCTCCTCATCCCAGCCATCCCAGGATGCAACACCTACTCCAACGAATACCCCGCCGCCGGAGACTGAACAGGCTGCCGCATCGTCCCGGGCCATGGTGTACACTGCCAACCGTGGCAGCCTCAACCTGCGGGACCGCGCCTCCTATGCAGGCAAAGTCCTGGATCAGATTCCCTGTCACACGGTGGTGCAGGTGCTGTCCAGGCAGGGAAGCTGGTCACAGGTATCCTACCGCGGCACCACAGGCTATGTGGTGGACAGCTTTTTAAGCTATCAGATCACCCAATCCACCCAGGCGCCGGCCAGCACCCAGCCCGCGCAGACAGAGAGTCCGCAGGCGCCTGCTCAGGGGCTGGCGTATGTCAATACACAAAACGGCCGCACCCTCAATTTCCGCAGCGCCCCCAGCCAGGGAAACAACATCATTGGGCAGCTTCCCTATGGCGCAGCCCTGTCAGTACAACGCAGGGGGGAGACCTGGTGTGAGGTGGAGTACAAGGGCCGCAGCGGATTTGTGATGAGCTCCTTCCTGCGCTTTGACACAGAACCTACGCAGGAACCCGCGCCTGCGCAGCAAGCAGACCCGACGACTACGCCCAGCCTACAGCCAACTGAGGCGCCTCTGTTTGCCAGGACGCTTCGACTCAACGACAGCGGCGAAGATGTCAGCTTGTTGCAGGAGCGTTTGATTGCGCTCAAGTATACTGTGTCGCGCACCGGTGTCTATGATAGTATGACCCGCGAAGCGGTCGCGCATTTTCAATTGCAAAACGGTTTGACAAGCGACGGCGTCTTTGGCAGCGCAAGCTCCGCCGTGCTCCTGTCCGGCAATGCGCGCAACGCGGACAGCCCGCCTTTATCCTATAAGACCCTGCGCATTGATGACCGCGACCCGGCGGACGGAGCCCTGAGCGCCATGCAAAAAGCCTTGCTGGAATTAGGCTATCCGCTCACAGTCAACGGCCGGTTTGACGTCCCCACTCACCAGGCGGTGGTCGCGTTCCAGCAGCGCAATGGCTTGCTCATTTCAGGCATTGCCACGCCCATTACCCAATCCACCCTGTATTCCAGTTCCGCCAAGCCTTATTCCACGCCGGTGGAAAGCCTGGATGCCGGGCTGGGCAAGGGCGGCGGCCCCTCAACATCCCAGGTCAAGCTGCTGCACTGGTTTAATGACATCAAGCCGCGCGTGGCCGCCGGGCAGCGGGTGACGGTCTATCATCCTTCCAGCGACACCAGCTTCACGCTGCGGCTGTATTCCCTGGGAAACCACGCGGATTCCGAGCCCGCCACCTGGCAGGACACCCAGCTGATGAACCGCGCTTTCGGTACGCCTTCATGGAACATCAACACGGTATATGTCAAGCTGCCCGACGGCCGATGGACGCTGGCCGCCATGCACAACCGGCCGCACCTGACCGGCGCCATCACCAACAACGGCTTTGGGGGGCACCTGTGCGTCCACTTTCTGCGCGATATGGACGAGGTGCTGCGCAACGACCCGGATTACGGCGCCTCCAACCAGCGCGCCATCCGCAAAGCCTGGCTGGCCATGACAGGTGAAACCGTAGACTGAGAATATATGAATTTTGACTGCAAGCCGCTTTTGTCAAGGAGGCGGCATTTTTATTCCGCAGCCTTGAAGTTGTAGACCGGTTTGATGTGTTTGAGCACACGGACAGTAGGCGTGATCTGCGCCAGCAATGATTCCATAGGCTTGTAGGCCATGGGCGCCTCATCCAGGGTATCCATTGAAACGCTGGTGGTAAACACATCCGTCATCTGTGCCTTGAAGTCGCCCAGGTTCAGCTCCTGGCGCGCTTCGCGGCGGCTCATCACGCGCCCGGCGCCATGGGGGGCGGAATAATTCCAATCCGGGTTGCCCAGACCTTCACACAGCAGGCTGCCATTGCGCATGTTCAGAGGAATCAATAATTTTTCGCCCTGCTGCGCGGACACCGCGCCCTTGCGCAGGATATTGACACGCAGATCAACATAGTTATGAATGGTAGTGAATTCCTCCAGGACCGTCAGGCCCATGCCGTCCAAAATCACATCCATGATGGCCTTGCGGTTGAGCACCGCAAAGCGCTGGACAAGGCGCATATCATGCAGGTAATCGTCCATCAGCTGGCCCTGTGCGTAGGCCAGGTCCCTGGGCAGACCGCCAGGCAGCGGACCGGCTTTTGCTTTTTGACGCCCTGTTTTCTTCTTTCCGGAATCATTCTGCCGGCTCAGCCGCTCCAGCGCCCGGCGCTGATAGCCCATGGCGGTCTCATGCCCCAGGTGCCGGCTGCCTGAATGCACAACCAGGTACAAAGAACCGTCCTCATCATATCCGGCTTCAATAAAATGGTTGCCCCCGCCCAGGGTGCCGATGCTCAGCCTGGCGCGCTGAAGGTTGACCAAACCGGCGCACCGCAGCTGCATGAGGTCAATGTCCGAGTTAAGCGGGTGCGGATCTCTGCGCACCTGCCGGCCGGAGGGAATCTCCCTGCGGATCAGTGTGTCGAGCCGCTCAAAATCCAGTTGCCCTTCCTTCAGGCGCACTGTTTCCATGCCGCAGCCGATGTCCACGCCTACCATGCCGGGCACCACTTTGTCATGGATGGTCATCGTTGTGCCGATGGTGCAGCCTATGCCGGCATGAACATCGGGCATGATGCGGATCTTGCACTCAGCGAAGGCTTCCTGGTCGCACAGGGTTTCAATCTGTTTGCGTGCGGAAGCCTCCAATTCATCAGTAAAGCAAACGGCTTGGTTGTGTTTTCCCTTGATGATGATCATTGCTCATATCTCCTTTTCAGCATCAGTCCCTGAACAAAAGGCTGGCTGATGATATATACACAAAAGAGCTGCGCGCATGCCTTGTTCCGCCACAGCTCTTGTATATAAGAGGGATGGGACCTATTTGATCAGCAGCAGCGCCAGCAGCACCACCAGGCCGAGGGCGAACAGAATCAATCCAAAGGACAGCGTGCGAAGCAACCTGCGTACAGTGTCCCGGAAGGTGGTCCATACCGCGGCGTACAGGTACACATAGTGATTGGGATCCTTGGGCGCAAGGCCAAAGGCGCGGCGTGACAGGTAGTTGATGCGTCCGGAAAAGCGGCCCAGCGCGAAGGTGATTCGGTTGCCCGCCGGGGGATAGACGGGAATCTCAGAGGTGCGTTTGAATACAGTGCGCATCAACAACAGCGTTACACTGTCCACCAACGACTCCAGCAATCGTGACAGAAAGGTAAATACCACATTCAATGCGGGGAAGACCCGCTCAATGGCGCCCAGCGGGATGGCGATGGCATAGCCCAGCTTGACCGCAAACTGCATCACCCGCTCAATGGCGCCCAACGGGATGGCGATGGCATACCCCAGCTTGACCGTAAACGGAAATAGCTTCTCAATGGCGCCCAGTGGAATGGCGATGGCATACCCCTGCTTGACCAATGCCTTCACCATTGGGCGGTAGAGCCTGTCCTCCATGTCCAGCCAGGCAGGCCAGCGGTTCAGATGAATGCTTTGGCCGTCGTCATCCTTGCCGCTGAGCCAGCGCTGCACAAACAGCGCATAGAAGACAATGCCCAGCACAAGGGACTTGCCGCCGCCTGAAAGGTTGACCCAAGCCAGGTAATCCACAGCGTGCGCCGGCTCATGAGCCTTCAGGAAAGGCAAAGAGCGGTTGGCAAGCTCAGTGAGCGGGCCCTGAGGGAAGAGGCCCAACACGAACAGCACAAGGGCTGAGCCACCCAAGGCAAAGGCTGACAAGGGAGTCATGGAAGCGCCCATCCGGTCATATTCTTCCTGCCGGGTGGGGTGCTTTTGCACAAAGATGGTGATGAACAGCTTAAGCATGTAGCAGAAGGTCAGCCCGCCTGTAATGACAAACAGCCATTCCGCGATCTGATAGAGAAGGGCGTTTTGGCCCAGATCCTGCACATGGACGATGTATTCAATCATGCTCTCGTGCAGCAGGGTCTTGGACGCGTAGCCGCTGAAGAAGGGGATGCCGCTGATGGAGGCTGTGCCAACCAGGAAGATCAGCATCAGGCCTGGCTTGCGCCGGCCATAGCCCCGCACCTCGTTGAGGTCCAGGGTATGGGTGTTCAGGTAGACAACGCCTGCCGCCATGAAAAGCGCCAGCTTGATCAGGCTGTGGTTGAGCATGTGCAGCACGGTGCCCTGCGCAGCCAGGGCGTTGTGTTCGCCCAGAAGGCAGGAGGTCCCGGTGCCAAACAGGATAAAACCGATTTGGCTCATGGACGAACAGGCCAGCGTGCGCTTCAGGTCGATGGAAAACAATGCCAGCACCGCGCCCAGCAGCATGTTGATCAGGCCCAGCCCCAGCAGCAGCTGTCCCCAGGTCAAATCTGCGGCAAACAGCCGGATGGACAATACAAGAATGCCATAAATGCCCACCTTGGTCAAAACGCCGCTCAGCAGCGCGCTGGCCGGGGCCGGCGCGACCGGGTGCGCCTTGGGCAGCCACACATGCAGCGGGAACATGCCGGCCTTGGCGCCGAAACCGGCCAAAATCAGTATGCCGGGAAGGTAAAGGCTTTTCCTGGGCATCCCATCAAGCGCGCCGGCCAGTTCCTCAAAGCGCAGGGTACCGGTCTTGCCGTAGAGCATCATCAGGCCCATCAGCATGGCCATGCCGCCCAGGATGGCGATGGCCAGGTAAGTCTGCCCGGCGCGCATCGCTCCGGGGGTTTGCTCATGGATGACCCAGCAGTAGCTGGTGAAGGAGAGGACTTCAAAAAACATGAAGGTTGTAATCAGGTCATCCGACAGGAAGACCCCCATGGTGGCGCCCAGGGTCATCAGGGTAAACAGCGCATAGCGCCCCTGCGCGTGTCCGTGGCGAAAATACTGCGGGCTGAACAGCGAGGTCATCAGCCACATGAAGGCGGCCACCAGCGCGTACAGCGTGCGGAAGCCGTCTCCGCGCAGGAAAAGCCCATGTCCGATGACGCCTGCAGCGCTGAAGGCGGCGGTTTGATCTCCCAGGAAGAGCGTTAGCGCCAGGGCGAACTCAGCCAGTGTGACCGCGCACATGAACCACAGTCCAAGTGCCGGTTTTCGCTTGCTGAGCATATAGGCCGGAGTTGCTGCAAGGAAGGGCAGCGCGACCAGGACAGGTAAAATCCAAGGCATTACGCACCACCTCCTATATCGCGCCCAAGGCGGTTTGGTAGAGGAAATCAAGCAAGGGGCCGCTGTAAAAACTCAGAGCGATGATCATCGCGCTCAGGACAAGCAGGGTGACATAAAAGCCGGACTCAACCTTTTGGGGTGCCGGAATCACAGGCGGCCGTGTATACATGGTGACAGCAGGCACGATAAGGTATATGCCGGTCAGAACTGCGCTGATCAGCAGCGCGCTCACACCCAATAGCGGCAGCAATCCGCCGGAGAGAATGGCGGCTTCGGCAAGTGACCACTTGCTGACAAAGCCGATCAGGGGCGGGATGCCGGTCATGGCCAGGGAACCGATGACAAACACCACAGCCAGGACCGGCAGGGCCTTGGCGATACCGCGAACGTCCTCTATATAATATGCGTGGGCACGCCGGTTGAACACACCCACCACCAGGAACAGGGCGATTTTCATCAGCGCGTGGAAGACCAGGTGCATTAGCCCGGCATAAAGCCCCTGCGCACTCATCAGCAAGGCGCCAAAGAGGATGTAGGAGAGGTTTGCGACTGTTGAATAGGCCAGGCGGCGCTTGAGATGCCTTTCCTTCAGCGCCATGGCACTGCCGAACACAATGGTAAAAGCGCTTAGCGCCAGGGAAACATACTGCGCATAACTGCCTTCCAACACGCTGGTCCCAAAGCTGAAATAGGTCACGCGGATAATTGCGAATACGCCGGACTTGACCACGGCTACGGCATGCAGCAAGGCGGTGACCGGCGTAGGCGCCACTGCGGCGGTGGGCAGCCAGCCGTGCACCGGGAAGATGGCCGCCTTGACTCCAAAGCCCAAAAAACACAACAGGTAGCCCAGTTGCAGCTGCACAGTGTGCTGCGATCCCACGCCGACAAACAATCCGCCGGGCAGGAAATCCGTGCCGCCCCCAAAATACACCAGGTAGACCAGGCCGATAAAGGCGAAGGCCGAGCCGCCCAGGGAATAGTACAGGTATTTCAACCCTGCTTTGACTGACTTGGCCGAGCCGCTATGCAGCACCAGGGGCAGGGTGGACAGGGTCATCAGCTCGTAGAAGATATACAGCGTCAGCAGATTGGCGCTCATCGCGATGCCCAGCGTCACCCCGTAGCTCATCTGAAAGAAGGTGAAAAAGGAGGTCTGGTTAACCGCGTCCTTCATGTAGCTGAGCGCATACAGCAGAGTCAGCGGCCACAGCAGGGCAATGACCGCGCTGAACACCTTTCCCAGGTCATCCAGGTGCAGGGAAATGCTCAGCTTCTTGTTCAGGCTGATCAACTCAAGCTGCGTGAAATCACCTGTCAGCGCTATCGCAACCAGCACACTGGTCAGCAGTGTGCAAACCATCATGTACAGGTTGCGCGCCCTGGCTTTCAGCCGCATGACCGGCAGCAGCACCCCTGTGACGATGGGCAGAATTATTGCAAGGATCAGGATCATGTCGCTCCTTAGAACAGGGTGTTGGCCAGGCTGGTGAACACCTCGATCATGAAGCCCGGGAAGATGCCCAGCAGCAGGATGGCCAATGTGAGGATGGTGATGGGGATCATCATCATCAGCGGCGGATCCTTCTTTTCATATGCGATGGCTGCAGCTTCGCCCTGAGCCATGCCGCCAAAGAAGGAGGATACGCTCGGCGGCAGCAGGTAGGCCGCGGTCAGCATCGCGGAAATCAGCAGCACAACAGGGACCAGCCAGCTGAATACCGGCGTGTTGGTAATCAGCGCGCCTTCAGCGATGTACCACTTGGCGATAAAGCCGCCCAGCGGCGGGATGCCCACCAGGGAGATCGCGCAGATGGTAAACATCCACATGGTCCAGGGCATGCTCTTGCCCAGATTGTGCATTTCGTCTACCCGTGTGACGCCGGCCTGGAGGATGATGGCGCCGGCGCACAGGAACAGGGCGTCCTTGGTCAGCGCGTGAAATACCATCTGCAGCAGCGCACCATCCAGCGCCATGGTGTCCAGAATGAACACGCCGCACAGGACATAGCTCACCTGGGAGACGCTGGAATAGGCCAGGCGTTTCTTGAGGACTTTTTCCCGCAATGCCAGCATAGAGCCCATGAATACCGTGATGGTGGCGCAGCTGAGCAAGGTCCACTGCACCCAGGTGCCGCGCAGGTAATCCGGACCAATGACGTAAAAGATCATCCGGAAGATACACAATACGCCTGCCTTGGTGATCACGCCGGAGAGCACTGCGCTGGCGGGAGACGGCGCGACCGGGTGGGCTGTTGGCAGCCAGCCGTGCATGGGGAACATACCGGCCTTGGTGCCAAAGCCAATCAGGGTAACCAGCAGGATGACCTGAAAGGCCGTGTGAGGGAGATTCAGCTGTTCGACCAGGAGTGAGCCGCCCTCCACAAAGTAAGGCGACGCGATATTGGGGGTCAGCATGAAGATGCCCAGCAGGCCCATGGTAGCGCCGGCGACGGAATAAATCAGGTACTTGATGCCCGCGGCGACCGCCTCCTTGGTGCGGCTGTGCAGTACCATGGGCATGGAGATGAAGGTCATCATCTCAAAGAAGAGATACATCGTCACCATCGTGCCCGACAGCGTCAGCGCCATCAGGGAAGCCAGGGTCATCAGATAGAAGGCATAATAGGATTTCTCGTTTTGTTCATGCTTCATGTAGCTGAAAGAATAGAAGCCCGAGATGGTCCACATCAGCGCCATCACAGCCGAGAACACCCTGCTGGTGCCGTCTGAGCGCAGCGCGATGGGCAGCTGCTTGGTCATCTCAAACAGCACCAGGGTGCGTTCCGCGTCCAGCGCAATCAGCAGCACCACAATGCACTCCAGCACCATGATTACACCAACAAAGAAGCACCGCTCTTCCCTGCGCTCGTTCAGCCAGGGCATAAAAACCACCATCAATGAGCCGATGGCAGGCAGCAGGATTGCGACCAGCAGCAATAATCCTTCCATACTTCACCAATCCTCCTTAAGAAAAAGTCTTTAACCCAGTTTCGATCAAACGCATAATTGGCTCAGAACCAATCCCCAGGTATAAAATATACAGCATGGAAACAAAAAGTGCGCCCGCAGCTGACGGAGACATTTTTTCTGACGGCGGATACACCATGTCCTGCGCGGGCTTGCGGTAAATGGATACCACCGTGTGCAGGAAATAAATGCCGTTGAGCAGGGTGCTGACTGCCAGAGCCACCAGCACCAGCGCGCGCATCCACCCGCCAAAGGCCATGCCCGCGATGGCCAGGTTCAGCTTGACGATAAACCCGCCCGTAAAGGGAATGCCCACCATGCTCATGGCCGCTACGGTAAACACGATGCCTGCAGGGATGTTGCGGTAACCGGCGCCGTGCAAATAGCGGAAGCGCTTGCGGTCGCCGGAAACATTGATCAACTCATAGGTAGCCAGGAACAGCAGGGACTTGACGGCGGCATGTGCCAGCATCTGGAACATCGCTGCCTCTGTGCCGGCAGCGCTGCCCATGCCCAGACCCATGTAAATATAGCCGATTTGGGCGACTGAAGAATAGGCGATCATCCTCCGGATGTCACGCTGGCTGATGGCTATGACAGAGCCGATGATCATACCGGCAACCCCGCACACAAACAGGAAAGGGCTGATCTGCTGGGAGATGATGATGTCCATCCCGATTACCCGGTAAAAAAACTTGACCATCACAAAAATATAAGCCTTGCTGATGATCCCGCTGAGGATGGCGCTGCTCAGCGGCGGCGCGAAGGCATAGGTGTCCGGGGCCCAGACATGGAAGGGAAACATTGCGCTTTTGATGGCCAGCGCGGCGGTAATCAGCGCGATGACCACGGTCAGCGGCCCCAGGTATTGACCGCTGTCCACAATCTGTCGCACTGCCTCGCTCAGTGGCACCATCAGCAGATGCCCTGTGATGCCGTACAGCATGGAAATACCCAGCAGCAGCAAGCCCGAGCCAAACAGATGCATGATCATGTAACGCGTGATGGCGACCAACGTATGCCCGTTTTGCCGCACAGCCACCAGCGCGCAGGAGGCAATGGTCATGATCTCAATGAAAACGTACACGGTGAACAGGTCATTGGTATAAATCAACACCAGCACGGCAGCCAGAGCCAAATCCACCATGATGCAGTACAGGTTGCTCTTTTTTTCGCTGACAAAGCAGGGCATGCGCTCAAAGCCTGGGATTAGGCTGACCAGCAGCACAGCTGAGAATCCGGTAGCCATCAGGGCTTCCAGACGGCCGATGCGAATCTCATTGCCCCAGGGGGCCGGGAAATGACCCATAATATAGGGGTAGGAATCATCCAGCGACATGGTCAGGGACAGGGCCATCGCGCTGAGGACCAGTACTGTACCGGTCACCAAAAAGGTGACCATGCGCGCGACGCGAGGCTTGAAAACCGAGGTAAAGATGCCCGCCGACATGCATAGCAGGATGCTGATAAAGGGGAAATTGTGAACGAGGCTCATCAGGCGTCCTCCCCTCTGGCCAACAGGGCGATCTCATCAATGTCCAGCGTGTGGTAGCGCCGATACAGGCGGATGGTCAGCGCCAGCATGATCGCGGTAAAGCTGACGGAGACCACAATGCCCGTAAGCACCAGTCCGGTTGGGACAGGGTTGATATAGGCGGTGACCTCCAGGACCCCATCGGTTACAATGGGCGCCTTGCGGCCCTGAATATAGCCCATGGACGCCAAAAACAGATAGACAGAGGTGTCCATGATGTTCAGACCGATGATCTTGCGGATCAGGTTGCGCTGCAGCAATAAGATGGAAAAGCCGATGACAAACAGGATGACAGACACTGTTTGCTCCAGGTTTTCATACAGCAGTTGCCACATGCTTACAGCCCTCCTTTGCGGAAGAGCGCGTAGAAGACATACATCGTGCAGGCTACCACCATGCCCACAGCGATATTCAGCGGCATGATCAGCCCGCTGGACAGGATGGCGCCCGGGGTACCCAAGGGGATGCCGCTGGGCAGGCCGTTGGCGCCCATATAAAAGGCATAGGCCTTGGCCAGCGCATAAAAGCTCAGCGAGAAGAAGCTGACCCAGGTAAAAGTCTTGGTGGTGAAAAAGCGTCCGGCCTTCTCAAAGCCGAAGGCCACCAGGTACAAAATCAGACCGGCGCTGACGATGGCCCCGCCGGAGAAGCCGCCGCCGGGGGACAGGTGACCGTTGAGTATGATATAGATCCCGTACAGCAGGATGATCGGCGTCAGTACCATCGCGCTGCCTTGCAGGATACGGTCATCGCGCGGCTCATAGTGCCGGTCATCGGACTCTGCAGCAATCAGTTCCTGAGCGGGGTTGCCTTCCTTGTCATGGTCAATGCGCAGCAAAATCAATACCGCGCTGGCTGCGATGAACAACACCGTGCTCTCACCCAGGGTGTCAAAGGCGCGGTAGTCCAGAATCATGCCTGCAACGATGTTGACCGCGCCGGTTTCATCCAGCCCCTTTTCGATATAGCGCGCGGAAACTTCATTGGCGCCCGGGGTGGCAGGGTCGCCAAAGCGCGGCATCAGGGCCACGGTTTCCAACAGAAAAACCATCATCATCAGACCCAGGACCAGCGCCAAGGCGACATAGAGCCGGGAGATTGCCTTGCGTCCCCTGGTTCTCATCCATACAAGCAGGTTATGCTGGTCCAGCCGTTCAATCGCAATGCTGCGCTCATGCTGGCGGCTGTCGATGGCTGCTTGTTGAGCTTCCAGCGCCTCTTCATAATCAAACCGGGGGGGTGGCGGGCTTGAGATCTTTTCAGCAATCTCGTCATCCAGCGCCAGGAAGCCCTTGTAAAACCACCGGCGAACGCGGGCCTGAGGGCGCGATTCCCAGTCACTTCTGCGCTTGCTCATGCTCGCTGTCTCCTTTAATCGCGTGAATTTTTTTGAGTGTCACGAAGAACAGAACGCTGGTAATTCCTGCGCCCACAGCCGCTTCCGTGATGGCCAGGTCAGGGCTTTCCAGAAACATCCAGATCACCGCCATGATCAGACTGTAGGCCATGTAGACGATCAGGGAGGTCAGCAGGTTGCGCGTGAGCGCCACGGCCAGCGAGCAGATGATCAGCATGCCCAGCAAGGCGATGTGGACAAAGTTCATTCGTTATCCTCCTCTGCGGGCGTACCGGGTGGCGGGGGTAATTGCTGCCACATCGGGTTGATGGTGACTTCCAGCCGGGCGATCAGGTGGCTGTTGACCGGGCTTGCAAACCACAGGAAGACAATGATGAGCAGCAGCTTGAGCACTGTCCAGATATCCGGCGCGCTGAAAGTCAGCCCCAGCAGGCAAAATAGGAGGCCCAGGGTATCGCCCATCGCCGCTGCGTGCATGCGGTTGAGCACATAGTCAAACTTGTATACGCCAATCACCGAGGTGATCAGAATGATGATGCCGCTGAGCAGAAAGCCGGTTGTCAGCAAGAAACGAAGCCAGTCAAGCATGCTCCTGCCCCCCTTGCTGAGCCTGAGCCTTTGCCTGGCGCTCCAGGAACACGCCCATGTAGATCTTGCACAGCACAACCACCGCCAGGAAGCTGATCATCGCGTAGAGCATGGAAACGTCCACCAGGCAGCTCGCATCAAGCATCAGCGCCACCACGCCTACCATGATGATGATCTGGGTGCCAATCATGTTGATAGCGACAATGCGGTCAGCAATGGTGGGTCCATTAATGGCGCGGATGAAACAGGCGATAATCAACACAGACAGCACCACCAGGATGCCGCTGTATAGGATGCCATACGCGTCCTGCAGCATCAGGATACCCCGCTTTCTATCCAGTCAGCTTCTTTGATCAGCAGGCGCTTTTCAAACTCACTGTTGACCAGGCCGCCCTCCAGAGATTCATCCAGGCAGTGCACCAGGTATTCATCTTCATGCAGGTGAACGGTAATGGTGCCTGGCGTCAGCGTGATGCAGTCAGCAAGCGCCACCCGCGCTGCCTTGGTTTGAAGCTTGGTATGAAACACCGTCAGTTTTGGTACAACAATGTCCCGGTCGGTCAGAATCATTTGCATTACCGTGAAGTTGGCCAGGGTAATTTCTTTGATCAGCAACCAGACAAAGCGCAGGTAACCGGGTAGCTGCTTCATAATGAACCACTGTCTTTTCATCGTCAGCCCTGGGGTGATGAAGCGTTGCACGAACCACGCCAGGGCAACGGAAAGAATGGCGCCGATCACTACCAGCTCCAGGGTTATCTTGGCATTAAAAAAGAGCCACAAAAAGAATAAGGCCAACGCGATCACATGTTCACCTACTTCTTCAATGATTCTTATTGGTGAATTGTTAGGCTCACCAGTTGGATTATAACAGACCCTTTCCGGCTGTCAACTGATGGCCATCTTCCGGGCTTCCCCCGTTTTTCTGGTGATACCTTTACGATCCCAGTACTCCAGAATAGCCAGGGCGTATTTGCGGGAGGTGGACAGCGCATCCCGGAAGTCTGCCAGGGTAACCTCTCCGTGCTGCTGCTGCAGTTGCAGGAAGGCTTGCTGCGCCTGGGCGAGGTCTTTTGACAAAAACAGGATGTCCGGGCTCACGGGGATCAGGCTGCCCTGGTCGAGCAGGTAGTCCAGCACCCGGGGGAACTCCTTCTCCTTGGTAAACTCAGCGAGCAGCGCCGATTTTTCCGGAGGGGAAAAACGGGCTTCTTCCAACCTGGTCTGCAAGCCCTCCAGCAGCGCCTGTTGCCTGGGGGTGAAACTGATGGCGTGTTCCGGCAAGGCAAAGACTGTCCCTGACCGGACAAACGTATTGCGGGACAGCAGCATGTCCAGCGCCTGGTCCGCCTCCTGTTGGTTTTGTCCGGGCAGCAGGGCGGTCCGGAACTCTTCCCGCCTGATCCCCATGCGCAAGGGATTCCTTTGATGAAAATCATTCAGGATCTCCCTGGATTTCTCCTCCAGGATCCGCACATTGTCCTGATGAAGATACAGCCCTTCCTGCAGCTTGATTACCCTGCCCTGCGACAGCAGGGTTTCCAGGCAGGCTTCCATTGCCTCCGCGGATACAGCGGTCTGCAGGGCCAGGGCTGCGCTGTGAACAAAGCGGGTGCCGTGGCCTTTGAGCAGGGCTTCCGCGCGGGCAGGCAGGTCCGCTCCGTGCATGGCGTGCAGTTTCTCCACGGCCTTGATGCTGGAAGGCCGGTGCTTGTAAGGGCTGGGATCTAGCACCGTGCCGCCTCCGACTGTTTCAAGCGGGGAATAAAACCGCAGTACAAAGGCGTCCCCTGCCTTGGCAGCGACAGCGTCTTCAAAGCGCAATTGGCCAAAGCCCTCCTCGCCGGGCAGCAGCTGCTCCCTGCCGCCCAGAAGAATCAGCTTGCACAGGGTTTCTCCGGAGCCGTGGTGGAAGTGCAGCCTGCTGCCATTCTCCAGAACGCGCCGGGAGTCAGGCAGCACGCGCAGCGCGACATCCAGCATCAGCCCGGGCTGCATGCTGCCGGGGCTTGCCAGCACGCTGCCCCGGGGGATGTCTTCCTGCCTGGCCTTTTGCAGATTCATGGCCACGCGCTGGCCTGCGTAGGCCCGCTCAACCAGATTGCCGTGCTCCTGCAGGCTTCTAATCCTGTAAGACTCCTCCAGCGGATACAGGGTGGCTTCCTCACCCTGGCTGACGCTGCCTTCTATCATGGTGCCGGTAATCACCGTGCCAAAGCCCGGCATGGTGAACACCCGGTCCACCGGCATACGGAAGGGGCCGTCCACGTCCTTGGCAGGCATCCGACAGACCAGGCCGATCAGGGTTTCCTTAAGCTGCCCGATGCCCTGGCCGGTATACGCGCTGACGACATGGATGGGCGCGTTGGCAAGGAAGCTGTCCGCCAGGCCTTCTTTAAGCTCCTCCAGCATCATTTCCAGCCAGTCCTCTTCCACCAAATCCGCTTTGGTGACCGCCACGCAGCCGTGGCGGATGCCCAGCAGCGACAGGATGCCCAGGTGCTCCCGGGTCTGGGGCATGATGCCCTCATCCGCAGCCACCACCAGCAAGGCCAGGTCGATGCCGCCGGCGCCTGAGAGCATGTTGCGGATAAACCTTTCATGTCCGGGTACATCCACGATACCGGCCCGGCTGCCGTCAGGCAGGTCCAGCCAGGCAAAGCCCAGGTCAATGGTGATGCCCCGGCGCTTTTCCTCCTCTAGCCGATCGGTGTCCATGCCCGTCAGGGCGCGGATAAGCGCAGTTTTGCCATGGTCCACATGCCCGGCGGTGCCGATGATCACATTACGCATCCTGTACCTCCAAGGAAGAAAGCACTGCCTTAAGCGCCCCGGTCAGTTCGGGCAGCTGATCAGGGAAAACGGTGCGCAAGTCCAACACCACCGCATCCTGCCGGATGTGGGCAATGACCGCCGGGCTGCCGTGGCGCAGGCGGTCCGCCAGACTGTTGGATGACACAAGCCTGGATTTGAGGCAGAGCGCCACAGATGCAAGCGCCTCACCCGGCGCGGACCCTCCGCCCAACCGAGCCTGGCTTTCCGCCACTTCACATTTCAGGCCGGAAATGTCCTTGAGGGCTTCCATCAGGGCAAGCGCGCGCAGGCGCAGCGTCTGCTGATCTGTGCCCAGCATCCGGTACAAAGGGATGTGCCTGCGGGCCAAATCGGCATCGCGGTAAAGCTGAAGGGTGGCTTCCAGCGCAGCCAGGGTCATCTTGTCAGGGCGCAGGGCCCGCATGAGCGGATGGCGCCGCATGACAGCAATCAAGTCTGTATTCCCCGCAAGGATGCCCGCTTGCGGGCCGCCCAACAGCTTATCACCGGAGAAACAGACCACCTGTGCGCCCTGGGCCAGTATCTCCCGGGGACTGGGCTCATCCTGCAGGCCATAGACGTTCAGCGGCAACAGCGCGCCGCTGCCCAGGTCGGCCAGCAGGGGCAATCCCGCTTCCCGTGCGATTTCGGCAAGCTCCGGGATGTCCACAGCCTGGGTGAAGCCAACCACCTTATAGTTGCTGGTATGCACTTTCATCAGCGCGGCAGTGCTTTCTCCAATCGCCGCACGGTAATCCCCGGGCTTGGTTTTGTTGGTGGTTCCTACCTCCCGCAGGATGCACCCGCTTTGGGCCATGACCTCGGGCACACGGAAACTGCCGCCGATTTCCACCAGTTCCCCGCGGGATACCACCACCTCCCTGCCCCGGGCCACGGCAGCCAGCATCAGCAGCACGGCGGCGGCATTGTTGTTGACCACCAGGGCAGCCTGAGCGCCCAGAAGCTGGCTGATTAGCGTCTCCACATGAGCCTGCCGGTCGCCGCGCCTGCCGGTATCCAGGTCAAACTCCAGCGTGGAGTAGCGGGTGGCAGCGTCCAGGGCGGCCTGTGCCGCTTGTGTTGCCAGGGGGGCACGGCCCAGGTTGGTATGCAGCAGGATACCGGTGGCGTTGATCACCACGGGCTTCTGGGTCTGCAAGCTTTTGCTGACGCGCTCTTCGCAGGCTGACAGCAATTCCGCATGTGCGGGCACGCAGGTCTGGCCGCTCCGGATGCGCTTACGCACCTCCTCGAGGATTTCACGCAGCGTTTGGGCGACCAGCTGCTGTGAATACTGTGAGGTCAGCGCCTGTCCCTGCGCGGTTTTCAGCAAGGCATCCACCTGCGGGATGCGCCGGAGAAGGTTGTGCGGCTCTTGGCTCATAACAATACCCCGTTCATTTGATGACATGCCCTATTGTAACACAGTCCGCGCAGGCGGGCACGGGGGTGAATGGCAGCCTGCACATATGGTTTCGCCTTTAAATCCAGGACATGATTTGGTATAATGACGCAAACAAATGAGAAGGGGGGTGTACCGGTGAGCGATGCGCAGCGCATACGCCTGACCATGATGACCTCCTGCGGCGGGTGAGCGGCCAAGACAGGGCCGGGTGTCCTGGAGGAAATATTGCACCGCCTGCCCAAAGGGCCGCATGACCCGCGGCTGCTGGTGGGTTACGATACGGCGGATGACGCAGCCGTGTATCTGGTCAACGATGACACGGCGCTGATCCAGACCGTGGACTTTTTCCCGCCCATGGTGGACGATCCCTATCTGTTCGGCCAGATTGCCGCCGCCAACGCCCTGAGCGATGTGTATGCCATGGGCGGCACCCCCAAGCTGGCCATGAACCTGCTGTGTTTCCCGTCAGACCGGATTTCCCGCGAGGATGTGCAGGCCATTCTTGCAGGCGGCGCGGACAAGGTGCACGAAGCCGGCGCCAGCCTGTGCGGCGGGCATACCATTGAGGACAAGGAACCCAAGTACGGGCTGTGCGTCACCGGCTTTGCCCACCCGCAGCGCATCCTGACCAACAGCAAGGCGAAGACCGGGGATCTCCTGCTGCTGACCAAACCCTTAGGCTCGGGCATTCTGGCCACTGCGGCCAAGGCGCAGCTGCTCAGCCCCGCGATTGCAGACGGTCTCAACCGCACCATGGCCATGCTCAACGCCGCCGCAGCCGGATGTATGGCCGGCTACACCCCCAACGCGTGCACTGATATTACCGGATTCGGCCTGGTGGGGCATGCCGCGGAAATGGCCCGGGCTTCCGGCAGGCGCCTGCGCATCTTTTCCGGGGAAGTGGCCTTGCTGGACGGCGCATTGGACATGGCCAGCCAGGGAATCGTGCCCGGAGGCGCATACCGTAACCGAGAGTATCTAAGCGACAGCACCATCATCCTGCCCGGCGTCGGCCAGGCCTTGAGCGACATCCTCTTTGACCCGCAAACCTCCGGCGGCCTGCTGATCAGCCTGCCGCCAGCGCAGGCCAGGCGCTTGCTGGAGGATGTTCAGCCCCATTGCCCGCAAGCGCGCATCATCGGGATGGTGGAGGAGCCTGGCGAGGGCTTTGTCATCATCGAATAGTCATTGCATTGTATCAAAACCGGAGGGCTTCCGGATGCGGGAGCCCTCACTATACTCAGCTTATATAGGCAATCTGCGCGGAGAGCTGCATCAGCCGCTGACAAAGCCGCCTTCTCTGAGGGCTGCCAGGGCGCGGCTCAGGTTTTGCTCGGACACCATGACGACCGGACCGGTGCAGCCCATGCCGCTTTGGGCGTAAATGCCCTTTTTCCAGAGCGAACGCACCGCCTCCTCCAGTTCCATGACCTCGACCCCGGCGATGTCCTGTGTGACCGCTTCCTGCGGCGGCGGCTGGATCTCCTCCCGGACAGGGGCGTTCCTGCGGGCGGACAGCTCATCCAGCAGGGCCTTCAAGCCGGCCTGATAGGCCAGCCGGTATTCCGCAGAGGCGATATCTTGCCAGGGGCTGCCCGCTACCTGGGCTGTGTAGGACAGGGCGTTGGCCACCACGGCCGCGCCGCTTGCGCGGGAAACAATCGCCACCAGCCGGTCATAGCCTTCGCCAATGCCGGGGCCATAGCCGTCGCCCGTGGTCTCATAGATGCCGCCGCTGGTAAAGGCGGACAGCATCTTGATGATGACATTGCCGGTCAGGCTGTCCATCACCACCACATCACTGCTGCCTGCCAACACATCGTTGCCCCGCAGGACGCATCCGCCGCCTGACCGGGCGGATTGGGCGAAGGTGATCGGATAGCCTTGCTCGTTGAGTTTTTTGAGGATGCTTTCAGCCTGGCGGGCGCCATCGATGTTCAAGAGGCCCACTGCCGGCTGCTCGACACCGCAGGCCTTGGCGGTGATAATGCCGGCGACGGCGCCCCGCACCATGGCCTCCACGCGGTCCGTGGCTGCAGTGCCGGTGGTCGTGGCCAGGTAGATGGGCTTGCCTGTAGCCGGCGCGGGCACCCTGCCCACGGTGGCTACGCCAATGGGAAAGGGATAGTGCATGGCGACCGCCCCCTTGCAGGTGCCGTCAGCCAGCAGCCGCTCCATGACCTGATGGGCTTGCGCCTCGTTTTGCGCCGTATGGCAGGTGAGGTCCGGATGGGACAGGCTGCCGATGTAATGCACATGAACCCCGTTTCGGCTTGCCTGCAGGGCCGCTTGCAGTGCATTGTCCTCTCCGTGCTCGCTGCCGGGCGCGCTCAGGGCAATGCCGGGGGCATCCTCCAGCCGGCCGGTTTCCAGCGCCCTGGCCAGATCCAAAAAAGTGTCTCGGATCAGCTTCTGTGTGTTTGCCTGTGACATGCGCGCCCTCCTTACACGTCCAGAGAAGCGGCAAAAGCGCGCAGCGCCTCGGCAATCATGCTGCGGACCTCTTCCTTGCCGATGGCCTCCCGCTGTTTGCGGTCATCCCCGCTGTTGGCCCTGAGCACAAAGGAGATGCCGTCAAACTGATTGGTCATCCGGCCCAGGAACAGGCTGCCCTTGCCCACGATCATGGCTTTGCGGATCTTGCCGTCAAGCAAATCCTGACGGGCAAACCCCAGATAGGGCGCGCCGGAAGGGATATGGCCCTGGGTAGGCGCCCAGCCCACCATGCCGTGTTTAGCAATAAAGCCGTTCAAGCCGTCCCGGGCCAGCTCCCCGCTTTTGACTGCCAGGGCGCCAATCATCTTGAAGTTGGCCAGCGGCACATCCCCGGCGCCGGCCGGCTTGGTGATGTCGGGGTTTTGCAGCTCGGCCGCGTATTTGTCGATGTCCTGGATTTTCATGCCGGCCTGCTCCAAGGGGCTGAGCACCAGGGAAGTGATGACCGCCTGGGGGGAAGCGCCGGTGCCCACGGTGTGCCGGCCGACGATGCCCAGATCGATCTCCGGATTGATGCCGTCATTGGCGCTGATGAGCGCAGCAAAGCCGCCCAGCACGTCCTCCAGCACCTGCATGCCCTTTCTCACATGATCCTTGCCGTTCATGCCCAGTTTGGCTGTGGAGCCGCCTGCCACCACCGCCACGTTTTTGAAGGTGCCCGACTTAACCAGGGAAGCCGCGCTGACCAGGGCATGGGCCGGCGCCGCACAAAAGCCGCGCACATCGCAGCCGGTTGCGCCGCTCAAACCTGCGATCTCGGCAATCGACTTGGCGAAATTGCCGCCGCCGCGCTGGTTCATGTCGCCGCAGGCTTCCTCGCTGCACTCGATGACATAATCAATCTGACCGGCATCCACGCCGGATACCCGGATCAGGTGCTTGAGCGCCAGCACGGCGGAGGCCTTGCTGGCCATGTTTTCCATCATGACATGGGCGCTGAGGTTGACGTCCACATCGTGGGCGCGCTTGATATAGCCTGCCAGCTGCCCCTGATGATAAATGCCCTCCGCGCCTTCCTCGTTGACAAAACGCAGGATCTGTTCCCGGTCAACCCCTTCCATGACGCGGCTTTTGATATATTCATCCATCAGCGGATGCGCATCAAAGGCCGGCCGGGTGCGTGCAACAAAATCACGCTCCAGGTGCACCAGGTCAAACATGTCGCAGGCCTGGAAGAGCAGCAAAAACTCATCCTGGGGCATGATTTCGCCGTACTTGCCCTGGCGTGTCGCCCCAGCCACAGGCTTGTCCGTCCAGGGCTGGGCCAGCTGCCCCAGCTCATCCGGGGTCATGTTGCCAATGTAGGTTTGGTTGGGGGCATAGGCCACCACCTGGTCATAGCTGCGCAGATGCCCGGGCAGGGTTTTGAGATATTCGGAATCCGGATTGACCACCATTTCGGTGGTCTGGGTTGTGCCGTTTTGCAGCACCATGTCCGGAGCATGGACCAGGACATAGCTGGCAGCCTTTAAAACGCTGTTCATGGAAGGTTTCCCTTTCTGGTGGTCGATGGTACTCAGCGACGAATGTATCGATTGGCCCGGCGCCGGGGCCTTGTCGGTGAAGAGGACAAGAAAGGCCAGCGCCGCAGTCTGCGCAGCCCTGGCCGGGGGGACAATATGCCCTGTTTGATCAGTATTTGGAATACTGTTCCCGGATGGCTGTCATTTCATTGACGATGTCATCCACATCCAGCACCATTTCCATCATGCCGATCTGTTCATCGTAAACGGTGGGGTCGAGTTCGCTCTTGATGGCGTCCTCGCATACATGATACACGCTCAGTCCCAACTGGACTCCGGTCAATGGACCTGCGTAGGTCGGATCCCCTGCTGTGACGGTTTCCGCCGCGATGCCCGCAGCCTCACCCTCCGCTGCGCCCAGGATGACAAGAATGTTCTCAGGGCCATGCAGCTCAGCCAGTTCCTTCACACGCTTCTGGTTTTCCAGATCCATCGCACCCGCGCTCGTTCAGACGAAGCACTCAGTGGATGAAAACAGGATCTCAGCCCCAATGCTTTTGAGGCACTCATCAATTGCCGGGCCAGGGATCCCATCCCGATCGCCGATGACAATTATTTTTTTGTCCTTCAGCAAGCTCATGGGTTTCCTCCTTTCTTCCGTAATAAAAGCTGACGCTGGTTTTGCCCGGACTTGCGGCCCGGGCTGCGCGGCTTACAGGTGACGGTTGATCATGGCTTCGATGTTTTCGTGGGTGCAGTCTTCCTTGACCAGCTCTTCAACCTTCTCGCCATTCTTGTAGATGGCCATGACCGGCAGGCCCAGCACCTTCTGGCTGATGGCCAGGCGGCGGGCTTTGGTGGTGTTCAGTCCGGCGAAGGTCATCCGGTCGCCGTATTTTTGATGCATCTCATGGACAAAGGGCTCCAGCGCCTTGCAGGGCACGCAGCCGTCGGAATAAAAATCCACAAAGACGGTGCCGGGAGCTTGCAGAACCTCTGTCTCAAAATTCTCTCTGGTCAGTTCTTTCATCAGAATCCTCCTTGTACAGAGTATACCACAACTTTTAAGGGTTGGGTTGGTTTACCGGGCAGGCGCCTTCGATATAGGCGTTGGCTTCCATGGCGGCAATGGCGCCGTCGGCCGCCGCTGTGATCACCTGGCGCAGGCTTTTCTCGCGGATGTCCCCGGCTGCGAATACCCCGGGGATGCCGGTGTGCATCAGGGCATCGGTGACAATATAGCCGTTGCGCAGCTGAAGCTTGTCGACAAACAGCTGGCTTTCGGGGATAAAGCCCACAAAGACAAAGACGCCAAAGGTGCCGTCTTCCTCATCCGCTTCAATCAGGGTTTCTTTGCCCGTCTTGACATTTTTCACTGTCATGGCCTCCAGCAGCCCGT
The DNA here is from genome assembly GCA_029548395.1 of Bacillota bacterium. Taxonomy (GTDB): domain Bacteria; phylum Bacillota; class Clostridia; order Christensenellales; family Aristaeellaceae; genus UBA6115. Next base: position 69,023 of record JAKPNM010000053.1, read on the forward strand.
CTCCATGAAAACGGCTGACCACGCTGTCCCACATGAAGTGAATCTTGGGATTGTTCATGGCTTTTTCCTGGATGGACTTGACGGCGCGCAGTTCATCCCGGCGGTGAATGATGGTGACCTTGCGGCCAAACTTGGTCAGATAGACCGCTTCCTCCACCGCGGTGTCCCCGCCGCCGACGACAAAAATCTCCATGTCTTCAAAGAAATTGCCGTCGCAGGTGGCGCAGTAGCTGACTCCTTTGCCGATCAGCTCCTTCTCGCCCGGGCAGCCGATGGGCCGGGGATGCGCTCCGGTGGCGATGATCACGGTGCGGCCCAGGTACTCGCCCTTTTTGCCCACCAGGCGCTTGATTTCACCTTCCAGGTGGACATCCACCACCATGTCATATACCTTCTCAGCGCCAAAGCGCGCTGCCTGGTCAGCCATGCGGGCGACCAGGGAGGGCCCGCTTTCATGCTCCAGGGAGCCGGGATAGTTGTCGATTTCAGCGGTAATGACAATCTGTCCGCCGTCTTTTTCCTTCTCAATCACCAGGGTGGACAGCCGGGCGCGCCCGGCATACAGGGCGGCGGCCAGACCCGCCGGCCCCGCGCCGATGATGAGCACATCATAGATTGTTTGATTCATGCGGTCCTCATTTGCCGTCACTCCACATCAAACACCGTTTGCTCGGTGATGTCAGTGGACAGCGCCTTCAAGGCGGTCAGGATGATTTTGCGCCGCAGGGCCTTCTCCTCGGCCATGGTAAGGGCGGGGTTGCCCAGGGGATGGGGGATGGCCACCGCCGGAACGATCCGGTTAGCGCCTACTGTCAGGGAGATAGGGGTGACTGTGCAGATATGAACCACGGGAATACCCGCCCGCTCAATCTCTTTTACCATCGTTGCGCCGCAACGTGTGCAGGTCCCTCACGTGGAGGTCAGGATCACAGCCTGAACGTTCTCCTTGATCAATTCCTTGACAAACTCATCCGCGAAGGCCTTGGAGCTCTTCACGGCTGTGCCGTTGCCCACAGTGGAGTAGGTGTAGCGGAACAGGGAACCGATCTTGCCTTCTATTTCCATTTCGCGCATCACATCCACCGGCAGCACCCGGTCCGCGTCCCGGTTAGCGTAGGAGGGGTCATAGCCGCCATGGGCGGTGGCCCATTTGCCCTCCGTCAAATCCATGATGTTTTCCAGGTCATAGCGGCCATAGCGTGATGCGTTGGAGGACTCGATGCGGTCCGGGTTGCCGAAGGGGACGATCCCCCCCGAGGTGACCAGGGCGACCTTGGCGCGGCTGATGTTTTTCACGGCGGGCTGGGGCGCCACGCGGTCAAAGTCGGGCATCGGGTACTCAGTGGTAAAATCCTGGCCCCTGAGCTTGCGCACCAGCATCTCCACGGCGCGCTTGGCGCCCCTGTCCTTCTCAAACAGGTTGACGCGGATGCCGCGGGGCAGGTAGCCTTCCTCGCTGGACGCGCCGATGGGTTCGCCGCTGACCAGTTTCTGTGCCAGGGGCGCCAGCTTCTTGACGGCATCGCGCATGCCGGCGGCTGAGTTGCGGGTGGAGATGATGTATACATCCTGGGCAAACATATCGGCCCCCGGGTTTTCAACGTACATGCCGGTGATGGCCTTGATGCCCAGTTCATCCTGGGCGGCCTTGGCCACTGTGCCGCAGGCCACGCCATAGCGCCCGGCGTTAAATGCCGGGCCCGCGATGAGCAGGTCAGCCCCGGCGGCCTTGATCATGTCCAAGATCTCCGGCAGCGCCTCGCTGGTGTGCTCATTGAAGTAGGAGTCGCCACAAATCACCGTGCCCACAATCTCCGCGGTCTGTCCGAATGCTGCCGCCAGGGCCAGGCCCGGGCCGACCGGCCCTTCGCGCCATTGCGGCGGGACATGTGCCATTTCTTCGCCGCCAATCTGGGCAAAGAACTGGTTGATGTAATGAACAATCCGTATCTTTTGCAAAGGCTGTTTCCCTCCTTTTTAATGGTTTATCGCGCGCTGAGGTAGCCGAAGCCCACCTCGCTGGTCGCGCCGGTGATGGCCTGGATTTCCACCATGATGGTGCCATCTTCCATTTTGTTTTTGTCCCAGCCGCCGGCGATGATGCCCACATAGGCCTCCGAGCCGATGACCCGGTCCATCCCGGGCAGGGTGATCACCTGGTTGGCGTTGCCGGCTGACACCACCGCGTCTGCGGACACATGGGCGTCTGCCAGCGACTGGCTGGAGCCGTCCCGGCCCGCGTATTCATCCGTGAGCAACACGGCCTTGATGCCCTTCTCGCTGATTTTGCGCGAGTTCATCATCAGGTCGGTGTCGGGGTTGCCAAAGCCTTCCTCCGAGACGATCACGCCCTCAAGGCCCAGAAATTCGCACAGCTTGGCTGTCCAGTCAGAGGAGCGGACCTTGTCGGCCAGGTAGACATTTTCGTTGGTGATGATCATGGCGCAGAAATTGAAGTCCTTGCCATGACGGGCATACAGCTCATGCACGATGGGGTTGTTCTGATGGACGTAAGTGGGGTTTTTGTCACAGGCTGACACGCAGTTGCCTGAGATGATCGCCCCGTCCATGACCTCTGTCGGATAGAGGATGGTGGGCAGGATCTTTTTGGCGTCCACGCCGTACACATAGGTGTCATGCAGCAAGCCCTGGCTTTGCAGCATTTGCACATAGCCCACGCGGGGCAGGTCGCCATGCTGCTTCAGGCCCTCCAGCAGCGGCAGGGTCTCATAGGTTTCGATGGTTTCAGGGACAAGCTCCCTGGCCAATTCACCCAGATACATCGCGGCTTTCAAACCGGCCAGGCGCACGGCCACCTCATGCTCATGCGCGCTAAGACCGTCCTGAGGGCGCAAAATCAATACCACATTCTGGGTTTTTGAGAAGGGCGTATACTGGGCGCCCGCGCCGGACATGTCGATGATGCCCTCCTGGAAACCCACAATCTTGCCGGTGGTGACTACGGCCGCTCCTTTGAGCACATGGGTACGCCCCTGGCCCACGGTCTTCACGCGGGATACCGTACCCGGGAACATGCCTCCGGGGCCGTCCACCTTCACACGGGGCTCCACAACATCCTTTACCGGGGTGATCCGTACGCTTTCGCCGGGGCGGGCCAGCTCCACCTCGACAGAGCTGATGTGCTCATCCTTGAGCACCAGGGCTTTGATGTCCTCCGCGTTGACGTACAACACGCCGTCTTCCACCCGGGATGTGTCAGCGAACTGAACGTCATGGATGGGGATGAAGCCTAATTCCAGTCTCAAGCCGTGCACCTCCTGTTTCCTCTTGTGATGTGTTGAACAATGGGTAAAGCGCGGTAATCATCCCGGTACGATGAAGGCTCATGCACCTGCGGACGCGCCGCGCGTTCGCGCAAAATCCGATAACAGGGCCGACTGGAGCAGGGTCCAGTCCACCAGCTGAAAGTCTGCGTCCATCTGGGGCGTAACTTCTCTTGTCCTGGGCGGAAACCTGTCATGCGCCAGAATGGCCTCCTCTATCAGCAGCAGGCTGTCCACGCACAGACCGGCCTGCGGCTGCTGCGTCATGCCGATGGATTTATACAGGGTTTCATTCGGCTTGACAGAACCGGACAGCGGATGGGTCAAAAGAACGTGGCCCTGGTGCACCTTGTCTCTGACCAGAATCAACAGATCCCGGAAACTGACAGGGGCATAGGCCACGGTATGCTGCGGTTCCCGTATCAGATGTGATTGCACCAAAGGGTTGTTGCTTACCACCAGCATCGCGCACCTCCTGTCAGACATTGATTCATAAACGCCTGCAGCAATCATTGTCTGCTGCCGCCGGCATGCCTGAACCCTGTACCTAACCTGAAAGATTCTCGCTTTCGCGATTGCTTCTTCGGTGCAATGCTCTCCAGAGTCTTGTCCTGCCTTCAGTCCTCTTGCCTGAGATCTTCACGGACAACCGGCGCCTGTCCGCTTATTCCTTCGGCTGCGTGGGTACGCGCTCTCCTGAGGGCCATCATCCAACCCTTATTGACTTAGTGACAGTATACGCAAAAGGCATGCTGTTTTCAAGGGTGACGCTGTTGAAATCCCCCATGTATACACAACGGCGTATCGGTTGCCAGTATGGTGAGCAGGATTTACAACTTGCTAACACCAACGACGCGAAAAAACCAGTGCCTTTTGTTATAATATCTCAGAGGTGAAGCCATTGAAAGCCAGGATACTCATTGCTGAGGATGACCCGGCCATTTTGAAACTGCTGGAAACCAATCTGCAGGTGGCGGGGTATGAGGTGGTCTGCGCGGAGGACGGCGCACAGGCATTGGATGCAGCCCGGGCGCAGGTGTTTGATTTGGCGCTGTTGGATATCATGATGCCGGAGCTGGACGGCTTTGAGCTGCTGCCCCATCTGCGGGAGAATGACATCCCGGTCGTCTTTGTCAGCGCCAAGGCAGATGTGC
>JAKPNM010000057.1 GCA_029548395.1 Bacillota bacterium
CGGCGGAAATTGACGGCGCCAGCCACTTCGGCACCCTGCTGCTTATCATGCTGCCGCTGTCCGGCCCCGTGATTGCCGTGATCGGCCTGTATTACGCCGTTGGCCACTGGAACAGTTATTTCAACGCGCTGCTGTACATCAGCGAGGAAAAGCTGCAGCCGCTGCAGCTGCACCTGCGCAAGATCCTGATCCTCAACTCCTCCCAAGCCATCATGGACATGGCCTCTGATGAGGCCGCGCGCCAGGCCATGCGGGCGGAGACCATCAAATACGCGGTGATTGTCGTGTCCTCAGTACCTATGCTGATCATCTATCCGTTTGTACAGCGTTTCTTTGTCAAAGGCGTGATGATCGGCTCTGTCAAGGGATGATGCGCGCATGGTGTGCGCTCATGATATTGAAAGGAGGGTTTCTCATGTTCAAACGTTTCCTGACCTGTTTCGTCGCGCTTCTGCTGGCGCTGCCCTTTGCGGCACTGGGCGAAGTGACCGTCAACAAGGAAGGATTCCCCATCGTATCCGAACCCATTGTGATGACGGTTGTCAATGCCCAGTCCCCGATACAGATCGACTTTAACGACATTGTGATTCTCAAGGACTTCGAGGAAGTCAGCGGCATTGACATGCAATACCGCAACATCCCGATGTCTGATGCTCCCACGCAGCTCAGCCTACTGCTGGCTTCCGGCGTGCTGCCCGATATCCTGTTCAAGATGAGCGTATCGGCCACCGACCAGGCCAAGTATGCCGAGGAAGGCATGTTCCTGCCGCTGAGCGATTATGCGGAATACACCCCCAACCTGGTCAAATGGCTGGATAAGTATCCCTCCGCGCGGGATGCCATCACCCAGGTCGACGGCAAGTACTATGGCGCGCCCTACATCCTGGCCGGCGAGGCCATCCGCATGAGCACCAAGATGTTCTTCAACACCGATGTGCTGGAGAAATTGGGCTATGATGCCATCCCCACCACCACCGAAGGCCTGCTGGAGTACCTGCGCAAGGCCAAGGAACTGGACTACAACGAAAATGGCCAGGCTGATGAAATCCCGCTGACTGCCAGCAGCATTGGCGCGATCATTGGACCCTTGGCCGGCTCGTTCGGGCTGTACAATCGCGGCGGCAGCCATACTTACCTGTATGCGCTGGAAGACGGCACGGTGGATTATACTTTCCGCACCGAGAAATACCGCGAGCTGCTGCGCTTCCTCAATACCCTGTACACCGAAAAACTGCTGGATCAGGACATTTTCACCATGGACTTTGCCCAGCTGATCGCCAAGGCGTCCACCGGGCGCGCATTGACCTATTGCATGGTCAACAACTCTCCGGTGGCCGGCAGCAAGTATGAGGACTTCACCATCGGCATCACCGAGCCGTTTGAAGGCCCTCAGGGTGATAAGATTTGGGGCACCTATACCCTGCCTGCCAGCACGACGGCCCAGTTTGTCATCACCGATGCCTGCAAATATCCTGCCGCCGCCGCCCGCTGGGTGGATCACTGGTATTCGGATGAGGGTATCATCGCCTACTTCATGGGCGTGGAAGGCGTCACATATGAAAAGGACGAAAATTCTCCCGGCGGCCTGAAGCTGACCGACTTTGTGGTGAAAAACCCCGACGGGATCAACTTTGAGCAGGTGCTGGCCACCTACGTCCCGTAGGCGGGCGGCGCCAACCCCTCGGTAGCCACCAATGAATTCTTCAAGGGCGGCGAAACCTGGCCGGCGTCGGTGCGCTGCGCGGACGGGCTGATCAACTATGTCCCCGAAGAAGTGTGGGCGCCTGTGGCGCGCTTCTATACCGCTGAAGAAGCCAGTGAGATGTCCCAGTTGCGCAGCGAGATCGATACCTACCACTCCGAGTGGCGTGCGTACTTCATCTCCGGACAGAAGAGCCTGGATGACGATTGGGATGAATACGTCAAGGGCTATGACGGCATGCGCCTGGATCGTTGGCTGGAAATCTACACCAAGGCGCTCAAGGAAGCAGGTTACATAAAGTAATCCCGCGATCAACCCGCCCCTGTCCTCAAAACGAGGGCAGGGGCATAATTCTTATACTGATGCAATAAAGATCGGAATCAGTACCAATCGCATCAGGACAGGTTTTGCGGAATAAGGCCTTGCCGCGGTGCACTGTTTTGATCTTGTATTTCCCGGGGCGTGATGATAAAAACCGATGGCCACCATCAACCCGCTGCTTTTTCCCGGCTGGTTTTATGCTATACTCCATGAAGGCAATACAGGAAACGGGGGCGG
>JAKPNM010000139.1 GCA_029548395.1 Bacillota bacterium
CGAGGCCTGGTACCTTGAGTACGACAGCGAAGCCCAGGTGGCCGCGCGCGATTTTCTGTGGTATCTGTGGTGCGGCCCGCTGTCGCCCATCTTTGGCAAGGACCGCATGGCCACCTTCGAGCGCACGCTGATTGAGGACAAGGCTACCCACAGGGAGGTCATGAACCCCTATTACAGCCATGTGGAACACGAGGACGCCTGCAAAAAGATCCTGTCCGCCTTCGGGCTGGATCCGGAGACCGGCCACATCGTCAACGGCCATGTGCCCGTCAAGCTCAACCGCGGCGAATCCCCGGTCAAGGGCGGAGGGCGGCTGTACATGATTGACGGGGGCATTTCCAAGGCCTACCAGGCCACCACCGGCATCGGGGGCTATACGCTGATCTTCAACTCCCACTCCTTTGCCCTGGCCCAGCACCCGGCGTGGGACGACCTGGAAGAGGAGTTGTTTGACAGCCCCGTCCTGCAGGTGGTAGAGCGCCTGCCCCAGCGGATGGCCACCGCGCAAACCGATGCCGGGCAGCAGATGGCCCTTGAGATCAAGGACCTGGAGGCCCTGGTGGCCGCCTACCGCTCTGGCCTGCTGGACGAGGGAGAGGGCGGCGGGAATGTGTTTGACCCGGGCAGCGCCCTGCACCAGGGCATGGACGCTCCTGAGGCCTGAGCGTTTTCCCGGCCCGGCGATTGAACGGGCTTTCCAGACGATTATCAGACAGGAGGACATCTGACATGACCATCGCATTTATCGGCATTGGCGTCATGGGCATTTCCATGGCACGCAACCTGATGAAACAGGGGCACAGCCTGCGCGTATACACCCGTACCGCGCCCAAGGCCGCGCCGCTGGTCAGCGAAGGCGCGCAGCAATTTGACAACATCCGCGACTGCGTGCAGGGCGTGGAAGCCGTGATTACCATGGTGGGGTTCCCCAAGGATGTGGAGCAGGTCTATCTGCACGAGGGCGGCATCCTGGACAGCGCGCCGAAGGGCGCCCTGGTGATCGACATGACCACTACCAGCCCCAAGCTCTGGGAAGGCATCGCGAAAAAGGCGCGCAAGAGGGGCCTGCGCCCGCTGGACGCCCCGGTTTCCGGCGGCGACACCGGCGCCCGGGCCGGCACCCTGGCCATCATGGCGGGCGGGCTGGAGGAGGATTTCAAGGCCGCCTACCCGCTGTTTGAAGCCATGGGCAAGACCATCATTTTAGAGGGCGGCGACGGGGCAGGCCAGCACACCAAGATGGCCAACCAGATCGCCATCGCGGGTTGTGTGGCCGGCGTGGCCGAAGCCATCCGCTACGGCGAGGCTGCCGGGCTGGACCTGACGCTCATGCTGGACACCGTTTCGACCGGCGCCGCCGGCTCCTGGCAAATGAGCAACAACGGCCGCAAAATGATCTCCGGCGACAAGGCGCCGGGCTTCTTCATCAAGCATTTCATCAAGGACCTGGCCATCGCGCAGGAGGAGGGCAAGCAGCGTGAGCTGAACCTGCCCATCCTCAAAAAGACCTTGAAAATGTACAAGAAAATGGAAGAGGAGGGCAAGGGCGACCTGGGCACCCAGGCGCTGATCGACCTGTACCGCGAGGGCTGATACTACCCCAAAACTTTAAGGCTTCCATCATGTGATGATATTTGTTATAATGTTCACAGCCATTCTGAAGAAATCAGGTGAAGGATATGAACGTAAAACGAGTAAAGTTCACTGAAGAAGAAAAGGTTGAAATTCTGAAA
>JAKPNM010000080.1 GCA_029548395.1 Bacillota bacterium
GCGCCTGGATGCCCACCTGGCCAAAATGGAGGAACTGCGCCCCGGCTATCAATACAAAATCACCCAAAGCGAGTTATATTTCTACCAGCAGCAGGTGGCGCCTTACCTGTTCTTTCCCCCTGTCAACCCGTTCACCAGTTATCGCGAACCCGGCGGGGAGAGCATTGATAAGGATCTGCGCCGCTATATACAAGGCCAGCAAAGCGCCCAGGATTTTGCCCAGTCCCTTCACCAGAAAGCCCGGCTGATGGAAATGGAAGGGGAATAGGCTTGATTCTGAACAAATGATGATAACGCGGGGGAACAAGCATTGGCATCGGCCGCTTGTTCCCCCGCACTATATTCATCCGCATTTGCATGCGCTATTCCCCCGGCTGCACTGTTACCACCCAGTCATCCTTCAGCCAGGTGTCATGGGGTTCTTCCCGCAGCCACTTGCCGTCTTTCGTGATTTCCCAGTTGTTCAACCGCAGGCGAATGGTGTATGCCTGGCTGGCAGGCACTTGGGGAATTTGAAAATGGTACAGCAAACTGCCGTCCGGCTGGCTGCTGTAATCGTACATGATTTCATAACCTTCCTGCAGTTTGCCCCCCATCAGCACGCCCTGGGGCACGGCTTTGGCCAGAATGATCTTTGCATTTTTTTCAGCGGCCATCTCCAAATAGGTAGGAGCGCCCTCTGGCGCCAACTCCCCATGATGCCTGTTATAACCCGGAAACATGGTCAGTTCGGTGTCTTCGGGGATCAGCACGATGTTGGCGCCCTGCACCGGACGAATCCGAACAGTGCCATACAGGCTGTTGTCCTCATAGAAATAAGGAACACTCTTTTCTTCCGCTTCGCCCACGTGGATGACCTCCAGCCATTCATACTGCACCTGGCCCAGCACCCGGGTCTGCTGCATGTTCATGAGGGTGCCGGATTGCAGTTTGCCGGCCCACTCATCACCAAACATGCCCTGAATCCAGCCGACCGTGGCTGACCAGTTGATTGCCAGCGCCGTTCCCAACACCGCCACCAGGGCAAAAGCCACAATCATGGCGCGGGTCTTGATGCGCCGGGGCCTGAGCCGGGCTTTGGACAGCACCTGCCGGATATGTTCTTCTGTAGCCCTCACGCCGTTGAGGCGGCGGTCCACTGCGGTTTTCAGATTGTATTTATGCTTCATGAAACCACCCCTCCAATTCAATCTTCAGAATACCATGGGCTTTTTTCAGCCGTTTGTATACTGCGGGCACGCTGATGGACAGCGTCCTCGCCGCCTCGGCAACGGACAGGTTGGAATAATATACCAACAGCACGGTCTCCCGCAGCTTCATCGGCAGGGCCAGCACGCTGTTGATCAGGGTGTCATCCGCCTCCGCCGGCGGCACGGAGGGCTCAGGCAAATCTTCCAGACGGATGGAACGGCTCATGCGGCGGTGCCAGGCGGAGCGGCGGACATCCTTGCAGGTGTTGATGGCGATGCGGGTCAGCCAGGTGTAAACGCTGCTGTCGCCCCTGAAGCGCCCATAGGATGCGGTACGCTTTCAGAAAGGTATCCTGCATGGCGTCTTCCGCCAGGTGGTAGTCCTGGAGGATCATTAAACAAAGCCGCAGGATGCTGTCCGCGTGCTGGCGCATAAGCCCTTCTATGATCCGTTCAACGGGCTCTTCCCTGGTTTGCGCCATGGTCGGTTCTGACAAGTGTGATCGGGTCACCGGCACCTCCTGTCTCTTAGACGGGGCTTCAAGCAGTTTTTATACAGTATAGCATTGAAACTTTTGCAAAGGCGTTCAATCATTTTATAATATAACAATAAAAGATTCCTGAAATGCAACAAAACGCGCTTCCGGCGACTCCTTATGATGTATCCGGATCACAAGCCCAAGGAGGTACATGTGCCCTCTGACACCCGACGCGACAGCTTTCTGAAAGCGGTGGAAGCAAGAAAGCATTCCATGTACCGCGTTGCGCTGATGATGCTGCGGCATCCGGCAGACGCGGAGGACGCTGTGTCTGACGCCGTGGAGATCACCTGGCGGCGGCTTCACAGCATCCGGGACCTGGAAGCCCTGCCCGCCTATCTGATGCGCA
>JAKPNM010000096.1 GCA_029548395.1 Bacillota bacterium
TCCGCAGCGCGCTGCGCAAGCAGCAGCGGCAGGAGACCCGGCAGCTGTCCTACGGCCCCCTGGCGCTGGACGCGCAGCGTCACCTGGCCAGCGTGGACGGCGCCGCGCTGGATTTGACCGGGCGGGAGTTTGCCCTGCTGCAGGCGCTGATGGAAAACCAGGGCATCGTGATGTCGCGCGAAACGCTCATGGACAGCGCCTGGGGCTATGAGTACATGGGCGAAACCAACCTTGTGGACGTCTACATCCGCTACCTGCGCGCCAAGATCGCGGAAAAGACCGACCGCAAATTCATCCAGACCATCCGCGGTGTGGGCTACGTGCTGCGGGAGGACCAGGAGACATGAGCGAAAACAGGCGCATGAACTCCATCGCGCGGCGCATCTGGCTGAGCTTTTTGCTGCGCACCCTGTTCATCTTGCTGGTGGTCAACCTGGTGCTGCTGGCCACCACGGCGGGCTTCGCGGCCTACAGCGCGGAGAAAAGCGCGCTGGGCGCCAGCTGGCAGGCCAATCTGGAGCGCAGCCTGCAAGCTGATGACAGCCTGCGGGGCTGGGCATGGATCGACAGCCTGCAATACAGCTTCTCGCTGCCGGACGGCGAAGGGCACACCCTTGCCCTCTCCCCCGTGATCAACAGCATGGCCCGTGTCTTTTCCGTCCTGGTGGCCGCGCAGGTGGTGCTGGTCTTCTTTCAGTACAGGAGCTTTCGCCGGCGGACCCTCTATCTGCTCACCCCCCTGCGCCAGATGGCCCAGACCGCCCAGGAGCTGAGCCTGGCCCGCTTTGACGAGCAAAAATACCATAACCTGGAGGATGCCATCGAAAACCTCTCGGTAAATTCGCCCGGCGCGCGGCTGCAGACCGGCCACAGCGAGCTGAACAGCCTGGAAAACGCCATCAACAACCTGATCGGCCGCATGCACGAATCCTACAACCAGCAGGCCCGCTTTGTGTCCGACGCCTCCCATGAGCTGCGCACGCCCATCGCCGTCATCCGCGGCTACGCCGACCTGCTGGCACGCTGGGGCAAGGATGACCCCAAGATCATGGAGGAATCGGTCAGCGCCATCCGCGAGGAAGCCAGCAACATGCAGCGCCTGGTGGAGCAGCTGCTCTTCCTGGCGCGCGGGGACAGCGACCGCGCGGCCTTTTCACCCGCGCGGGTGGACCTGGCCGAGCTGGCCCGGGAAACGCATGAGGAATACACCCTGATCGATCCGGACCACATCTGGCGGCTCAGGGCGGACGCGCAGGTGCCCTGCCGGGGCGACGAGGCCATGCTCAAGCAGGCGCTGCGCATCCTGTGCGACAACGCCATCAAGTTTTCCCCACCCGGCTCGGTCATCAGCCTGCGCGCGCAGCAGGACCCCCGGGGCACGGCTAGCCTGAGCGTACAGGACAACGGCGAGGGCATCAAAGCCGAGGACCTGCCCAAGGTGTTTGAGCGCTTCTTCCGCGCCGACCCCGCGCGCGGCCGCGGGGGAGCCGGGCTGGGCCTGTCCATTGCCAACTGGATCATCAAGCGCCACCAGGGGCATATCGATATCTTCTCGCGCGAAGGCCTGGGCACCCGCTTTACCCTGCACCTGCCGCCCTGGAAGGAAGGCGGGGATGAGGCAGCGGACCAGGCGGACAGCAAAGAAAGCAGCTTGAGCGCAGACGCCAGACCGGTGTCCTGAACACGGGATCAAGTGGCGTCATGCAGGCAATCAGTGTAGCGCGGGATCATACGCAAGGATTTCTTTTTTGATAACATAAAAAGGAGCGCTTGATCTATGCGTTTGTGCAAAAGACTGATGATTGTCTCCCTGGCATTTGTATTGTTTGTGTTTTCACCCGCCAACGCTTCGGGAGAAGCTTCAAACAACGATGATTTGTTCTCAAATTCATCAGAATATACGAGCGAACAACTGGTTTATCTGGCGGTGCTGTTGGCATCCGGTATGAGCAAGGGCCCTCTGGAATTAAATGTTTTGCCGCTGCGTGGAGCCTGCAATTTCACCAAGAGCGCAATTACCGAAGACTATTCAATCATTAGCTATGATAATAACACAGCGCAGATCAGGTACATTTATTCCTTTGGCGGTTTTGCTTATTTGACCCTGATGTCCGAAACGGTCGACAAGGATTCTGTCAGCTCATCGCGCAACTATCCGGGCAGTATTCCCGAGGGGGAGACGGACGATCAGAATATCCCATTTTCATCCGCGCAAACTGTTTCGTGTACGCTTACGATTACATCTCCTTTCGCTGACGGGATGCTTCCGGACGCGACCCTGGTCATCTTTGACAAGGCAGCTGGTTACGATTGGAGCAATCTGCTGTCAGAAGAACCGGTCATCCGGATTCGGATTTCACTTTCAGAAATCAATGAAATTAAAGATTTCTCAACGATTTTTAATATGTTCAGTGAAGATGAGGACGTTAAAATTGTTTTAGAAATCACAGAATGACAGCAACAGTTTGTTCTCTTATTTAGTAAATCCTGTGCGCACGGGTCGCTGCCGGCGGGTGTCTTTCAAGAGAAGAACGGTTCCCCGGCAGGGATCTTTGTTGTAAATTTATAAGTATAATCCGCCTCACTCGAACCCCGTTGTTACAAGTTGTTACAAGTTGTTGCGGAAACTCAAGACCCCTGTTGTAAAAGCAAAAGCAAGCAGTGAATTCCCAAAGTAAGTTCCACAGTGTAAGGAGTGAGGAAATTACTGTGAGAAAACGGCGGAAATCAGTGTGAGAAAATGAATAAAAGGAAGGGGAACCTGGTATTGAGGAGGCGTTTTGCTGAGAGAAAGCGTCACT
>JAKPNM010000102.1 GCA_029548395.1 Bacillota bacterium
AACCTGGATGCCAAGCTGCGAGAGTCCATGCGCTTTGAGATCAAAGAGATCCAGCGCAAACTGGGCGTTACCGTGATCTATGTCACCCATGACCAGACCGAAGCCATGGCCATGAGCGATCGCATCTTCCTGATTCACCAAGGCGTGGTGCAGCAGGTGGACGAGCCCGAGCGCATCTACAGGGAACCGGTGAACCAATTCGTGGCGGATTTCCTTGGCAAGGTGGACTTTTTCAAAGGACAGGTGGAGGGCAATGCCATCCGCCTTGTGGATATGGACATCAGCCTGCCCTATGAGGGTCCCAGGACTGGGGCTGTGGAGGTGGCAGTGCGTCCGGAGAACATCAGCATCTCAAAGGAGGGCCCGGGCATCAAGGGCCTTGTCACCGCCGCCTATTACCTAGGGGATGTGAGCGATTACCGGGTGCGTGTAGGCAACTCCAGCCTTCGGGTTATCGCCGATGGCCGGGGCTACCGGCAGTTCAAGCCGGGGGATGAGGCCACGCTTACCCTGCTGGAGTTCCTGGTCTATGACGATGACGGCTCTCTGGATGAGCAGTTGAAGATCCAAACATGATTTCTTGGGTGCGACTTTTCAGGATGATTGTGTTGACATGTTGGGAGCGGTACCAAACGCCACCCTTTCATATTATGTTGTAGTCAAGATACAGGGACAGGAGTTTTGCTCCTTTTGGTGAAAACGCCATAGGTGTGGATAGCTTTGAGCTGGCTTATTTCTTTTCTGTCATGGCCGGTAACCCTGGTTGTAGGACACCGCCTGGGCGCCCGGGGTCATACGGATGCTGCGGTCATTGAGTATCCAAAAAGCCTCCACGCCTTCCAGCGAGGTCACAAATTCATAACCCTCTTCAAAGGGCATCAGGAAGACCGCGGTGGACAGCAGGTCTGCCAGGCCGGAATCCTGCGTGATGATGGTGACCGAGCGCATAAAGTCCGCGGGCATCAGGGTGTCCGGAGAAATCAGGTGGTGATAGCGCTTGTCGCCAACCACATAGTAGCGCTGGTAGTCCCCGCTGGTGACTAATGAGAGGTCGGACAGGTACAGCACGTCCATCACATCATTGCCGGCGGGCAGCACCAGGTCAGCGTCCGGATCCTGAATGCCGATTCCCCAGCTGGAACGCCCGTCCAGCGGCGGGTAACCTGTGCGTACATTGCCTCCGGCGTTGATTATGAAGGAGGACACGTCGCTGTTTAGCAGTTGCCGGGCGACCAGCTCGGTGGCATAGCCCTTGGCTACCGCGCCCACATCCAGCTTTAACAGGGGGTCGGCATAAAAAACGGTCTGCCTGGCCTCATCCAGGATCAAATCGTTAATATCGGTGTGGGCATTGGCTTTTTCAAGCGCCGCCCGGTCAGGCAGGCGTGCCTTGTCGGGATTCAGCTCGGCGTTGTCGCGCTCGTCATGCCACAGGGACAGCACGGCGCCCAGGGCGATATTGACCCTGCCGCGGGTTTGCCGCTGCTGTTCCTTGCACCATGCCAGAAGCTTGAACAAATCCTCCGGCACATGCATGGGCTCCTTGGCCGCGCCATAATTGAGGGCGTAGATGTTGTTAATCCCCTCATAGGGATAATACTGATTATATAGCTTGTGCAGGCGGTTAAATTCCGCCTCCGCCAGGGCGGCGGCCTTGTCAAAGGCTTCACGGCTGGGCGCATATCCAATGATGCTGATCGCGGTATCAAAGGTGCCAAAGAACATATAGGAATATTTCAGCATCTGTGTTTTTTCATCAGCCAGAGCAGGTGGGACAAGCAGTAAGCTTTGACTCACAAGCAGGACCAGCAGCAAGGACAGCAGACGCTTTTTCATTCGTTATTCACCATACCCCAGAGTTTTTAGATCGTTGTTGGAATTGCGCCAGTCCGGGCGCACCTTGACCCACAGCCTGAGCATCACCTGTGTGCCAAGCAGCGCTTCAATCTGCGTCCGGGCGCGGCTGCCGATCTGGCCCAGCATGCTGCCCTGCTTGCCGATGATGATGCCCTTGTGAGAGGCGCGCTCACAGTAAATATCGGCAAAAATTTCCACCAGGGTGGGGCTTTGCTCCTTCATGGAGAGGACCTCTATCCCTATCCCGTGGGGAATTTCTTCCTGCAGGAGGTAGAGCGCCTGCTCGCGGATCAATTCAGCGATGATCTGGCGTTCGGTCTGTGCTGTCCACTGATCCTCAGGGTAATAGCGCGGTCCCTCCTTCAAACAGGACAGGATGTGCTTCATCAGTATATCCACGCCATCCCCGGTTTTGGCTGACAGGGGCAAAATGGCGTCAAAACCGTCATCCTGATACAGCGCGATCAGGGGCAGCAGCTGTTGGGGATGGACCAGGTCAATTTTGTTGAGCACCAAAAATTTGGGCACCTGTTTTTGCGCCAGGGTGCGGATGGTCTCGCGCTCCTGCGGATCCTCGCGGGAGGCATCGGCGATGACGACCATCGCGTCAATGGCCTGCAGGGCATCCTGAACGCTTTTGTCCATATACTCACCCAGGCGGGTTCTGGGCTTGTGGATGCCTGGCGTGTCCACAAACACTACCTGGTGATGCTTGCCGTTGTGAATACCAATGATCTGATTGCGCGTAGTCTGCGGTTTCGGGGAGATGATGGCTACCTTTTCGCCAACCAGCGCATTGAGCAGCGTGGACTTGCCTACATTGGGACGTCCGACAAGGCTGACAAAGCCGGATTTGAACGGAGTTGCGGTTTCAGCCATGCAGATCCTCCTGAAAACTCAAAAAACTGTGGGGCAGCAGCCGGTCCAGCGTGCTGCTGTCGGTCTGCCCTTCCCCCCAGGAGATGAGCACGCGCAGCCTGGGGGCAAACTCACTCAGAACCTGGCGGCAGGCGCCGCATGGCCAGGGCGCAGTGCGATCTGCTGCAATGGCAATGGCTTCAAACGCTGTATTGCCCTCGCTGACGGCCTTGAACACCGCCGTGCGCTCGGCGCAGTTGGTCAGGCCAAAGGAGGCGTTTTCGATGTTGCAGCCTGTATATACTGTGCCATCATGTGCCAGAAGCGCCGCGCCTACCTTGTAGTTGGAATAGGGCGTATGGGCAAATTCCCGCGCAGCCCTGGCCAGCGCGAGCAGCTGTTCGTCACTGACTGGCGCGGGGTTGACGGCTTCAAGCGCTTGTTTTTCCTGGTTTCGCATGCGTTGCTGATCCTCCTTGGCATGATGGTCATATCCCAGCAAATGGAACACGCCGTGTACAAACAGGTAAATGATTTCCCTGTGAATGGTATGGCTGAACTGTGCCGCCTGGCGCAGTGCCTGAGGAATGTTGAGCAGAATGTCACCCAAAAAAAAGGCGCCGGCATCGCAGTCCCAAGCTGCCTGGGCACCGGGAGCGGAAGGGTCAAACAGACGGTTTGGCGCCAGGGAAAGGCTGGGAAAGCTGAGCACATCGGTTGTACGGTCAATGCCGCGCCAGGTACGGTTCGCCTCCCGGATGTCCAGGTCATCCGTCAGCACCAGGTTGATCAAGCATGGAGCATTGATGCCCTGCAAACGCAGACAGGCCCGCGCGGCTTCATTAAATGCACGCTCGGGCATGGGGAAAGGAACACGCCGTTCCACCTGAACGATCAAGGGGTTTCATCCTCTTTGACGGGGCTGTCCGGGGAGGGGCTGTGCTCGTCGGGTTTGTCAATGGGCGCGTCTTGCTGATCATTGTCAGCAGAGAGAGCTTGAGAGCCTCCGGTGCGCGCCAATGAGCGGGTTGGCCTTGCGCGTGTCGCGGAGCGAATGCTCTGAAGATGGGAAATCAGGCGGTCACTTGCGGGCAGCTTGGCGGATGTGCCGGGGTATTCGATACGTTCGTGGAATACACCATAGATTGCGGCTGCGCAGGTATCGCGGATCAGGTTGAGCTGACTCAACGTCAGCGGCGCGTTGACCATCATCCCGCTTTGAACCTTCTTTTGAATGAGTTCGTCAATGAAGGCCGAGATTTCATTCGTGGTAGGGTTGGACAGCGTACGGATGGCTGCTTCCACCGTGTCGCAAATCATGATGACCGCGCCCTCAGCCGTTTGCGGCGGTGTGCCCGGGTAGCGGAAGTCAGCCTCGTTCACAGGCTTGTCGCCGGCTGCCTGCTTGGCCTTGTGATAGAAATAGGCCACCAGGGAATCCCCGTGGTGCTCGGCGATGATCTGCTGTATCTCATAGGGCAGGCGGTGCTGCTTGGCTAGAGCCAGCCCTTCACGGATATGAGAGATGATAATTGCTGCTGAAATCTGCGGATCGGTCGTATCGTGGATGTTGCCGCTGCCGATTTGGTTTTCTTTAAAAAACAAAGGCCGCTTAAGCTTTCCAATGTCGTGGAAGTAGGCGCCTGCACGCGCCAGAAGCGGGTTGGCGCCAATGGCTTCTGCCGAGGCTTCGGCCAGGTTGGCAATGATGATGCTGTGATGATAGGTGCCCGGCGCTTCCATGAGCAAACGGCGCATCAGCGGGTGGTTGGGGTTGGTCAGATCCAGCAGGCGCATGGGGGTGGGCAGGTTGAAGACAGACTCCGTCACTGGCTGGACAGACATGCACAGCAGGGCGTTGATCGCAGTACCTGCCATCGCCCAAAGAGACTTGTTGAAGGTTTGCTTTATGCTCATGCTGGTCATCAAGCCAATGGACAAAACAATAATAAAGCTTGCCAGGCTTGCAACACCGCCAGAGAATAAAATGTAGGAGCGCTGGTATTTCTTGTGCAGCATGATTGTGGTCAGGCTGCCTGAGACAAGGCCCATCACCAGCAGGTTGATCATGTCGATGTTGGTGCTGGCGGTGCCTGTGACCATCATCAGCACACTGACCAGGGTGGAGGCGGCTCCAGCGATGATGGCGGGAAGCACATCCAGGGTGACCGTGAGCAGCATGTAGGGAAAGATCAAGGGCGCCAGATAGATGAGCTCTAAGGATTTGCTCAGCAAGCCCAAGCCCAGGGTGCTGGTCACGACCAGATACACAATCAGCAGGCGTTTGACATCACTGAACAGGGGCTTGCAAAATACAGCCAGCGCGACGCCCATCAGCGATAGAATGCCGATGGCCAGCGCAGAAGCGCCAAAATACATGGCGGTGTCGATGGAGTTGTCACTGAGCAGGCCCAGGGCGTTGAGCATGGCCACCTGATTCTCACGGATTCTGCCCTCACCTGCGACCACGATGTTCTGGCCTTGCTGGTACATGACCGGCTCAACCGCCTCCCATGCGGCTTGGCGGGCGGTCTCGGTGGCAACGTCATCCACCACCATGTTCGGCAGGATGATGGCCCGCAGCAACGGCAACACGACGTTTTGCAGCAGGCTGACGTTGGTTTTAAAACCGACTACCTGCATGATGGCCGTGATGGCAATGGACTCCTGCCCCTGGGTTACATTGCCCTGCATGGTATTGCGGATGGCGGGGCTGAGGGAAGAGAACATTTCATCAAACTGTGATTCAGTTGCGTTCATCAGCGTTGACAGCTGAAAATCCTTGAGCGGCAGCAGGTTAATGATGTTGTGGGCGGCTTCGTACTCCTCTTGCGTATATGTCCGGTTAGGGCCGTAATCCGGCAGGGACTGGGCGAATTGCCGAACAGCCAGCATCTGCGCGTATACAGCGTCCAGATTGAGCATGACCTTCTCGGTGATACCGTCCTGATAATGATAAATAGGCGTGACAGCTGCCGCTGCGGCTTCCCTGTTGCGCAGAGTGGTCAGCTCGTCTTCCACATCCTTGTTGGCGGCGATGGTCTGGTTGGGCACCATGCCCACGGACAGGTTGTAGCGTTTCGGCGTGACTGTGATCAGAAAAATAGCCAGACACATGATTGAACCTACGACAATCACCAGGCTTTGACGAAAGGGTTTGGAAGAGGTCAAGGCCGCCAGGCGGCTGAACAAGCTGCCGGGCTTCTGATCAGGCTTGCCTGAAGGCAGTTCATGCATCATTTGCTTCCCTCGTCTCATAGTCTTCATAGGCGCTGACGATCCGACCAACCAGATCGTTGCGAACCACGTCTTCACGGCCCAGGCGAGCAATGGAAATCCCCTCAATTCCCTGAAGGACATCAAGGGCGATTAACAGCCCCGATTTTTTGAAGTTGGGCAAGTCGATCTGGGAAGGATCGCCGGTGACCACGCAGCGCGCATTCTTGCCCATACGGGTAAGGAACATCTTCATTTGTTCAGGCGTTGTGTTTTGCGCCTCATCCAGGATGATGAAAGCGTCGCTGAGGGTGCGCCCACGCATGAACGCCAGCGGCGCCACCTCAATCGCGCCGCGCTCCATCATGCGCTGATAGGCTTCGATACCGACAATTTCATACAGTGCGTCAAATAGCGGACGCAGATAGGGGTCCACCTTCTGCGCCATGTCACCGGGTAAAAAACCCAGCTTCTCGCCGGCTTCAACCGCCGGGCGTGTCAGGATGAGGCGTTCGACCTCTTTGTTGCGGTAGGCCACGGCTGCCATGGCGATGGCCAGGAAGGTCTTTCCTGTACCGGCTGGACCTACCGCGAAGGTAAGTCCGGAGGTCTTGATGGCTTCGACATACTGCCGCTGGCCTTCAGTTTTGCTCACAATGCGTTTGCCCCTGTGCGTAAAGGCTACGACGTCCTTGGAAAGACTTTCCTTATGCTCCAGGCGGTTTTGACGGGCAAGCGAGATCAGGTAACGGATGCGGGATTCATCAATGTGATCGCCGGCGTTGAGCTGAGCGAGCAGTTCGTGAATGACGCGCTCAGCGATCTGGGTGTTTTCCTTGTCGCCGGAGACGTGCAGTTCATTGTTGCGCAGGTGAATGGTTACCTGCAGGCTTTCTTCCAGTAATTTCACATTGCGGTCGTTCAATCCGAACAAGGCGACACAGGTGTCAAACGCATCCATTGGGACTGACAAGCTTGCTAACATCTCCTTCCAAAACAAGGCAGTTTTCCCACAGGAAAGTGTACATATCATACAACGAAATTGACTTTAGCGCAATCAAGCCAGCCGTTTTGCGTCTCCCGGAGCGGGTGCGCGAACCCAGGGAGAACAAAAAGGGAAGATAATAGGAAAAACAATGCAAAGGAGATTTGTGGCCTTGCTTTATCTCCAAAAACCATGCTGAATGATTGACACTTTGTGCATGCTTGCATATATTATACCTGTTTCGAAAGAGGATGATGCGGCGCCTTGTACGCGAGTCCAGGAAACAAAGAAGGGTAGAATTCAATTGCGATGACAGGCAATCACTCTAAAAGCTTTCCCAAGCCGGGTTCTTCCAGGGACGGAACAAGCGCTCATCGTGCCAGGTATGTTTTTGTCAATCTGAAAAACAGGCTTCATTTGCCTGGTGTAAGGGATCTGCTTGTTCCCTGTACACAACACCTGACAGAACAGCAGTTCAAACGCATGCTGACCGCCTGGCAGAGCCTGCCGCAGTACCAGGTCTATGGATTTGTGCAGTATAGCCGCGTCATTGGCATGATCGCCCTGGAGGGGCAGACAGCCGGTGAAGCTCGTATCTTGGCCGTCACTGTCAAACCCAGGCTGCAGGGACGCGGGATAGGCAAGCGGTTGGTGGTGGAGACCTTTTTATCGCTCAACCTGATGACACTTGACGCACGCACACTGGAGGAATTGCTGGGTTTTTATCAGAAGCTTGGCTTTGAGGTCATTGACACCAGCGCGCGTGATGATGGGCAGCTTGTATATCAATGCCATTTGACCCAACAGGCGTTGTATGCCGCCTATACGCATGAGTATTCCGCGGGCGCTGTTTTATTCAGCCAGCGCGGTGCCGAGCGGCTGTATGTCCTGGTCACGGAGCGCTCCGGTAATACCGGGCTGCCCAAGGGCCATGTGGAGTCCGGTGAGACTCAGGAGCAAACCGCGCTGCGTGAGATTTATGAAGAGACAGGGCTGCACGCCAGGCTGCTGCCGGGCTTTGGCGGCCAGATTGTATACCCGCAGGGTCGGGGCATGCTCAAGCATTTCACGTATTTTCTTGCGGAGTATGACGCGCGGCAGACACCGGTTTCCGGTGAGGATGTTATTGCGCAGGCGCTTCCGTATGAGCAAGCCCTGCAAAAGCTGTCCTTTGCGGATGTACGAAAGGTGCTGCGTGACGCCGAGACCTTCCTTAACCAGATCAGGCTGTGAACAAGTGGTGCCCATGGCGGCACAAGCTGCGATTGCCTCAATCATCATCGTACAAAACCACCAGGACGGGTGGTTTTGTATATTACGCGCGGATGATTGTTGGAACGATTCTGGTAAACTTGCATTAGTTCTTAAATTTGTGATTTCAGGCCGGCGGTGTGTTGAAGCTTCTCTCTTCTCATGTGCAGCCAGGCGCAGTAGAACATCAGCCCGGCGGCAATGGCTTGCAGGATGACGCACACCAGGTTCAGCGCGCCAATGCCCCGGGTCTGCACCAGCCATCCGGCTGCTGAATTGCTGATGATGGATGACAGCGCGCCGCTGGCAGTCACCAGCGACTGACCCCGTACGCGCTCGTTGGGCCGGACGATGCTGTTGACAAAATATACTGAAGAGATTCCATACAAGCCATAGCAAAACACACTAAAAGCCATGGCTGCGTAGATTTCACCAATGCCGCGTGACAGGTAGATCATCAGGGCTTTGATAAAGTATGCAATCGCCGATACGCTCAGGATGGCGCGCGCACGAAAGTGCCGCAGCAGGAAGGGGCTGAGGAACATCGCGGGCATTTCTACCCCGGCCTGCAAAAACATGGCCAAACCCAGAGCGGTCTCGTTGCCGCCCCTGGATTCAACCACGCGGGCTAAAAACAACATCATGTTCGTTTGACCGGCATTCATGAATACCGCTGAGAGCAGAAAGAACCGCATGACCGGGTTTGAGCGCAGCATTTGCCGGAAGCTGGTGCGCGGCATGGGCTGCGCGAGGTCCGGAATGGCGCTTTCATCCGGGGACCTGCGTTCCGGCCGGGGCATCAACAAAACCATGAAAATAGCAAACGCGATGCAGATCAGACAGATGGGCATCAAAATACCCGGGCTGAACCGGTCAAGCAAAAGACCCAGAAAATAAGCGAAAATTGCATACACCAGCGCGCTGACCCCGCGCGGCCAGCCCAGGTTGACGGGAAGACCCTCGTTGACAAACTGGATAATTTGCGCATTGAACAAACCGGGCATGCCATTCATCACTCCGCCGACCAGCGAGTAGGTCAGAAGCATCGCGACAAGCGGCATGGGCGCCAGTGCCAGCAGGCTGACAAGCCCCATGACAACCAGATAGATGACCGTGATGATTCTTTTAAGCGATATTTGGGCATTTGCATCAGAAAATGATGAAATCCCCAACTGGAATGTAATCGAGATCAGGGATATACAAGAAGCGGTCAAACCGATCAGCGCGTCAGAAAAACCATAATATGACAAATAAACCGCCATAAAACCGGAAAATGCGCACATGGCCAGCCAATAGCTGGAGTGCATGCCCGCGAAAATGGCTTCAATGTGAAAGGTTTTGACTTTACCTTTTTGCATCCTGTCCTCCGGTGATATGAACCTGTTTCATCATACGGGAAGCGGCCTTTTTGTCAAGACACGCGGGCAAAAAGAACTGTAAAGAGTCTGTGGAAGTGTGAAGCCCGGCTGAAAACTCGTGCATTGACGGAAACGATGCGCTATAATGTGAATTGAACAGGGGCAACCTGCGCGTTGCCGGGAAACAATACACAATATAGGAGAGTGCCATGTCAAAGAGAATCGCTTTTATCGGAGCCGGCAGCTTTGGTTTCACCCGCAGCCTGGTGCGCGACCTTCTATCCTTCCCGGCCTTTGCGGACGCTACCATCGTGCTGATGGACATCGACGCTGACCGGCTGAGCACCATTGCCAGGGCTGTGAAGTGCATTGTGGAGGCCGGAAATTACCCCGCTCAGGTCATCGCCACCCAGGACCGCACAGAGGCGCTCAAGGGCGCGCACGGCGTGGTCACCACCATTCTGGCAGGCGATGTGGATGTCTGGCAGCATGACATCCTGATCCCTAAGAAATACGGTGTGGATATCAACGTGGGGGATACCCGCGGACCCAGCGGCATCTTCAGGTTTCTTCGCACGGTCAACCCTATTATGGAGATCGCGCAGGACATCAGCCGCTATTGTCCCGAAGCGGTTTATTTGAACTATACCAATCCCATGGCCATGCTGTGCCGCGTGGTGCAAGAGCAATATCCCAAGCTGGTCAGCAGCGGATTGTGTCACAGCGTGCAGGGGACAGCGGCGATGCTTGCGCGCTGGATCGGCTTGCCGGAGGACGAGATCTCCTACACCTGCGCGGGCATCAATCACCAGGCTTTCTACCTGGATTTCCTGCACCGCGGAAAGGATGTCTATCCGCTGATTGACAAGGCCATCCGGGAGAACACCGATGTCTACAATGAAGAGATCGTCCGCAATGAGCTTTATCTGGCGATGGGATACTATGTGACCGAGTCCTCCGGCCACAACAGCGAGTATGTGTCCTGGTTCCGCAAGCGTCCCGATCTGATAGAGAAATACTGTACCCATGGCACCGGCTGGAATCCCGGGCACTATGCCTATATTCTGAATGAATATAAAAACAAGAAGCACACCTGGAAGCAGGAAATTGAGGAATGGTTCAATCAGCCGGTGGATTTGAAACGCGGCGGGGAATATGCTGCTTCCATTTTTAATGCTGTTTTCGGTGACCAGACCCTGTATAAGTTCAATGGCAATGTGCGCAACTTCAACCTGATTGACAACCTGCCGTACGGGTGTTGCGTAGAGGTACCGGTCCTAGCCAGCAAGCATGGTCTGGAAGCTATCCATGTGGGCAAACTGCCGCCGCAGCTCGCGCTTATGTGCAACACCTCCGCTCAAATTGAAGAAATGGCTGTTGAAGCCAGCCTGACCGGCAACCGTGAGCTGGTCTACCAGGCCATCTGCTATGACCCCTTGACCGCGGCCGTGCTCAGCCTGAAAGAGATCAAGGCCATGACCGATGAAATGTTCGCTCAGTTTGAGGAATGGCTGCCGCAGTTTCAATAAGCGGGTTGAACGTGAAGCCAGTTGTAGGATTTTCAAGCTGAATATCCGGGGCGGTTTTTGACCCAGTTAATTTTTCGCCAAGGTGTATGGTCCGGCGTTTTCGACGGCTGTTGCTTGCCCCTGGATGCGGCCTATGCTATACTTTTTTCAAAATTACGAACAAAATTCAGGAGGGAGGCAAGCGATGCTCCGGATGCATGTATTCCTGATTGGCATGTCCGGCGGCGGGAAAACCAGCCTCGGGCGCAAGGCGGCTTCCATCCTGAATTTGCGTTTTGTTGATACTGATCAGCTGGTCAGTAACATGATGGGGATGTCTGTCAACGACATCTATGAGACCTTTGGGGAAGACTTTTTTCGCAATGCAGAAACCGGCGTCCTGATGGAGGTGGTTTCGCAGGAGCCTTGCCTGGTGTCCACCGGGGGCGGCTTGCCCACGATGAAAGAAAATGTGCTGATCATGCAAAACCATGGCGTCATCATCCATATCGACCGACCGCTGGATCAAATCCTCTCAGATATTAAAACGGATCGCCGCCCCACGCTCAAGGATGGTTCACGTGAAGATGTGATCCTGGAGTACAACAAGCACATCGGTTTTTATCACGCCTGTGCGGATTATACGCTGGATAATTCCTATGGCTTTGTGCTTGGCGCATCGCGTCTGGCCGAGATGATTGAACAGGTCGCCTCCGGTTGATTTCGGCAGCTCGTAATCCTTGTCGCCTCAGCCTTGATGGCGAGGTTAAAGAAGCCTTTTTATTCCGGCTTGTCCGTCAATGCACGCTGTCTTGCAGGGCTTTTTTTCTTCTACAAACCAACGGTTATAATGATCCCAGAAAAGATTGGTTCTGCGCTGCCCGATACATACCGTGTATCGCAGCCCGTTGCCGCCCACATGAATTGCAATGGCCTGCCTGGATTCCAGCACCCTGTCAATTGTCATGCGCCGGTGATGGAAGACAAGCTGCCGCGGCTGGACGATGCCCAGCTCATCCGTGTCAAAGACGACTCCCACATAAGTTTTGATTGCCATGATGTTCGCCTCCGCACCCACAATAACACGAACAAACGTTCTCGTAAACCCCTGGAGAAGATGAGGAAGGATCAGCGGGCGATGTGATGGTTGTTGTCCGTTGCAAACTCTGAATGGATAAAGACCTTAGAAAATGAATCAGGAGCCATGGTTCAGATCATTGATAAAGCCCCAACATGATCTGCTGGGGCTTTGACAACCAAGCGAGGGGCTGTAGCAGAATGCAAAGTTTGCTACAGCCCCTTTTTCATACCCTTTTTTCTTGCTTGCCCGACTTTAAACAGCCCTGTTTCCCGCAAATGTCGGGAGTTTGCCTTGAATGTGCGTGCCTTAACCAGAACCGCCGC
>JAKPNM010000115.1 GCA_029548395.1 Bacillota bacterium
TGCTGCTGGCCGCCGGAGAGCTGGTTGGGGTAGCGATCCTTGTAGCGCCCCAGGTGCACGATGCCCAGCGCCCTGTCCGCCCTCTCCCGGATGCTGGCTTTGTTCAGCTTCTGGATGGTAAGGGGATAGGCCACATTCTGAAAGACATCCATATGCGGCCAGACGGCATAGCTTTGAAACACCATGCCCACGCCCCGCTTTTCCGGGGGCAGAAAAACCTTGTCCGAGGATACTAGGGTGTCGTCGATATAGATCTCCCCGCTAGTGGGCTTCTCAAAGCCGGCGATCATGCGCAGCATGGTGGTCTTGCCGCAGCCAGAGGGCCCCAGGAGGGTGACAAACTCGCCGTCCCTGAATACCTCGTTAAAGCAGCTCAGCACCTGAGTGGTGCCAAAGGATTTGGTGACATCGCGAATGGTGACGCTGGACATAGTAGCCTCCCTTAGATGGTGAAAGAGCCACGGGTCAGGCGGCTGAGCAGCTGATTGATGAGGATGACAATGAGCAGAATGCCAAAGGCCAGGGCGCTGGCCTGGGGCTGGCTGGTATAGGTCCAGTACTCATACAGCTGAAAACCGATGGTCTTGGTGGTGTTGGAATAAAGAAGAGTTGTCATGGACAGCTCATAAAAGCAGGGGATAAAAATCAAAAACCAGCCAGCTGCGATAGAGGGGAAGATCAGAGGCCCTGTGATCCGGCGCATGGTGGTAAGCCAGGAAGCGCCGGATACTTGGGAGGACTCTTCCAGGGAGACGTGGATCTGGCTGATGGCGCTGGTGACCGTGCGCATGCCCATCATCATGTATTTGATAAGGTAAGCTACGATAATAATGTAGGCAGTGTTATAGATGTTGATCCCAAAGCGTCCCTGCATGGTCATGATGAGGCCCAGGGCGATGACAACCGAAGGAGAGCCTGAGCCCAGGGTAATCAAAAAATCCGGCAGTTTTCGGCCACGGATGCGGGTGCGCTGCATGAGGTAACTCATGGTAATAGCCACCAGGATTCCCACAGTGGCGGCCACTGTGGCGAAAATTAAGCTGTTTTTGAGGGAATCAATGGTTTCTGAACGGGAAAAGATGGTGGTCCACTGGTTCAGAGTGAAGTTCCCCGCCTCCAGCACCGACTTGCCCACATCGATCTTCAGGCTGGTGGTGAGGATGGTAAAGAAGGGCAGAATCACAATAAAGAGCGCGAAGAGGATGACCAGGATGGTGAGGGGCAGACGCCAGGAGCGCAGGTCCACGATGTTGGGACGGGTGGATTTGCCGGATACGGTGATGTATTGTTTCCTGGCCACCACAAAATCTGAGAGATAGAGAATTAAAATGGCCATGACCATCAGGAACACCGCAAGGCCTGTAGCATCGTTGAGGCCCTGGGTGCCCCGGCCATAGTACTCAATGATGCGGGTGGTTACCGTGTGTACCCGGCCCGGCGCGCCAATGATAGAGGGAATGCCATAGCAGGAAGCCGCACTCACAAAAACAAGGAGTGCACCGGCGATCAGGGAAGGGGTCATGATCGGCAGGGTAACCTTGATCAGGGTGATAAAGGGGGAGGCGCCGGAGACCCTGGATGCCTCTTCCAGAGAGGGGTCCATCTTCTCCATGGCACGGGAAATGGTGATGAAAGCATAGGGATAATAGAAGGTAGTCAGCACCCAGACCAGACCGCCCAGGCTGTAGATGTTGATAGGCCCCGCAGTGCTGCCCAGGCCAAAGAAGCCCCTCAGAAACTGATTGATGGTGCCCACGTTGGGGTTGAGCAGGCGCAGCCAGGCCATGGCACCCACGTAGGGAGGGACCATATAGGTAAGCACAAAGAGACTCCTGAAGAACTTTTTGCCGTACAGGTTGGTGCGCCCCACCAACCAAGCCAGCGGAAAAGCCAGCAGCGTCCCTAAAACCATGGCGGACAAGCCGCCTACAATGGTATTGTACAAAGCGCTGCGGTTCATGTTGTAGGAAAAGAGGCGGCCAAAGGTGACAAAGGACAGGCTACCGGATGGCGTAAGGGCACGGTATAGCAGGAAAAGCAGGGGCAACACCTGGACGACCAACAAGAAATCTACAATCAAAAGCACCAGCAGCCATTTAATATCCAGACGCCACTCCCGGCTCTGGCGCATAAAGAAATACAGCAGCAGGACGTCGATCAGCAGCACAGCGCCCAGCAAGGCCAGCTGCTTGCCCTGGCTGGCGATGAGGCTCTGCAGGAAACCGCCCCCGCCCCTGGCAATGGCCAGGGATGCACTGACCCGGGGCGCGTTCTGGCGGATGGCCAGGCGAAGCCCAAGGGCCGTCTGCTCCTGCGGGGGGACGGCCAGGCCTAAGGCCTGGAGCAGCTGGGGAAGTTGATCCGCCGCTTCCGTGGCCTTATCCAAATCCAGCAGCAGAAGGGCTGCTTCCTCTCCGCTCAAAGAGGTCTCAGGCGCCGGGCGCTGGAGAAAGGCGTCCAGAGCAAAGAGCAGCCTGGCCTTGGTGACAAGGGCGTTGTCCATGGGCAAATCCGCAAGGTATTGACTGATGCGCCGGTCGGTGTCGCTGTCCCGCTGCAAAATGAGCCGCGCAGCCAGGTCATTCTCCAGCTGCGGCACGGGCTGCCCCTGAGCCAGGGCAGAGAGGACTTGGCTCAGCTCCGCGTCCCCGGTCCGGGCGCTTGTTGCCGCTTCTCCCAAAAGCGGCAGCAAGCGCTGGTTCCAGGCCCTAGCCTGGAGCAGATCAGTCTTCAGGCGCAGCTCCTGCGCGTATTCGGCCTCCATGCTGTCGGCAATCAGATTCAAAAGCTGGGCCTGGTGGTCATCCAGGGCCTGGGGCGCTGCCTCAAGCAGACGCTCATACAGGGCGCGGTTCAAGGCAATCAGCCGGGCGCCGGACATGGCGCCGGGATCAATGCCGGCAAGCACAGCGGACATGGCCTCCTCCGCGGGCAGGGCAAACAGATCCTCATAGGCTGCCGCGTCCCTTGGCACCTGGCGCAGCAGCTCCAGGAAGGGGGCCCAGTCTTCCCCCGGGCTGGCATCCATCAAAAGCTCCGCAAGCGCCCGGGTGAGGAGCAGGAGGTCCTGGCCGCCATGCAGATAGCGGGACAACCTGCGCTCTGCCACGGCTTCACCCAAAAGAGCACGTCCTTCAGCAAGAGCCATCTCTTCCACCGCCACTGATTGCTCAGTCTTTACAGCATTCAGGCTGGCGCGCAAATCCTTCCCCTGAGCCTCCGGCAGCAGGTCTGCCACCCGGAGAATCAACCGCTCCACCGCCGGAACGCCATCCTGATCCATCTGGTCGTCCATCAGCAGCAGGGCTGAGGCGGCGCCGCCGAGTTTGAGGCTGTCCTCCTCCCTGAGCAGGCTTTGAAGGGTCTGGGCCCGTAAAGCGCTGTCCGCCCGCTCAAAATCCCGGATGGTCTCGCCCCTGAAGCGCAATTCCCGCCAGCGCTCAGCCAACTGGCTATCCAACAGTAACGCAAGCGCCTCCTGCTGGAATGGCTGCAGCTGAACCTTCTCCCCTGTGTCCGCAGTTTCCCTGCTGGCTTTCCGGATATAAGCAAAACCGGCCGCGTCATCATAGCCGGAAGCCTGATGCTGGCGGATACCGTGAATTCCAAGGCCCAACATAAGCAGCGCCAGGACTGTTGCCAGCGCCAGCGCCGCCCTTGCCCGCCTTTTTTCCTTTTGGTCAAAACCCGCGTGCGATGTGTTCATGTGTTCCCTCAAACCAAGCCAGGGGAGACCAGGCCTGCCGGCCTCCCCTGACCTGTCTCACAGGTGCCCATGAGGTGGTGTCCGCCTTACTTGGAAATGGTGACAGCCTGCTGGAATGCCTGCTGGATTTCATTGCGTTGGGTATAGGTGCGCACCCAGTCCACACCGATGTCCTTGGCAATGAGCTCCTCGGTGTCGATGGAGTCAAAGGGAATGTCTGTTGAGCCCTTGAAGACTGAGTGCATGTAGCCCGCGATGACAAACTTTTGGCCGGCCTCGGAAAGCAGCCAGTCAGTGATGGCCTCGGCAGCCTTGACGTTCATGTTGGCGCTACGGTCCTCCGCCACAGACATGACGGTAGAAGGAATCAGGATAACGCCGTCCTCGGGGTAGATCACAGCCAGCTTGCTGCCATCTTCCTTGCGCTTTTTAAGGACGGACTCCTCCAGGATCATGATGGCCTTGCACTCGCCGGTCTCAAGCTTGGTCAGGGCCACGGAGCCTGACTCGATCATGACATTGTTCTTGCCGAGGGCCTCAAAATACTCATAGCCATACAGGTCGCTCAGGGCGGCTACGCTGGCCATGGTGGTGCCGGAGGTCAGCGGGTTGCCCATGGAGATCAGCCCCTTGAGGCTCTCGTCAAAGGCAAACCCCTCAAAGCTCTTGGGCAGGTCCTCGGGCTGGTAAAGCTCAGGGTTATAGGCCAGAACCATGTTGCATACCCGGACCGGGTACCAGTAGCCTTCCTCATCGTAGGGGAAGCGAAGCAGGTCCTGTGCGCCCTCGATGACGTAGGGATGCAGCCAGCCGCCCTCCTTGAGCTCCAGGGAATAGGCGGGTTCAGCCACCAGCATCATGTCGCAGCCCAGCTTGCCAGTCTCAATCTCGCCCGCCAGCTTTTGTTGCAGGGCGCCGGTGCCGCCGTAGAAGAACTCGACGTCCAGATTGGGAAACTCCTCCTCCATGGCAGCGTCCATCATGTCGATGACAAACTGATACATAGAGGTGTAAATGACAATTTTTCCGGTCACTCCCTCATTGGCTGCCTGGGCGCTGAAAAGACCCAGGAGCATCAGCAAACACAGCAACAGGGCAATCAACTTCTTCATGGATAATCCCTCCCATATTATTCCGGGCCCAACGGCCCATGATTTATCTGTACGATAACATACACAGGAACCCATGGCAAGGGCGCAAGCGGTCGTTTCAGTACCGACAGGGGATTATACATGCCGCTACATCCCAGGTAACAGCCTGCCAAGGCGGAAAAGCGAAAAAGAGAATATTCACCGCGAATCATATTGTTATTACTGGATATTCCAATCTTAATGTGTTATTGCAAAGAGGGGCACCAACATCTCCCGCGCGGTCAGCCCGGCGTGCATGCCCAGCATTTTGCAGTGCTCCCTTTTCATAAACAAGGCCTTGTCCGAAATGGCCAGCGCCAGGTAATCCCCGACATAGCTTTCCAGGTCCTGCCGGCTGACTCCGGGGCCGAACAGTCCGCGTAATAAGGCTTCCCGGCTGTCAAGCAGCAGAAAATCGCCGCCAAAGGCTTGTGAAAATGCTTCAGGAAAAGCGTGATGATGCCGGGGCTTGACATAAAAGGCGCAAGCGCGCGGCTCCAGGACGCCGGGGCGCAAGAGCATCTCGCTCAAACGTGGATGCTCCTCAATCACCGCCGGCTCAGCGTCAATGAGCCCATGATCCGCCGTGGCAAGCAGCAGCACATCCCCGGGAAGCGCCATTGCAAGCGCCTGCAAGCGCCGGTCTATCTCCCGCAGGGTTCTCCTGACAGGCAGGCTGTCCACGCCGTGGGTATGCATGTCCGCGTCCGGCTGATTGGTGTAGGCATATACATATTGCCTGCCCGGGCCCTGAACAAGCGTGAGAATATGGTCGCATAGCTGTTCAAAGTCGTCCGCATGCAGCTCATCATACCTGGAAACAGCAAAGCCAGCCGCCAGACCGGCCTTGTGAAGACGTTTCTCCAGCGGAGTATACGGCAAAAAGGTATTGGCAGCGTGCGGGAAAGGAGCCGGTTGCTGTGTGAACTGAACCTGATTGCTGAACACGTCCACGCTGGTGCCGTTTTGCGGAAAAAACATCGTCCAGCCCAGCCAGCCGTGCTCATTGGGATACAGCCCGCTGCGCAGCGAAGTAGTGGCAGCCACGGTAGTGGAAGGATACACAGCGCTCAGGTCCATCATGCGCCGACCGGGCAGAAAGGCCTCATCTGGAAACAGTTCCTCCAGGCTGACACTGCCCAGGCCATCAAGCACCAGCAGCACAACGCTGCGCCAAGCGCCGCGGGACAACAGGTTGTCAACCTCCGGAATGCCCGGATGCATGTCCGGCATCCCCAAATATGCCGCGATGCTGCCGACCAGGTTGACACCGCAGCAGCGGTAGTCCGGCCAGTGCTGCTTATTTCCCGAAGCGATCAAGCAATTCCCCGGCCAGCCTGATTTGCTGGTTGATCCTCTCCATGATCTCTTCCGTGGAAATATCCTGTTCCTCCTCTTCGGATGCGCTCGTACACCAGCAGGAAGCGAACACATTATCCACTGCGCTCCGCAGGCAATCGCCCTCAGGATCCATATTCAGGGCAGACTTGAGCATGGCCTGCGTTGCGTACAGCACTGAAAACAAAGGCGCTTCTTCCTGTTTTGCCCTTGTAACACCATAAAACTGCCCGTTGTCAGACAGCAGCATGGTATAGGCCAGCAGCTCAGTGCCATTCAGGTAGTGCAGCAGCCCGGCTGCCAGCGCGGCATCCTTTGGGGCAGCCATCACCAGCTGCGCCGGCATGATATGCCTGAGCGCTGATATCAAGAAACTATCCAGGGACATTGACCGTGGCGCGGGCAGGGCGGCATACATGGCAGCCTTGTTGAGCGCACCGGAATAATCCGCCCCATCCTCGGGCGCGACATACAGCACATCCGCTGCATTCCTGTACGCCAGCGAACAGGCGCTTACCGCGGTTTTGCCAATGGCGGACGCGCTGTCCGCAAGCGGCCATATCAGATCCAGATCTGCCAGCGGCCCGGCTTTGAGACGGGTTAGGTGCTGAATGTCCGCGTGCTTCTGATATGTCAGGCAGCCGGCGTGGCAGCCTAACATCAGCCCGATCTCCTGCAGAAAACTCGCACTGCCCGCCAGCATCGCCGCATCGTGCTGCTGCGCGATCTCCGCCACATCCCTTGCGTCGCCGTGCTCGCCAGTCACAAACTCACGCATCGCAAAGCTGTGCGAAAACGCCAGCGCCACCTCGCTGAGCACGTTTTGCGCCAGGCGCAAGGCATCCCGATGGGGTTCATCCTGGGCAACAAGCAATATTTTTGCGCGCATCTTACTCCCAGTCTACCGGATAACGATCCACGGCATATTCCAAACCCTTGCTGTTCTTCAATAGCATATCAACAACATTGTTAATCAGGTACTGGTCTGTAAACGGCGTAGGAGCAAAGTCGTTGTAATCCTTCCGTGAGGAAATCCGGCAGGGTATGATGCGAAATGAGTCCGGTTCGATTGAGTTTTGCTTCACATTAAACCTGATTTGAAACAGAAAGGTGCTCATATCGCTTGGCTTGTTATTGCCGGCAAAGCTGAAGTTCCCCAGAGAATAGACAATATAGCGTCCCTTGTAAAACTCAATCGGATTGATGCGGTGGCTGTGGTGCCCCAGCACCAGGTCGGCTCCGGCGTCAATGGTGGCGCGCCCCAGCTCGATCTGGTTGCTGTTGGGCTTATAATCCAGTTCGGCACCCCAGTGAAAGCTGACGATCACGATGTCATGCAGCGCCTTGGCATTTTGTACATCCTGCGGCACTTTGATAAGCAGCTCCGCAACCTGCTCGCGGTACTGCTGGTAAGTCAGCATCGCGATGGACACGCCATTGATCTCGTACACGCCTTTGTTCTGCGCGTCGCTCCATACGATGCCAGCGCTTTCCAGCGCGGCCTTGGTATCCTTCAGCCCTGTCTCGCCGTGATCCATGACATGGTTGTTCTGCAGCGCCACCGCCTCAATACCGCCATCCCTGAGGATGCTCACATACTCCGGCGGTGCAGAAAATACAAACTGATTGTTGGTTTTGTACACCGGGGCGGTGGTCAGCGTCCCTTCAAAATTGACGATGGTCAGGTCATCCGCGAGCAGGATGTCGCGCACGTTGCGGGTGAGAAAATTCAAATCCCCGCCCTGCTTTTTAAGCTCCCGCTCAAAAAGGGAATCGCCGCGCTTGCGCACATCGCCGCCAATGGTCATGTCGCCACCTGCGGTAATCACCAGCTGAAAGCTTCCATCCTTGAACTGCCGCTCAGGCTGCACGGTGGCAGGCGGCTGCAGGGTGGGTTCCGCAGAATAAGTATTCGCCGGGGGCGGCTCAGGCGTAGCCAGCAGGGAGGGGTCCAGATCATAGATGGAAATCTCCTCGTCTGCCAACGCCATGCCTGTGGACAAGGCGCACAGCAGGGTAACTGCCAAGAGCAATAAACTGGTCCGTTTCACAAAATCTCTCCTATAAGCCGGCCAGGAAGGCCTTGATCCGTTCAAAGGCCACCAGCAAGCTGTCCGTCGCCGTCGCATAGCAGCAGCGAATGTGCCCTTCCCCACTGGGACCAAAGGCGCTGCCGGGTACACACACCACATGCTGCTCCTTGAGAAGACGCTCGCAAAACTGCTCGCTGTTCAGTCCGGTATGGCGGATGTCGGGGAAGGCATAAAACGCGCCTTTGGGCTCAAAGCATGGAAGCCCCATCTCATTGAAGGCTTTGACCATCAGCCGCCTGCGGCGGTCATAGCTCTCACGCATCCTGCTCACTTCGGCATAATCGGTCTCACGCCCCTGGCGCAGCGCATTCCAGGCAGCCACCTGGCTTTGCCGGCTGGCACACATGATGGTGTATTGATGAATGCGCGCACAGGCCCTGACAATTTCAGCCGGCGCACACAGGTAGCCCAGACGAAAGCCGGTCATCGCAAAGGCCTTGGAAAAGCCGCTGACGACCATGCTGCGCTCACGCATGCCCGGCAGCGAGGCAATGGAAGGCTGCCGGAATCCATCATAGCATAATTCCGCATAGATTTCGTCACATACCACGAACAGGTCATGGCGTATAGCAAGTTCTGCAATACGCTCCAGACGCTCCCTGGGCATGACCGCACCGGTTGGATTGCTGGGATAACTCAAAACCAGCACACGGCTTTGGGGCGTGATCCGGGCTTCCAGATCCTCAGGAAGCAGCTCAAAGTTGTTCTGCGCATGCGTGGGCACATTGACCGGCACGCCAAGGGCGAACCGGGTGCAGGCCTGGTAACTGATATAACAGGGTTCCGGGATGAGCACCTCATCCCCCGGGCGTACCAGGACCCGCAAAGCGATGTCAATCGCCTCGCTGGCACCGACCGTCACCAGCACTTCACTGTCAGGCGCGTAGCTCACTTCAAAGCGTGTTTGCAAATAATGGACGATCTCTTCTCTCAGGGGAAGAATGCCCGCATTGGTGGTGTACTGGGTTTCTCCGTCCAGCAGGCTGTCAATCGCGGTATTGCGCACAGCAAAAGGCGTAACAAAGTCCGGCTCCCCTACGCCAAGGGAAATGACATCCTTCATGGTGCCGGCAATGTCAAAAAAGCGTCGGATTGCGCTGGGCGGCACGGCCGCAATGGCCGGGTTGACAAAACGACTGCTCATGGCGAGACCGATAGCCTCCTGTCCTCCTCCTGACGGTCAAAAACCACGCCATCCTGCTTATAGCGTTTCAGCACGAAGCTGGTGCTGGTGCCGGTCACGGTTTCCAGGGGGCTGAGACGTTCGGAAACAAACTGCGCCAGCTCCTTGAGGGTAGGAGCCGCCACCTGGATCAGCAGGTCATAGGTACCGCTCATCAGGTATAATCCCCGCACCTCCTCAAAGTTGTTGATTCGCCTGGCAACCGCGTCGAAACCAAAGTCGCGCTGCGGCGTCACCTTCACTTCAATCATGGCCTCAACCATGTTGCGTTCGGCCTTGTCCCAGTTGATAATAGGGCGGTAGCTCAGAATAATGCCATCTTTTTCCAATGTATCAATGATTCCGGCAACTTCCTGGATGTCCATGCCCAGCATCACCGCCATTTGTTCCAGCGGAATACGGCAATTCTCATTGAGCAGGTCCAGCACACGCTTTTGGTGTCCGTTCATGTATCTCTCCTTTCAGGGGCTGATGCTAAAATATCCCGCTGATCACGCCATCATTGTCCACATCAATGTTCAGCGCCGCAGGTTGTTTGGGCAGTCCGGGCATGGCAATGATATCCCCGGCAAAGGCAACGACAAAGCCCGCGCCACCGGACAGCCGCGCATCACGGATGGTCAGCTCATACCCACTGGGCGCCCCCAGCAAAGCTGCGTTATCGCTGAAGGAATATTGGGTCTTGGCGATGCACACAGGGTAATTGCCAAAGCCATCCTCTGTCAGTTGCGCCAGAATCTTCCTGGCCTGGGCAGAAAAGTTGACGCTGCCGGCATGATAAACCTTGCTGGCGACGGCTTCAATCTTTTGGGTTAATGAAGCCTCATCCTCATAGGTGAAGCGCATCTGGCTGCCCAAACCCTGGTCAGCCAGGCCGGCTACAGCCTGCGCCAGCTCCTTGGCGCCCTGACCGCCTTTGGCCCAGCCATCGCTGAAGCGGCACGGCACCTGCTCGGCATCCATGGCTGCCTGCAAGGTTTCAATCTCCAGCTGGGTGTCGCTGACAAAGTGATTGATGGCCACCACGACCGGCAAATTCCACACGGTCTTCACGTTGCGGATATGTGCAAGCAGGTTTTCCATCCCAGCCTTGAGCGCCGGTATGTTTTCCAGGTTCAACTCAGCTTTCTGCACACCGCCGTGGTGCTTGAGCGCCCGGATGGTGGCCACCAGCACCACAACATCCGGCCGCAAGCCACTGGTGCGGCACTTGATGTCGATGAATTTCTCTGCGCCCAGGTCGGCGCCGAAGCCTGCCTCGGTCACCACATAGTCGGCCATCTTCATTGCAAGGCGCGTGGCGGCGATCGAGTTGCAGCCATGAGCGATGTTGGCAAAAGGGCCCCCATGAATCAACGCCGGGGTATGGTCAATGGTCTGTACCAGGTTGGGCATCATGGCGTCGCGCAGCATCGCCGCCATCGCGCCTTGCGCGCCAATCTGCGAACAGGTAATGTTCTTGCCCTCGCGCGTGCGGGCTACTACAATGTTGCCCAGTCGCTTTTTCAGGTCGTTGAGGTCGGCCGCCATGCAAAAGGAGGCCATGACCTCGCTGGCTGCGGTGATGTCAAAGCCATCCTCGCGCGGACTGCCGTTGCCGGTGCCGCCCAGACCACCCACGATGTTGCGCAGCTGACGGTCATTCATGTCCATGCAGCGGCGCACACGCACCTGGCGCAGATCTATGCCCAGCTGATTACCCTGCTGGATGTGGTTGTCCACCATGGCGCACAAAAGGTTGTTGGCGCTGGTGATGGCGTGAAAATCCCCTGTAAAGTGAAGGTTGATGTTTTCCATCGGCAGCACTTGGGCGTGGCCGCCACCGGTCGCCCCTCCCTTCATGCCGAACACCGGGCCCATGGAGGGCTCGCGCAGCACCAGCATCGAACGCTTGCCAATGGCACGCAGACCGTCCGCCAGGCTGATGGACACCGTGGTCTTTCCCTCGCCCGCTGTGGTGGGTGTGATCGCGCTGACCAGAATCAGCCTCCCCTTTTCGGGCATCTCCCGCAGCTTGACCGGATTGACCTTGGCAATCAGCGGGCCATAGGTCATCAAGGCATCCTCGGGGATGCCATTCTCACGCGCGATCTCAACAATG
This sequence comes from Bacillota bacterium, assembly GCA_029548395.1. GTDB lineage: Bacteria > Bacillota > Clostridia > Christensenellales > Aristaeellaceae > UBA6115. Next base: position 11,552 of record JAKPNM010000115.1, read on the forward strand.
GGCTTGGGGCTGGCGGCCTGGGCAATCTGTATATCGTTCATTGTTCCCTCCTGTCGCTTGTCAATCTATTATACAACAACAGCATGTATGTTACATGCTGCCAAGATTTTTACCGTTTCATCAGCTTTAATCCTCAGGCTGCTTGCGGCGCAGGGAAACAGCCGAGAGGCAGGTCAACATGCTCTCCTTGAGATGGCTTTCCATCAGCGTGGCAAAACCTTCCTCATCGCCCTTTGAGAGCATTTCCAGAAGCTGATGGTGCTCCTTATGCGCGTTGGAGCGGCGCACAATGCTGGCAATCGCGATGTGGGAAAAGCGGATGATATACTCCTCCTGGCTGTCAATTACACGCAAAATACGCTTTTTATCAGAAATATGCTCAATCGTGCGGTGGAAATCACGGTTGTATACAGCCAGTTCATCCGCGTTCTCTTCCTGCTGACTGATATCCATTTTATCCAGGATGGCTTGCAGCGCGTCCAAATGCTCCTTTTTGACGTTTTTAAAGATGGAAGGAATGATCAGCATCATCAACGCGTTGCGGATGGTAAAGGTCTCTTCAATGTCCTCCATGGTAAAGGCGCGAACAATCACTCCCTTGCGCTCCACATACTCTACCAGGCCATCCAGCTCCAGTTTTCGGAAGGCTTCGCGAAGCGGCGTACGGGAAATGTGAAGCTGCTCGGCATAAACTGTCTCGATTAAACGTGAACCAGCCGGGATATCCCCCATAATAATCGCGTGCTTGAGCGTTTCATAGGTGGTTTCACGAATCGGTTTGTTCAATTCAATCCTATCAAGGCCAAACTGCTCCACCTGTGATCCCTCCACTTAATGATAAGGGTAATATTACAGTTTCAGCCAACTGCTGTCAAGAACTACCCTTAAAACAGCAAGGAAAACAGCAGGGTTTTGCGCTTGTGTGTTTATTTGCCGCATGACAACATGCTTAATCAAACGGTGCTGACGGCACATAAAGCATCGTTATCAAGCGAAACATGCTGCCTTCGATTTGGTAAATCCCCAACAGGTCCTTTCCGGCAAACAAACACACCCTGGCGCCCTCATGCACTGTCTCGCCCACCTGTACCATGTGTCGCGACAAGCTGGCCCCATTGACGGCCAGGTGGCGATACTCAGGCAATACGCTCATTCGCTTGTAGTTGTCAAGGATGGAAGCAAGGCCAGCAAACCATCTTTGTCCTGTCTTGAAACCAGTCCTCCGCCAATCCAGCAAATCCTCCGGAGTGGCTGAGGAGCGCAGCGACAGTCCCCCGCATTCCTCACGCAAAAGGAAGCGCATGTGCGCGCAGCCTCCCAACGCATGGCCCAGGTCATGGCAGAGCGTGCGGATATAGGCGCCTTTGCCGCAGCGCACCCTCAACAAGGCGCCATTTCGCGCTGTCAGGCGTATAATATCAATCTCATAAAAATCAACCGGGCGTGGCGAAAGCCGCGCTGCCTTGCCCTCCCGCGCCAGCTGATAGGCTGTTTTTCCTGCGACCTTGAGCGCTGAGTACTGCGGCGGCACCTGTATCCCCCTGCCAACAAATTGCGCGGCTGCCTGCCGAACCTGTTCCAGGCCTGGATGGAGCTCACAGCGCTCCAGCACCTTGCCCTGGGCATCCTGGGTATCTGTGGCGCTTCCAAAAGCCACCTCTGCCAGATACTGCTTGGGACGGCCCATCAGCTCATCGCAAACGCGCGTCGCCTTGCCAAGCAGCAGCGGCAACACGCCGGCCGCCTCAGGATCCAGAGTGCCGGCGTGCCCGGTCTTTTCCCCGGTCAGGCGCTTGACGAAAGCAACCGCCTGGGCAGAGGTCATGCCAGGCGGCTTATAAAAATTGAGAACACCATTCAGGGACATAGGCTTTTTATCATCCGCGCCTTAACCCTGTCAATCGCTTCATCAAGCGGCAGGTCCAGGGTGAAGCCGGCAGCCAGCACATGGCCGCCCCCACCCATCTCCTTTGCAATTACCGCTACATTGTGCGGCGCCAGGGCGCGCAAACTGAATTTGGTTTGCGAAGCTTCTACCTGGGTAGCCAGGAAACACATCTGAACTCCCGGGATGTTGAGCGCATAATTCACCAGACCTTCGACCAAATCCTGCGTGGTGTCGGTCTGTTGAAAATCAGCATCACTCAGCCGCATCATGCTCAGACGCCCGCCACACTCAAAACTCAACGAATCAAGACAGCGGCCCAGCAAACGATAGAAACTCAGATCCTTGACCAAATGCAGCACCCTGGAGTAATGTGAGATGTCCAGACCGGCGCGCATCAGTTTGCTCATTTGCAGAAAAAACTCCTCATCCATCTGTCCGAAGCTGAAATTGCCGGTATCAGTGGAGATCGCGGCATACAGCAGCGCGGCGATATCCGCATTCATGGGCGCTTCCAGCTGCTCATACAAACGGAACACCAGGTTGCCTGTCGCAGCCACCTGACTGTCGATGTAATTGTCCATGCCAAAGCAGATGTTCGAGGCATGATGGTCGATCACCAGCGTGTACGGGCAGGCAGAAAACAATTGGCCGCCATCCCCCAGGCGCGCCAGGTCGGAGGCGTCCAAAGAGCAGGCCAAATCAAAATCCCGCGTTGTGACTTCTGCGGGCTTTTTGATTTGCTCCCATCCGGGCAGAACGCGCAGATTTTTAGGCACCGCATCGTGGCAGACTGCAGTGACCTCCTTGCCAAGGGCTTCAAGCAGGGCGCTTGCCGCCAGCAAGGAGCCAACGGCATCCCCGTCGGGCTGCAAGTGCGTCAGCAGCACAACACGCCGCGATCGCCTGAGAACTTCAGCGGTCTGTGCCAGGTCAATGATCTTCATGATTGCTGTCTTGTCCCCCATCGCCAAGCACTTGCCTGAGCACATCCGCAATGTGCATGCCATAGGCGATATTGCGGTCCGGCAGGAAGATGAGTTCCGGCGTGTGGCGTACACTCAGCCTGGCACCCAGCGCGTGGCGCAACAGGCCGGACGCGCCCTTGAGCGCCTTGATCATATCTTCCAGCCCTTCCTCCTCCAGCACGCTGATATATACCTTTGCGATGCGAAGATCCCTTGTGGGCTCTACCCTGGTGATGCTGAACGTGCCGCACACGCGCGGGTCGCGCAGCTCCTCCCGAATAATCCTGTCCAGATTCTTTTTTATTTCTTCAGCGATACGGTTTTGCCGATATTGTGCCACGCTTTCTCCTTAACGCTCGACTTCTTCCATCATGAAGCATTCGATGACATCCTTTTCCTTGATGTCATTGTAGTTCTCCAGGCCGATTCCGCATTCATAACCACTGGCTACCTCGCGCACATCATCCTTGAAGCGGCGCAGAGAAGACAGCTTGCCTTCAAAGACCACCACATTATCCCGCAACAGGCGTACCGGCTGATTACGCTGCATTTTGCCATCGGTCACATAACAGCCGGCAATGGTGCCGGAACCCGTAATCTTGAACACATTGCGCACCTCCGCGTGTCCCAGGAGGACCTCCTTGAACTCGGGTGCCAGCAAGCCTTTCATCGCCTTTTCAATGTCCTCGATGGCCTGATAAATCACGCGGTACAGACGGATATCGATGTTTTCCCTGGCGGCTACCTCGCGCGCATTGTTGTCCGGGCGAATGTTGAAACCGATGATAGTGGCATTGGCGGTCGCAGCCAGGTTGACGTCATCCTTGGTAATGGCTCCTACGCCGGCATGCAGTACGTTGATTTTGACCTGGTCATTGTTCAGTTTCTCCAGAGACTGGCGCACCGCCTCGGTGGAGCCCTGGACATCCGCTTTAATGAGGATGTTCAGCGTGAGCTGCTCACCTTCCTTGATGTTCTGGAACAGGTTGTCCAGCGTTACTGTAGAGGCGGCCACGCGCTGCTCCTTTATGCGGTCCTCGCGCTCTTTGGCTACCTGGCGTACCAGCTTGTCATCATCGACAGCAATCATCTCATCCCCGGCTTGCGGCACAGAGTCAAAGCCGGAGATCTCAACCGGCATGGAGGGCCCGGCTTCACGCACGCTCTCCCCCTTGTCATTGAGCAGCGCGCGCACGCGGCCGGCAGCCATACCGGCAATCACATTGTCGCCCACACGCAGTGTCCCGTTTTTCAGCAATACCGTAGCCACAGGACCGCGGCTCTTGTCCAGCTTGGCCTCAATGATGATACCGCGGGCAAGGCGGTCAGGATTGGCGCGCAGCTGCAGCACCTCGGCCTGCAGCAGAATCATTTCCAGCAGATTGTCCACACCCTCCCCGGTCTTGGCGGATACGGGCACCATTATGGTATCCCCACCCCATTCCTCGGACACCAGATTGTGGGCGGTCAGGTCCTGCTTAATGCGCTCGGGATTGGCCTCGGGTTTATCCATTTTATTGATGGCCACAATAATAGGCACCTTAGCAGCCTTTGCGTGATTGATGGCCTCCACTGTCTGGGGCATCACGCCGTCATCGGCAGCAACCACCAGCACCGCAATGTCCGTGGACTGCGCGCCACGCGCACGCATGGCGGTAAAGGCCTCGTGGCCAGGGGTATCCAGGAAAGTGATGGTCTGACCATCCAAATCCACAGAATAAGCGCCGATATGCTGGGTGATGCCGCCGGCCTCGCCGCGGGTCACATGTGTGTCACGTATGTAGTCCAGCAAAGAGGTCTTGCCATGGTCAACATGGCCCATGATCGTGATGACCGGCGGACGCGGCTTGAGATCTTTCTCATTGTCCTCCACATCCGCGGTTTCGACCAGTTGATCCTCCGCCGTGCGCTCCAGACGCAGGATCAATTCCACATCAAATTCAGAGCACACCAGGGAAGCCGTATCATAATCCAGCTCGCTGTTGATGGTGGCGATATTGCCCAACAACAGCAGCTTCTTGAGGATTTCTCCCGCCGGTTTGCCGATGCGCTCGGTCAGATCCTTGACGGTGATGGTCTCCTGGGTCATGTAGGCGGTCTCGATCTTGATGGGCGCCATCAGTTGCTGTGCTGAAGGTTTCTTGGGGCGTGCACGACGGCCGCCGCGCACAACTTCATCATCCAGTCCATAACGAGGCTGCGACTTGCGCGCGTTTTGCTTGCGCTGCTTGCTGACATGCTCCGGGTCCGGCTTGCGGCTATAACTCTTTTTATTGGGATCATAGTTGCTGACGCGCTCCTTCTCCAAGGGCACCAGCAACTCATCTACCGGGACACGCATCGCGGCAGACCTGCCTGTCCCACGTGCCGCGCCGGGCGCAGGGCGGCCATATTGCTGGGCGCCGGGCGCAGGACGGCTATCCTGCTGGGCGCCGGGCGCCGGACGGCCATACCGCTGAGCGCCGGGCGCAGGACGGCCATACCGCTGAGCAGTACGCGTCACCGGCTGACCAGTCGCAAACCTACCTTGAATCGTTGCAGGTTCTGCCGCAGCCGCTGACTTCTCAGCAGCCGGAGCCGGAGCCGGGGCTTGGGTTTGCTCGGGAGCCGGCTGCTCCGGCTTGACAGGCGCGGGTGCAGGCTCGGAAACGGATACAGCCTGAGCTTGAGGTTCGTCGGACACAGCCTCCAGTATCTCAGGTCCCTCCTGAACTACCGGTACAGCAGGCGTTGCAGGTTCAGGTTGATCCGCAGCCTGCGCCTGTTGCTGCGCGGCTTCAGCGGCATCAAGAATCGCCTGTTCATCCTCATCAGGCATGGTCCAGGCCTTTGTCTGCGTCTGGAGCATTTGCTGTTGCTGCTCGTGCTTTATGCGCTGACGTTCCTCTTCCTCCTGGCGCAAAAAAACTGCTTCCTGTTGCTTAAGCATCTGCAGCATAATGTCCGCATTGCGCTTGACCCGCTCAGTTTCAGACAGGATCACGCCTGTTTTTTGATTCAGGTTCTTGATGGTGTCTCTGAGACCGACTTTTGACATTCAGCCCTTGTCCTCCATAATAGTTTCAATTTCAGCGGCTTCCGGGCGCCCGGTTTTCTCATGGTGAATGGCCAGCAGCCTGTCCGCCAGCCCGCAGGGTTTGACAGCACCTGCCGCCATGCCGGGTCGCCCACAGGCCCTTCCCAGCACACCCTCATCCAACAGCATAACCTGTACCCGATGATGATTGCAAGCATTCTGCACTTTCTTTACTGTATTGGCGCTGGCCGTTTCATCCAGCAGTGCCAGCGCGGCCTTGCCATCGCGAATCAGTGTCAGCGTCATTTGAGCGCCGGGTACCAGCTTCCCTGCACGAAAAGCCAGCCCAAGCAAGCCGCTAACAGCCACGCGCTTCCCCCTTGAGCTTGCTGGCAGCAATCTGTCCCGCAAGCTGTTGTGTGATCTCAGGAGAAATGGTGCGGTCCAGCGCACGGTCTAGCTGGCGCAGTTTGACTGCCCGGTTTAGGCAGCCCTCCTCAGGACACACGTAAGCGCCGCGCCCAGACTTCTTCCCGGTAAAATCGATGAGGATCGTGTCCTCCGGCGTGCGCACCACACGCAGCAGCTCTCTCTTGGGCTTCATTTCCCTGCAGCCAACGCACATGCGCATGGGGATTTTTTTTGGCATTCGGCGTCCTTCCTGTTTAGTCGTTCAGTCTGCCGTCATCCATGGGATAGCCCTCATCAAGGAAAGCTTGATCCATCATGGCTTGATCCTGATAAGCCTGCTGCTGAATAAGCTCATCAAACTGGCTCTGGGACTTGATGTCAATCTTCCATCCGGTCAGCTTGGCGGCCAGGCGGGCATTTTGTCCCTCCTTGCCGATGGCCAGGGACAACTGCATATCAGGCACCACCACCCGGCATATCTTCTCTTCATCGGAAATAAACACGCTGACCACATGGGCGGGATTGAGCGCATTGGCGACAAATTCAGCCGGATCAGGCGACCACTTGATGATGTCGATCTTCTCGTTTCGCAGCTCGCTGACCACCTTCTCCACCCTTGAGCCGCGGGGGCCCACGCAGGCGCCCACAGGATCGATCATCGGATCCATCGAATACACGGCAATCTTGGTACGGCTGCCAGCCTCGCGCGCAGTGGAACGAATCTGTACTACACCAGTGGCGATTTCAGGCACTTCCATTTCAAACAAACGACGCACCAAACCCGGATGGATACGGCTGACATACACCTGGGGCGCGCGCTGGTAATCGCTGCCGGAACGGCGTACCTTGAGCACATAAACCTTCAAATGATCGCCATCACGATAGCTTTCCCCGGGGATGTATTCACTGCTTTCCATAATGCCTTCTGTGCGGCCCAGTTCCAGGTAGGTGGCCTTGGGCTCTACGCGCTGAACGATGCCGGTGAGAATCTCGTTTTCCTTTTCAATGTACTCATCATAAATCTTGCCGCGTTCGGCTTCGCGAATTTTTTGCACCAGCATCTGCTTGGCAGTCTGTGCGGCTACACGGCCAAAGTTGTCCGGCGTGACATCAATCTCCACAATGTCGCCCACATGATAATTAGGGTTGATGGCCAGCGCCTTCTCCAGCGAAATCTGCATATCCGGCTCCTCAACTTCATCAGCGACCACCTTGCGCAGGAAAACCTGAGCACCCTCCTTGCGGGACAACCGCACCACCAGGTTCTGGATCACCGCGCCGCTTTGGCGGTTGTTGCGTCTATAGGCAGCCTTCAGCGCCTCCTCGATGGTGTCGATCAGCACTTCTTCATTCATGTCCTTTTCACGTGCCAGCAGTGAAATGGCCTCCATAAGGTCTATCTTGGGCTCACTCATGTCTTTCCTCCTCCTGATATGTGCCGGTTTCCTCCAGCATGCTCAAATCCACACTGCGGCGCATCAGCGCCACTTCCTTGCGCAAGAACCGTTTTTCTCCCTGTGCTGTCTGCACGACCCAGGCATCCGCGTCCAGCCGTAGCAAAATGCCAGTGAACTCCTTTCGCCCATCCTGGGCACGAAACAGCTTGACCTCCACCGTCTGACCGGCTGCCTTTTCCGCATCGCGCTCGTTCCTGATCGGCCGGTCAAGCCCGGCGGAGCAAACCTCCAGAAAATCATAATTGATCTTCTCAAACAGCGGCATCACAGCGCGGTGAAAGGCCTCACAGTCATCCAGCGTGATACCGCCGGGCTTGTCCAGGTAAACACGCAGGTACATGCCTGTCGCTTCCTTTTCAAATGCGGTTTCCAGGTGTTCATAGCCCATGGATTCCGCCAGCATCCGGCTGATGCGTTTTGCCTGTTCTACCGGACGGGTCTTCTTCGCCATCATTGCTCCCCGTAAAATAAAAAACTGGGTTATGCCGCGTTTTTGCAAGGGCGAAAGCAAGCACAGCCTCGCGATTTGCACAACGCGTCACCCACTTTTCTTCGTTACGTACCCCTCTTTCGCGGTTGCAGTATCAGTTGCTGTATCACTATACCATGGAGTGCACGCAAAGACAAGTAAAATACTACAAATTATAGCAATTATCGGCAATGATTATCGGCAGTGTCTTGGCAATACCGGGTTGATCGGTATCTGATCATACCGAATTTTGCTTGTCGTTTTCTCTTAGCTGGATGAGCAATCTCAGGGGGGCAATCTCAAGCCCGCTCTTTCCTTGACAGTTTCATGTCATGGATTCTATAATCATGCAGAATAAACACTTATCAACAGATCGGAGGCGCCCCATGCATATCCTGGATTCCCTGAAAGAGCGCGGCCTGATTGCTCAGACCACTTTTGAAGAGGAGCTCTACGAGCAACTGGAGCGCGAACCCACCACATTTTATGTCGGTTTTGACCCAACAGCGCCAAGCCTGCATTTCGGCCATTTTATTCCGGTCATTGCCATGCGCCACATGCAGCAAGCCGGCCATATCCCCATTGCCCTGGTGGGCGGGGGCACGGTGCAGGTAGCTGACCCCACCGGCAAGACAGAGCTTCGCCAAATGCTCTCACTTGAAACCATCGCCTACAATGCTGAAAAAATCCGTCAGCAGTTGTCGCGCTTTATCTGTTTTGATGATGACAAGGCGCTGATGGTCAACAACGCAGACTGGCTGGTTCCTTTGCAATACCTGCCTTTCCTGCGCGAGATCGGTCCCCTGTTTTCCGTCAACCGCATGCTGACAGCCGAGGCTTACCGCCTGCGCATGGAAAAAGGCCTGACCTTTCTGGAATTCAACTATATGATTATGCAGGCTTATGACTTCCTTGAGCTGTTCCGCCGCTACGGATGCCGTCTGCAAATGGGCGGGGATGACCAGTGGAGCAACATTCTGGCCGGCGCGGATCTGATTCGCCGCAAGGAGCAGGAAGCCGCCTTTGCCTGTACCCTTACCCTGCTGCTCAACTCCGAAGGCCAGAAAATGGGGAAAACTGAACGCGGCGCCCTGTGGCTGGATGCCGACATGTGTTCTCCATATGAATTTTACCAGTACTGGCGGAACATTGCTGACAGCGATGTGGAAAAATCCCTGGCCATGCTTACCTTTCTGCCCATGGACGAGGTGCGCCGCCTGGGCGCGCTGGAAGGCGCCGCCATCAACGAGGCCAAGACGATCCTGGCATATGAAACCACAAAGCTTGTGCACGGCGAGAAGGAAGCGCAAAAAGCGCAACTGGCTTCCGCCGCGCTGTTTGCCGGCGGGCAGGTCATGGACGATGTGCCAACCTATGAGCTGAGCATTTCCAAGTTGGAAGAGGACAACCGGCTGACTACCTTGTTGTTCCTGTGCGGATTGTGCCAAAGCCGTTCCCAGGCGAGGCAGATGGTGTCCCAGGGCGCCGTCACCGTGGGTGATCAAAAAGCGCAAAGCGTGGATCAGAGCCTGCTGGCAGAGGACTTCCCGGCAGATGGTCTGCTGCTGCGCCGCGGCAAGAAAAACCACTGCCGCATCGTCCTCAAGCAATGAGTATCACCGGCGATTATTTCACCCTGGCCGCCCCGGGAATCCATGAATTTATCGTGCGCAAAAGCCGCTTCATCGGCCAGGCTGCACCGGTCGAAAGTGAGGAAGCCGCGCTTTCTTTCCTGCGCGACATCAGGGAGGGGCACAAAACAGCCACCCACCACTGCTTTGCCTATATCATTGGCGCCAATGCCGGGCTGATGCGCTATCAGGATGATGGAGAGCCACAGGGAACAGCCGGTATCCCTATTTTAGAAGTTCTCAAGAAAAACAGCCTTGTTAACTGCGCATGTATGGTCACGCGCTATTTTGGCGGCGTGTTGCTGGGCGCAGGCGGACTGACGCGCGCCTACAGCGCGGGCGCGGCAGGCGCTGTCAAAGCAGCCGGCGTTGTCACAGCCCAGGTATCACAGCGCCTGAATACACGGATTGCTTACCCTTATTGGGATGTGATCAACTACACCCTCGGCAGGCTTCCGGTGTGCGCGGTAACGCCTTCGTTTAGCGATCAGGTCGATTTACAGCTGATTGTGCGCGAACGGGACGCGCAGGGGGTAGTCAAAGAACTGACTGCCCTGAGCGAGGGCAGCGCGCGCTTTACCCTGTCCGATCCCTTCCACCACTTATGGGAACTTCCGGATAATCGGGCTGAGGTTTAGGGCGTTTCTGCCTTCAACAAAACAGCAAGCCGGCTCTGTGGCCAGCTTTTGCATCAGACAACGCGCCTTCATGTTTCATCAAAGCAGTATTTGGCAATCGCGCGGCCCACGCCATCCTCGCTATTGGATGTGGTGATCGCATCGGCCTGGCGTTTGATGTCCTCCCCGGCATTGCTCATGGCAATTCCCAGACCAGCCCAGCGCAGCATGGGCAAATCGTTGCTGTGATCGCCAAGCGCCATTGTCTTTTCCTGCGGGATACCCAGCTTGCGTGCCAGCACAGCCAGGCCGAGACCTTTATTGGCCTGGTTGGACATAATTTCCAGGTTGTGACGTCCGGACTGGGACACCTCAATGCCCGGGATACGATCAAAACATTCCCGGCCGATCTGCAGAACATTATCCATATTCTCAGGGAAAAATGCGAAAAACTTGTAAATAGACCGCGTCAGCGCCGCACGGCAGGCATCTTCCCCATAAGAATATATGACCCTCCTCTTCTTCAGCTTGCTCAAATGCTCTTCGTCAGCTTCGGAGATGTGGTGGCGGTCATTCTCCCGCCGTGTGTCTACCGTGCCCGGTCCAAAGATATAATAACCAACGTCCAGCGCCTCCAGCCGTTCAAACACCGCGCGTGCCGTATCCTTTTCCATTATGACTTCATGGACGCGCTCGCCGTAGGGCGAAAGCTCCACCACCGCGCCATTGGCGCTGATAATCGGACAGACAATGCCGTTGTCCAGCATCATCTGCGAAGCGTTCTCGGGAAAGCGTCCAGTCGCGGCAGCAAACACGAGCCCGGAAGCCTGCGCCTTATGGATCATCTGAAGGTTGTAGGGCGAAATGGATCCGTCAGGGCTGAACAGGGTGCCGTCAAAATCCGCGGCAATTAGACAAATGTCCTGTTTCATTGGCAAACTCCTTTCAAAACGGCGCATCTATTTCAAAACGCCTGCCTCGCAGGCCAACGAGGGGACAGTCATCACGAAACCCCAGCGCGCTGGCACACAGCTTCAAACCCCTGGCACAATGCGCGCGGTTGGCTGCGCGGTCGCCATAGGCGTCATCCCCCAGCACCGGGGTGCCCGCAAAGGCCATGTGTGCGCGGATCTGGTGGGTACGGCCAGTATGGAGTGTGATGCGCAGGCGGCTGACCTCTCCGGGCGCCAATGTCTCATACTCTGTTGCAATCCGCCGGCTGCCGGGCCTTTCCCTGTCATAGATTTTCACCCGCGCCGCGGCTGCGTCCTTGACCAGCCAGGCGGTCAAAATGGAAGCGGGCGGCTGAGGCCTGCCCAAAACCAGGGCGGTATACTCCCTGTCTGCCCCGCCATGGCGAAACACCTCCGCAAGGGCATCCTGCGCCTGAGGATTCTGGGCCAGTATGACCAGGCCGCATGTCCGGTTGTCCAGACGGTGCACCAGACAAGGCGCTGTTCCCCCCTGCGCGCGCGTACGCGCCAGGCACTTGGCACACCATCCAGCATTTCTTTAGTGTTCCCCCCTGCGCGCGCGTACGCGCCCATGCGATCAGGGATGCATGGGAGCTCGCGTTATCATCGGTATTCAATCCGGCGGGTTTGTTGACGACCAGGCAGTCTGCATCCTCATACACAACCGGTACTTCCTGCATTTGCACGCTGGTGAACACCGCCAGCTCATCCCCCGGCCGGACCTGCACATTGCTGCTGACACGCAAGCCATTCAAACGGATGTCCCGCTGTTTGAGCGCCCGGTGAAGCGCTGCTCCCGGCAGCAGCGGCAACTCCCTGCCCAGGACGCCCAGCACGCTGCCGGCCTGCCTGGCGATCACACAAATCCTGCGCATGCGCCCCTCCTTGACATCATACAGCTTGCATGAGTGTACGAGGCTGTTGCGCGGATGTCAAGAATGTATATTATTATCACATTTGTTTCATCATTCCATACAAAAACAATGAAAATACAGTAATGCGCTTGTATAAAATATCAATCACCCCTACTATTTATTTCATATTCGCGTTCGCGCGATGTAAAAAAAAGGAGGTCAGGATGTCATGAAAAAACGCTCACTGTTCACAATGTTGGTTGCGGCCGCCCTGCTGCTAAGCACCTTTGTCCCAGGCTTAGCGGAAGATGTTATCAAGATCGGCGGGATCGGCGTCCTGTCTGGGAAATATGGCATGTATGGACTGGCGGTCAAGGAAGGCGTCGACCTGTACGTCAAGCAGGTCAACGCCGCGGGCGGCGTGCTGGGCAAACAGGTGGAGGTTTATTGGGAAGACACCCAGGGCAACGCGTCTGAAGCCATCAACGCCTATTTCAAGCTCAGCGAGCAGGGTATGGTCGCATACATCGGCGCTGTGCTCTCGGGCGAGTCCAAAGCCCTTGCCGAGGTCACGGCAGAAGACGGAGCTCCCCAGATTTCTCCTTCAGCAACCGACTATGATGTCACCACAGGCCGCCCCAACGTGTTCCGCACCTGTTTCCTGGATCCCTTCCAGGCCAAGGCCATGGCGGATTTCATTGCCAACGAGGGTTTAAAATCCGTCGCTGTGCTGTATGACAATTCAAATGACTATTCACTGGGGCTGTTTGAGGCGTTTAAAGCCCAGTCTGAGAAGAATGGCTTGAGCGTAGTGGCCGCGGAATCCGCCGCCTTTGGCGACACCGATTACAAAACCCAGCTCACCACGATCATGAATGCCAAGCCCGAGGCCGTCTTCCTGCCTTATTACGGAGCGGACGCTGCGCTCATCCTGGCGCAGGCCAATGAACTGGGTCTGAATGCCAAGTTCTTCGGCGCGGATGGCATCGCGGACATTGTCGAGTTGATTTCTGACAAAAATTTACTGACCAGTTTGATTTATACCGATCACTTCTCCGAAGGCGCTCAAAGCGAAGCTGCTCAGAAGTTTGTAGCGGATTATCAGGCTGAATACGGCAAGCTGCCCAGCATTTCCTTCTCCGCCACCGGCTATGACGCTGCCCAGGTGCTTTTGAACGCCATTGAGGCTGCCGGTTCCACCGAGCCCGACGCCATTGTCGCCGCGATCAAGGCCACCAACAGCACTGTGGTCTCAGGCAACATCACCTTCGATGACCACAATGACCCGGTCAAATCAATCTTCTTCCAAACCTTTGATTCTAAAGGCAACAAGCAGTTCATCCTTCAGGTGGATCCATAAGGCATCGGCATCCCAGCTATGGAAGGGGAGGAGTCATCCTCCCCTGTCCTTGTATTAATTCGACCATTTTATTAGAAGGGAGAAGAGGATGGATCTACTGGCAAGCCAGCTGATCAACGGCCTGCACGTTGGCAGCATCTACGCACTGATAGCGTTGGGCTATACCATGGTTTACGGTATCATCAAGCTGATTAATTTCGCCCACGGCGACATCATCATGGTAGGCGCCTATACAGCGGTGATTACGCTGGTCAGCCTGAACTGGTCGCCTGTAGCCGCCCTGATCGCTGCCATTGTGGTTTGCGTGCTGTTGGGGCTGACCATAGAACGTGTGGCCTACAAGCCGCTGCGGTCCTCCCCGCGCATCTCTTCCCTCATCACAGCCATTGGCGTCAGCATGCTGCTGCAGAACGCCGCGCTGCTCCTCTTCGGCGCCCAGCCGCGCCCCTTCCCTATCGTCCTCAAGGTGGAGCCGCTTCGCTTCGGAGGGCTGCAAATCAGCTTCATCACCCTGCTGACCCTGGGTGTAACCGCCCTGCTGATGATCAGCCTGCAGACCTTCGTGCACAACAGCAAGCCGGGCAAGGCCATGCGCGCTGCCAGCGAGGATTACGCGACGGCGCAGCTGATGGGCATCAATGTCAACAACATCATCTCCCTTACCTTTGCCATTGGCAGCGCCCTGGCAGCCATCGGGGCATACCTGTATGTCATGGCCTATCCGGCGGTGTCGCCCACCATGGGTTCCCTGCCCGGGCTGAAAGCCTTTATTGCGGCGGTATTGGGCGGGATTGGCATCATTCCGGGCGCCATGCTGGGCGCTTTTGTCCTGGGCATCGCCGAAAGCCTGGCCAAGGCGTATATCTCCTCACAGATGTCCGACGCCGTGGTCTATTTTATCCTCATCCTGGTGCTCCTGTTCAAGCCGACCGGCTTAATGGGCAAACCCTCAGGCGAGAAAGTGTAGGTGGCAGCAGCATGAACAAAAAAACCAAGTCCATCGCACTCAACATCCTGGGGATCCTGGTCTTGTATGCCGCGCTGTCTACCTTAATTGGCAGCGGCGCCATCAACAATTACCTGTCCAATATCCTCATCACCATCTGCATCACCATTATCATGACCGCCAGCCTCAATGTCACCACTGGCCTGCTGGGGCAGCTTGCCCTGGGGCATGCCGGCTTCATGGCCATTGGCGCCTATGTTTCAGCGCTTCTGACCAAGTCCCTCAGCATCAGCTTCGGCCTCTCCCTGCCCCTCTCACTGATGCTGGGCGGCCTGGCCGCCGCCATGTGCGGCCTGCTCATCGGCATTCCCGCCCTGCGCCTCGAAGGTGATTACCTGGCCATCATCACCCTTGGCTTTGGCGAAATCATCCGCGTCATTATCGAAAACCTGTCGATTACCGGCGGCGCGCGCGGCCTGACCCGCATTACCCGCCTGTCCCGCGCCTTTTCACAGGACCGCACGCTGTCCATGGTCATCGCGTTTACCCTGGTGTTCTTCATCACGGTGCTCATCATCAGCAGCATCTTTACCCTGGGCCGCTCCCGTCACGGACGCGCCATCATCTCAATTCGTGAAAACGCCATCGCCGCTGAGGCCACGGGCATTCCTACCACGCGCTACAAGCTGCTTGCCTTCGTCTTCGCCGCTTTTTATGCAGGCATTGCAGGCGGATTGTTCGCGCATCAAATCAGCATCATTGATGCCAAGATGTTTGGCTTCAACAAATCCATTGAGTACCTGGTCATGGTGGTGCTGGGCGGCATGGGTTCAATTACCGGGTCAGTGGTAGCCTCCATCGTGCTGGTCGCGCTTCCTGAAGTCCTGCGCGGCATGGAGGAATACCGTCTGCTGATCTATTCTTTTTTGCTGATCTTGATGATGCTCTTTCGCCCAAGCGGCCTGCTGGGCACACGCGAGTTTTCCATGCTGGCCGCCTGGGAGGCGATGGAACGCTTCTGTAGCAGAGTTTTCAAGCGCAAGGACACGCCAACGCGCATGCCCTTTCAACCCCGCTATGATATCTGGGAGGACAAGCCGGTGCTGGAGACCCGGGATCTCGGCATCGACTTCGGCGGGCTCAAGGCTGCCGAAGACATCAATATCCACCTCTCAGACAACGAAATAGTCGGCATGATCGGACCCAACGGCGCAGGAAAGACCACGGTCTTTAACCTGCTGACCGGCGTATACGCGCCTACCCGGGGCGAGATCATGCTGCTGGGCAAGTCGATTCATGGCCGAGCTCCTCATCAGATCACCCATGACGGCATCGCGCGCACCTTCCAGAATATCCGCCTGTTCAATTCCATGTCTGCCCTGGACAATGTCAAGGTGGCTTTTCATTCGCGCATGCGCTACTCCCCGCTCAGCGGCATCCTGCGCAATGCGAGCTGCCTGTCTGAGGAGCGCGGCATTGACATCCGCGCACGCGAGCTGTTGCGCGTTTTCCAGATGGAATCCGATGCCGATACCATTGCCGGCTCCCTGCCCTATGGCCGTCAGCGCAAGCTTGAAATTTGCCGCGCGCTGGCTTCCAACCCCAAGGTCTTGCTGCTGGATGAACCGGCTGCCGGCATGAACCCCAGCGAGACCGCCGAGCTCATGCAGACGATCAAGCTGATCCGCGATCGCTTCTCCGTTGCCATTTTGCTCATAGAGCATGACATGAGGCTGGTCATGGGCATTTGCGAGCGCATTTATGTTCTCAACTATGGCCGTATCATCGCTCATGGCAGCCCGGAGGAGATCCGCAGCAATCCCGAGGTCATTGCAGCCTACCTGGGGCAGCCACAATCCGTTCAGGAGGCCGCGCATGCTGAAAGTTAATGAGATCAACCTGTTTTACGGCTCCATTCATACCCTGCGGGACATCAGCTTTCAGGTGTGCGCAGGCGAGATCGTCTCGCTCATCGGCGCCAACGGCGCCGGTAAAAGCTCCATCCTCAACGCCATCTCAGGCCTGGTACCCATCGCTTCCGGCGATATCCTCTTTCAGGGACAATCCATCCGTAAGACACCTGCCTTTCGTCTGGTGAGCCGGGGACTGGCCCAGGTGCCCGAAGGCAGGCGCGTCTTCGCGCGCATGAGTGTGATGGAGAACCTGGAGATGGGCGCCTTCACCAGGCAAGAGGCCAGCGGTATCCGGGATGATCTGGAGATGGTGTTTGATCATTTCCCACGCCTAAAAGAACGCCGCAAGCAAGCAGCCGGCACGCTGTCAGGCGGCGAGCAGCAAATGCTGGCCATGGGCCGCGCGCTGATGAGCCGTCCCAAACTGCTGATGATGGACGAGCCCTCCATGGGGCTTGCGCCCCTGTTGGTCAGCGAGATCTTTGATATCATCCATCAGATCAACCGAGAGGGCACTACCATTCTTCTGGTTGAGCAAAACGCGCAAATGGCGCTCTCCCTGGCCAACCGCGCCTATGTGCTGGAGACAGGCAAAATCGTCAAGGAAGGCCTGGGCTCCACACTGCTCGCTGATGAGGATGTGCGCAAAGCCTACCTGGGCGGCTGATCAAAAAGGACCAATAAGACACGGGACGCTTTCAGGATTCAGCGCCCCGTGTCTTATTTATTCAGGGTTTTATGAATCGTATCTGTTTTGCTTGTTTTCTTTTAATGTTTTAACGCAACGCCCGAAGCAACGCCTCCGCACGGTCTGTTTTTTCCCAGGGAAGATCCAAATCCAGGCGTCCAAAATGGCCGTAGGTGGCAGTCTGGCGATAAATGGGGCGGCGCAAATCCAGCGTGCCGATGATGCCGTCGGGAGTAAAGTCCATTATCGCTTGCAGGGCCTGTTCAATGCGCTCATCAGGCACCTGGCCGGTAGCGTAGGTGTCCACCGTGAAGCTGACCGGCTGCGCGCGGCCGATGGCATAAGCCAGCGCTACCTGGCAGCGTGTAGCCAGGCCGGCAGCCACAACATTTTTGGCGGCATAGCGCGCCATGTACGCGCCTGAGCGGTCTACCTTGGTGGGATCCTTGCCGGAAAAACAACCGCCGCCGTGCGGTACAAAGCCGCCATAGGTATCCACGATGATTTTGCGCCCGGTCAGCCCGCTGTCTCCGGCCAGGCCGCCGATGACGAAACGTCCGGAAGGATTGACCAGGATCTCTGTGTCCTCAGTGAACAATTCTTCATCGATGGTTTTGCGGATGACTTCCTCAATAACTGCTTCGC
The DNA here is from genome assembly GCA_029548395.1 of Bacillota bacterium. Lineage (GTDB taxonomy): Bacteria > Bacillota > Clostridia > Christensenellales > Aristaeellaceae > UBA6115. Next base: position 29,386 of record JAKPNM010000115.1, read on the forward strand.
GGATTTCTGCCTGGCTGACTTTGTCGTCATGATGGGCGGAGACTACCACATTGCTGACGGATATGGGCCGGTCTTTCTCATACACCATGCTGACCTGGCTTTTGCCGTCCGGACGCATCCAGGAAAAGCAGCGGGATTTGCGCACTTCATCCAGGCGCCGGGCCAGGCGGTGGGCCAGCGCAATGGGCATGGGCAGGTATTCCGGGGTCTCATCCGTCGCATAGCCAAACATCATGCCCTGATCGCCCGCACCGGTTTGCTGCGCGCCGCCTGCGCGGCTTTCCAGCGCATGAGCAACGCCCAGGGCGATGTCCGGGGATTGTTCATTGACAGCAGTCAGCACCGCACAGGTATGACCGTCAAAGCCAAACTTGGCGCGGTTGTAGCCGATATCAAGCACAACGCCGCGGGCAATATCCTGGATGGGCACATAGGTGGTGGTGGAAATCTCTCCCATGACCAGAATCAGCCCGGTGGTGGCGCAGGTTTCGCACGCAACGCGCGCAACCGGATCCTCCTTTAGGATGGCGTCCAGCACAGCGTCTGAAATCTGATCGCACATCTTGTCCGGATGCCCGGCGGTAACAGATTCGGCAGTAAACAGTTTTCTCATGAACTTCCTCCTGAAAAAATCGGGCGCTTGCGATAAGCGCCCGTTCGTGCGAACTTATCTTCCGGCTATCGCCGCTGGATGTGGCACCTTGCGTCTGCAGGCTGCCGGGCTTCATCGGGCCAGTCCCTCCGCCGCTCTTGATAAGTGTATTCACTTGCCTATACAATAGGATAAGCCGTGGTGCGCGTCAAGCCCCGGACGAGAAAAATTTATCAATCGGGAGGAAGCTCATGCTTTTTATCGGCATATGCGGCGCGAGCGGTTCAGGCAAGTCCACGCTGTCGGAGGAACTGGTTCGCGCGGTAGGCGCAGTCTGCACTGTCATCAACCAGGATGCCTATTACTTTGATTATCCGCACCTGAGCTATGAGGAGCGCTGTGCTCTCAATTTTGACGAGCCGCGCATCTTTGACCACGACACGCTGTTGGAGGATATCATGCAGCTGATGGCCGGCCACAGCATCCCGCGGCGCGCCTACGACTTCACCCGCCACGCGCGTGCCCAAAGCACCGAGATGATCCACCCCGGAGAGGTGCTGATTCTGGAAGGCATCCACGCCTTTTATGATAAACGCCTGTATGAGAAAATGTTTCTAAAGCTTTATATCAATGTGGAGCCGGACATTTGCCTTCTCCGCCGCATCAACCGTGACATCAAGGAGCGCGCGCGCAGCATTGACAGCATCTCCGCGCAATATCTGGCCACTGTCAAGCCCATGTACGACAAATATATCCGCAACTACATCCATCAGGCTGACGTCATTGTGACCCGCGGCGGAAAAAATGCCAGGATTGTGGAAATCCTGGCCGGTTACCTGCGCGATTCTCTGGAGAGCTGATGACAGGACATATCAAGCGATCAGGTGCTCTACCAGGATTTTGATGCCAATCCCGACCAGCGCGATGCCTCCTATCAATTGCGCCTTGGTATACAGCCTGGCGCCAAAGCGCTTGCCAATGATAAAACCTGCAAAACACAAGACCAGCGTGATCACGCCGATGTGCGCGACTGCCAGCCAGATGCTGGTGTCCAGCACTGCCAGGGCTACACCCGCCGCCAGCGCGTCGACGCTGGTGGCGATGCTCAATAAAAGCAGCTCAACAAAATGCAGCGGTGTGCACACCAGCTCCTCTCCATTGTTTTTGACAGCCTCAAAAACCAGCTTGCCGCCAATAAAGGCCAACAGGCCAAAAGCGATATAGTGATCGACCGATTCGATATATACCCGGAAACGGCTGCCCAGCAGCCAGCCGATCAAGGGCATCAGCGCCTGGAAAAAACCAAAGGACACCGCGATGGCCAAGCCCTCTCCCCGGTCCTTTTGCCCGGCAAGACAAGCCCCCTTGCACACAGCCGCCGCGAACGCGTCCATGGACAGCGCCAGCGCAAGGGCGATCATTTCCGCGTACCTCATACGCACCCTCCGTTGTCAATTCCGGCGTATTGTAGCAAAGCATCATAATTGTGTCAATTTGATGAAGATTCCTTATCAAATTCATTGATTAATGCGAACGGCTGTGGTAAGCTTGCACTGGTGGAGATTAAAAAACCACGCATATGTGGATGAAAGTTTGGTTTCCATCCGTTCAATAAAGTGAAACACGTTCGTACTCAAACAAGTACCGCAAAGAGGATGGTAGGAATGAAGCGCAAACATTTCAAGCAATTCGCCCGGCTGGCAGCCTTGTTGCTGTTTGCTGCCATCCTGGCAGGCTGCACCGCCACACCCGATAATACCGGCAATAACAGCAGCGGCGCAGGTACCCTGGATGATGACCTCTTCCCGGATTTTCCTGTCCTGGGAAGCACAACAGCTCCTCCCGCGCCGGAGACCGGTTCCCCGGCCACCACCAGCGGCCTGATGATCAACCTGCCCGAAGGCAAAGAACTGATTGGTCAGGATCCCACCACCCAGCCCGGCTGGGGCAATATCCTGACCAGCAATCAGCCCTTTGTTTCTCCCACCGCTCCCGTCTGGGGCGGCATCTCGGTGATCACGACCTCTCCGGGCGCGGCAACCCCGTCGCCCACACCGATGATCCTCAAACTGGGCGCCAAGGGGCCTGAGGTCAGCAATCTGCAGCGCAAGCTCAAGGCCCTGGGCTACAACATCGGCTCTGTGGACGGTGATTTCGGCCCTTCGACTGAGGCCGCGGTCAAAGCCTTCCAGGAGCGCAACAAGCTGTATGTAGACGGCATTGCCGGCACCTCCACCCTCAACAAGCTCAACTCCTCCTCCGCCCTGCCGCCACGTCCTACCGCAACACCCACTCCGCGCGCAACAGCCACGCCGCGCATCCGGGACAATGTCTTCCTTAAATTGGGTTCGACCGGTTCTGACGTGCGCAAGCTACAGGAGCGACTGATTGAATTGGGATATCTGATGGGAAAACCCAACGGCCAGTTTGACCAGATGACTCAGGAGGCGGTCATCGCCTTTCAGAACCGTCATACTTCCTATTCGGACGGCATCGCGGGTCCGGACACGCTGCGCAAGCTTTATTCCTCCTCGGCGCGCAAGACAACCAGCGCCGCAGGTATCATCGGCACCTCCATCCAGCGGGGCCTGATGGATTCCCCGGTCGTGCGCCGCATCCAGCAGAAACTCAAGGATTTGCGTTTTTACACGGGCAGTGTGGACGGCGATTTCGGCGCGTCCACCGAGGCTGCTGTCAAGGCCTTCCAGGCCGCCAACGGCCTGAGGACGGACGGCAAGGTGGGCAGCAATACCTATGAGGCCTTGTTCTCATCCGGCGCTGCGACCGCGTCGCCTGGCCCCGGTCAGACAACTGCAGCGCCAACGCGGATTCCTTTCTATACCAACGTTACCCCCAACCCCGAGGGTGAGGTTGTGACCCTGCGTGAAGGCAACAGCGGAAGTCTGGTGCGCCGCTTGCAGCAGGCGCTCAAGGATCAGGGGTTCTACAACGGCCCTGTAGATGGTATGTTCGGTTTTGCTACCACTGAGGCAGTCAAAGCCTTCCAGAAATCCAGGGGCCTCTCCCAGGACGGCGTGGCCGGGCGTGGCACCCAGCAGTACCTCTATCAGGGCAGTTTCCCGCCAGGATCATAATGAATATGAGTCACATGGTATAGATCATAAACAGCCCGCCGCGTCAGCCGCGGCGGGTCTTCATATGCATAAAAACAAATTACACAAAGACAAAAGAATGACCCTGCATCAGAACAATGCTTCGACAAATTCCCGGGCATCAAAGGCCTGCAGATCATCTATGCCCTCGCCTACTCCGATGTACCACACAGGTACGTTCAGCTCCCTGCGGATGGCCAGCGCAATGCCCCCCTTGGCGGTACCGTCCAATTTGGTGAGGATAATGCCGTTGATGTCGGCCACTTCCTTAAACATCTTAGCCTGATTGAGGCCGTTTTGCCCGGTGGTGGCGTCCAGCACCAGCATGCTGCGCACAGCAGCCTCAGGATACTCCCGGGCGATGATCCTGCGGATTTTGGCCAGCTCATCCATCAGGTTTTTCTTGTTGTGCAGCCGCCCGGCGGTGTCCACTATCAGCAGGTCGGTCTTCCGGGCCTTGACAGAGGCAATCGCATCAAACACAACCGCAGCCGGGTCGGCGCCATGCTGCTGCTTAATCAGCGGCACATCCGCGCGATCAGCCCATACCTGCAGCTGGTCATCAGCCGCTGCGCGGAAGGTGTCCGCGGCCGCCAGGGTGACGCTGCGGCCTACCTCGCGGAACCGCAGCGCCAGCTTTCCAACCGTGGTCGTCTTGCCAACGCCGTTGACCCCAACCACCAACATGACCATGGGCCATTGAAGCGGCGGGCGGGGAATATTCATCTCCTCAACCATGATATTCTTGAGCAGTTCCTTGGCCTGGGCGGCATCGCGCACCTTTTGCCCGCGCACCTGCTCCCTGAGCGTGTCGATGATATGCTCAGACGTGACCACGCCGGCATCCGACAAGACAAGGATATCCAGCAGCTCCTCATAAAAATCTTCATCAATCTTCTGGGCGGCGCTGGTCAACTGGTCAATCTGACGGCTCATCTGTCCGCGGGTCTTGCTTAAGCCCTGCTTGAGCCGGGCGAAAAATCCTGCCATGCTAACCTCCTTATGCGGTGTACTCTTCCAAATTGACGCTGATCATATCCGACACGCCTTTCTCGCGCATGGTGACGCCATACAGGGTGTCACAGCTTTCCATGGTCCCCTTGCGGTGTGTGATCACAATAAACTGGGTGCTTTTGGCATACTCGCTCAGATACTCGGCAAAACTTTCAATGTTCACGTCATCCAGCGCGGCCTCGATCTCATCCAGTATGCAAAAAGGCGCCGGTTTGAGTTTGAGCATGGCAAACAGGATGGCAATGGCCGTCAGGGTCCGCTCACCGCCGGACAGCAAAGACAGCAGCTGCAGCTTCTTGCCGGGCGGCTGCGCTTTGATGTGGATTTCACACTCCAAAGGCTGGGACGGATCGGCCAGGCTCAGGCTGGCCTGCCCCCCTTTGAACAGACGCTTGAACGTCTCGGCGAAGTATTCATTGAGCAGGGCAAACTCCCGCACAAACTGCTTTTCCATCTGCCCCTGCAAACGCTTGATCAAATTCAGCAGGTCTTCACGCGCCTGGTTCGCATCATCGCGCTGCGCGCTCAGGTCTTCAAAGCGCTCAAGCGTCGCGGCATATTCGTCCAGCGCATGAATATTGATGGCGCCCATTTCTTTGATGCGTTTGCGAATGTCCATGGCCTCACGCTCAGCGGCGGGCAGCTCAAATCTATCCGGGGTCATCAATTCCTGTGCCAGGGCGTAGGTTAACTCATAGGTGTTCCACAGCGTCTGGGCCATGCTGTGCTGCTCTTCCTCAAGGCGTGTCAGGCTGATATCACCCTTGTGCAGACGCTGGCTGTCCTCGCTGTGAAGACGATGGACGCGCTCAGCCTGCCCGGAAAGCTGACTTGTCAGCGCCGTGATCTCCCGCCGGGTTTTCTCAGCCTGCCTGGCCTGATCGCGGAGAGCGGCCAGCGCGCTGTTTTGCTGCTGATGCGCCTGCATCTGTTCATCCAGCTTTGCCTGTTGTAAAACGATGCGCTGCGCCAGCGCGCCCTGTTTGCTTTCCAGCGCAGCCTTGCGGGCTTCCAGAATGTTCAATTCCTTTTCCACTCGCTGACTGTCACGGCTGAAAATGTCGACCTTGTGAGCCAGCTGGCCGCATGACTGGCGCTGCGCGGCCAGCGCCTCACGCGCACTGTCCGCCTGCTCCCGCGCCACAGCCAGGGTATGCTTCAACTGCGCCTCCGTCTGCTCCAGCTGTTGCTTGTCCGCATCAATCATGCGGCTCGCGGCATCAGCCTGATCCAGATCGCGGGTAAGATCCGCCACCATTTCAGAAAGCTGCTCACCGGCAGCCTGCGCCTGTGAAAGAGCTTCTGCAGCACGCTCCAGACGTTGCGTCGCCTGCTTTTCTTGCTCTTCCTCGCGCGCGATGCCGATCTCCTCATCCTGAGCATGCGCCCTGGCCTTGGCCACCTGCTCTTCCTGGGCACCGGCTGCCTGCCGTTTTTGCTGCCAGGCGGTATTCATTCCAGCCAGCGCATCAGCCTGGTCGGTCAGGGACTGCGCCAGCTCCTTCATCTCACGTTCACGCCCCAGCAGGCTGACAGTGCGGCTTTGGATCGAACCGCCGGTCATCGCGCCGCCGGCGCGCATAACATCGCCCTGCAGAGTGACCACATGAAATGCCTGCCGTCCCGCGCGGGAGATCGCAATGGCGGCGTCCAAGTCCCGCGCCACCACAGTACGCCCCAGCAGGGATTCGACAATGCCTTTATATTCATCCGCAAATCTGACCAGCTCACTGGCCAGTCCAAGGCAGCCGGGCAGCGTCAGCGCCTGACGTTCCTGTGTGGTCAGGGTGCGCCCGCGTACTGCAGAGATGGGCAGGAAGGTTGTCCGTCCCAAATGCTTCTCGCGCAGATGATTGATCATCTCCTGCGCGGTCTCTTCGGTATCGGTCACAATATTTTGCAGCGCGTTGCCCAGCACCATCTCTACCGCGGTCTCCAGCTCCCTGGGCACTGTGATCAGCCGCGCGACCACCCCGTGCACGCCGGGCTTGCCCTGTGCATAAGCCAGCGCCTGCTTGACCGGCTGAAAGAAACCCTCATTGGACTTGGACATTTCTTCCATCGCAAGAAGGCGTGCCCGGTCACGCTGGTAGGTTTGCCGCGCAGCGTCCAATTGAGTCTGCGCCTCATCCGCAGCCTGACGGGATGCACGCAAATCCTGCTCATCCGCACGCAGCTGCTCATATAGCCGGGCTACGGCCCTGCGCGCGCTGTCCAGGCGTGCAGTGGCAGCTTCCGCCTCATCCTGGGCATATTCCAGCTCAGCGCGCAGGCGTCCCTCGTTGTCTGACAGCTCCTGAAGACGTGCCTGCGCCTGAGCCAGCATGGCCTGTTGCCGGGCGTGCCGTTCGCGCGCGTCCGCGCGGCTGTTGGCAGATTGCAGCATCAGGCTGCGATGGGACTCAAGCGCCCGCTCGCTTTTGTCCAGCTCTTCCTCAGCTTCCCGGGTCCGGGCATCCAGCGTAATCAACCGTTCTTCGGCGCGCTTGAGCAATTCATGGTTTTGTTCGCGGTCGCTTTGCGCGGCTTGCAGTGCTTCCCGTAGGGTTTGCAGCGCACCAAGCGTCGCCTGCTGCTCCTGAAGGTTGGTCTGTGCTTCATCCTTCGCGTTTTGGAGGGCCTGGGCGCTGCGCTCGGCCAGCACAGCCCGATCGCGCAAAGCGTCCTCCTGGGTTTGCAGCTGCGCATTGAGCGCCTGGCTGCGCTCCTCCGCGCCTGACAGGCTTTCCTGCGCCGCTTCCCGCCGGCGCTGCAGATCTTTCAGTTCAGCCTCATGGCGGGCAATCAAACCGGCAATGCTCTTTTGCGTTTCCTGCAAGGAGGCAATGCGTTTGTCCAGGCGCTCATGCCGGACCAGAAAAATATTGGCGTCCAGGTGCTTGAGCCGCGCGCTGAGCGCCAGATACTCCCGGGCCGCCTCGCTTTGCTCACGCAGGGGCTCAAGCCGCCCGGACAGCTCCTCCAACAGGTCGCTCACGCGCAACAGGTGCTCCTGGGTACGATCGAGTTTTCGCTGGGCATCCTCCTTGCGCGAACGATAACCCGCAATGCCCGCAGCCTCCTCAAAGGCAGCGCGGCGCTCCTCCCCGCGCCCGGACAGGATCACATCAATATGCCCCTGGCCAATCATCGCATAGCCTTCCCGCCCGATGCCGGTATCGTGGAAGAGCTCCACAATGTCCTTGAGCCTGCAGGCCCTGCGGTTGAGGAAGTATTCGCCCTCCCCGCTGCGGTAGGCGCGGCGGGTGACCATGACCTCGGTATGTGGGCTTTTGAGTTTGCGGTCAGCATTGTCAAAGACCAAAGAAACTTCACAATAGGGCATCAGGCGGCGCTTTTGCGTGCCTGAAAAAATGACATCTTCCATCTTTGCCCCGCGGAGCGCCTTGGCGCTTTGCTCGCCCAACACCCAGCGCACGGCATCGGCGATATTGCTTTTTCCTGAGCCATTGGGCCCGACAATGCCGGTGATGCCCTCGCCAAAGCGGATATCGGTACGCTGCGGAAAGGATTTGAAGCCGAACAGCTCCAGCCGCGTCAGCTTCATGTCCTGTCCTCTTCCCGCGGCAGTGTATCCAGGGCGGCCTGCGCTGCCTTTCGCTGTGCGGCGCGCTTGGTGCTGCCGCTGCCGGTAGCCAGCAACTGCCCGTCATGGTATACGCCCATGTTGTATAGTCGCCTGTGCGGCGGTCCTTCTACCGATTGCTCGCGGTATTCAATTTCACCCTCGCCAAGGGCCTGGAAGTGCGCCTGCAAGGCTCCCTTGGCGTCCAGGCCGGCTTCCGCCTGACGGATGCCGCCGGCCCAGAGCCGTTGGACCAGATCCATGGCTGCATCAAAGCCGCCATCCAGGTAGACCGCGGCAATCAAGGCTTCCATGGCGTCCGCCAGCACAGAATCCAGGCCCGCGCCACCCTCTGCCAAAAAGGCTTTGCTCAGCACCAGATGGCTCCCCAGGTCGATGCCGCGCGCGACCTTTGCCAGGGCCTGCTCGTTCACCAGCCTTTGTCGGCGAAAGGTCAGCTTGCCCTCAGCCTCCCCGCGCCTGGCAAACAGGGCCTGGCTGATCGCCAGCTGCAGCACTGCATCGCCCAGAAACTCCAGACGCTGGTAATTGTGCACCCCTGCAGACGGGTGGGTCAGCGCGGTATGCAGCAATGATTCATCTTTAAAATGATAAGACAAAACGGACATCAGTCGCTTGTGTCCGCTGCCCTCATGAAAAAGGGCTGCCGCTCCCGTCTGCGGCAGCCTAAATTGACCTTTGGTCACGCCTGGCGCGCTTGGATGTAATCCGCGACGTCACCGACGGTTTTTAGCGTGGTGATCGCGCTGTCTTCCACCTGCAGATTGAAGCGATCTTCCAGATCCATAATCAGCACCATCACATTGGCGCTGTCGGCGCCCAGGTCTTCGACCAGACGGGCATCCCGGGTTACCTTCTCCGGGGGCATTTTGAGTTGATTGGCAATCAGAGCCACGACCTGTTCAAATACCATGGTGATCCTCCGTCATACAGATTGTTGTCCGAGTTTTTGTTCGATGGCTTGGGCAACACCTGAACGAATCATAAGTGCAGCCTGCCGAATGGCGCCATGAATGGCTTTGGCGTTGCTTGACCCATGCGCCTTCACCACTGTTCCCCGCACACCCAGAAGCGGCGCTCCGCCTATCTCAGTGTAATCCATTTGCTTGCGTACACGCGAAAAAGCAGGCTTTGCCAGCAAAGCACCCAGCTTGGAGCGGGTATCAGCCATCAGCTCGCGCTTGATGATGCTCATCAGCGCCTGGGCCACGCCCTCAGTGTACTTGAGAATGATGTTGCCGTCAAATCCATCACACACAACAACATCGGCCTGGTTGTTCGGGATATCACGGGCCTCCACATTGCCGACAAAGTGGATGGCTTCCTTCTTGAGCAGCTGGTGTGCCGCGATGTACAGCGCGCTGCCTTTTTCCTCCTCCGCGCCAATGTTGGCCAGACCTACCCGCGGCTTTGTCAGACCCTGCGTCTTGCGCATAAAGGCGTCACCCATCAGCCCGAACTGGGCAAGATACTCGGGCTTGCTGTCCACGTTGGCGCCGCAGTCTATCAGCAGAAAATTACCCGCCCTGCCGGGTATCACGGGCGCCAGCGCAGGCCGCTCGATGCCTGGAATACGCCCCAGACGAAGCATGCCGCCAACCAGCACAGCTCCTGTGGACCCTGCCGATACAAAGCCATCGGCTTCCCCCTCGCGCACCATCAACATGCCGCGCACCACCGCGCTGTTTTTCTTTTGGCGGATGGCCAGCGCGGCGGATTCATTGTTGGTGATAATGTCGTTCGCTTCCAGCACGCTCAGGCGCCCAAGCAAATCCTCCGCGCCCTTGATATAGGGTTCTATCTGTGCCGGCACGCCTGCCAGTACGATGGACAGTTCCGGATCTGCCCGCAAGGCAAGCAGCGCGCCTTCACAGGGCGCTTGCGGCGCATGGTCGCCGCCCATCGCATCCAGTACAATCCTGATCATCCCGACCTCCATTCAAACGATGGTGATATTTTATCATAAAAGAGAAGCTTCTCACAACAATGAAGCAGCCCCGGGCGTACTTGCAGGATCTTTTCAAGGATGGCAAGGAAACTCACTACAAATAATACATCCATGATTTTTCTGACTGCCCGGTGATTTCGGAGAAACAAAAAAGGCAGGAAACTGCTTGTATCCTGCCATTTCCGCAAAAGAAAACCGGGCTACCGGCCGATGTTCTGGCGAATCGCCTGGGTATCGTCAACCAATTGCCCGAAGCCATATACCATCAGGCCGCCAACCCATGAAAAAGCAATCCCTCCAATCAGCACAAGGAAACCTGCGGCGACCATACTGCCACTGGCGCTGCTATAGGCATACGACGACGCACTCCACACGGCAATCGCCCCGATAACAGAAAAAATAATACCCAAAATTGTTACAAAAGTGGCATATCCTTTGATTTTCCTCCCGGCATTGTTGAACATTTTTTCTCCTTTCTTTTCGCGACATCCTGAGATTTTAATATTATTTGCATATTAGCACACACACAACAGAAACAGACAAATCGCATAAACAGGTACAAAATTTGAACATCGATTCAGTTCTTCAGCGACAGGCATCTGGCTGTCCCGGTACCGCGCTTGTAATTACGCGGCAGATTTTGTATAATGAATGCGTCAAAAAGCGGAGCGCCCCTCCGCGCAAGCCAAAGGAGGCCAGCCAATGAAGCTGATTATTGCCATTGTGCAGGATGAAGACGCGGCGCACCTGGTGAGTGAACTGATGGAAGACGGCTTTGGCGTAACCAAGCTGGCCACCACCGGCGGCTTTTTGCGCGCAGGAAACACCACCCTGCTGGTGGGCGTTGAGGATGGAAGGTATGACGCCTGCATGAGCCTGATAGAGAAAGTCTGCAAAAGCCGCAAGCAGATTGCGACCTCGCCCTCTCCGGTGGCCGGCACGGCGGGCGTGTATGTGCCCTATCCCATCGAGGT